>VBGS01000211.1 GCA_005889445.1 Chloroflexota bacterium
CGTTCGTATCGACCGGGCATCGGCGGCATGAAGACCGGCCGCGCAGTCCGGCTTCGCGCTAAGTTACGGACCGTGGCGGATCGCCTCGAGCGGACCTTCAACTGGGCTCGCCTCGGCGGCGCCGGACTCCTCTTCTTCCTCGGTCCGCTCTTTCCGAACATCGGGCTGGTCTACGTGTTCGGTCTCGGCGCTTTCGTCCTGCTCTATGCGGCCCTCGTGTACTGGTTCCTTCACTCGCCCCGCGTCCTCGCGTCCTTCGAAACCATGACGCGTGTGATGTTCGTCGTGGACATCGCCATCGTCGCGCTCGGCATGCTCGTCTTCGCGCGCGACCCGAGCTGGACGACCTTCGTCATCGCCGTGCTCCTGATCATCGCTGGCGGCTTTCGCTTCGGGACCGCGGGCGCCTTCATCGCGACGGGGACGCTCTCCGTGGCCTACGTCGCGATCGCGGCGTACCGCTCCGACGTCTGGGGGCTCACCGTCGAGCCGCCACGGCTGGCGTTCCACGTGAGCGTCTTCGTCCTCGCGGCGTATCTCATGTCGGGAATCCTTCGTGAGCTTGACGCGCTGCGCGCCCAGCGCGAGAAGTTCGTGCGCCAGGCGGCCGAGGCGGATGCCCTACGACAGGCCGACCGCATCAAGAGCGAATTCCTCGCGGCGATGTCGCACGACTTTCGGAGCCCGCTCACGGTCGTCCGTGGCGCGGTCGAGCTGTTGCTCGGGGAGCGCCCCGGATCGCTCACGCAGGCCCAGCGCGAGCTCGCGGAGAGCGCGGAGCGCAACGTGAAGCGCCTCGAGGAGTTCACCGCCCAGCTCCTCGAGATGGCGCGCCTCGAGGAAGGCCAGATCGCCCTCGACCGGGAGGAGATCGACCCGGTCGCGCTGGTGCGTGATGTCGTCGCGGATCACGCGGTCCTCGCCAAGCAGCGCCGCCAGTGGATCTCGCTCGATGTCGATCCGAATCCGCTGAGAGTGGTCGCCGACCGGAGCCGCATGCAGCAGGCGCTCGCGAACGTCGTCGCCAACGCGATCCGCTACGCGCCCATGGGAACGCCGATCCTCGTCGCCGCGCACCGCAGCGGCGACGCGATGCGCATCGAGGTCCGCGACCATGGTCCGGGGATCCCCGCGGCGGACCGCCAGCGTATCTTCGACAAGTTCTTCCGCGGACAGACGGCTGACGGAACCGCGGGGTCCGGCCTCGGGCTGGCCATCGCGAGATCGCTCGTGACGCTCCACGGGGGCACGCTCGAATACGAAGAGAATCCCGGCGGTGGCGCCGCGTTCGTGACGTCGCTCCCGCTAGCCGCGCCGTGACCAAGATCCTCATCGTCGACGATGAGCCCGATGTGCGCGCCCTCGTGCGCAGCTCGCTCGCCCTCGCACGGCAGGGCCTGACCCCGATCGAGGCTGCCGATGGCGAAGAAGCGCTCGAGCTGATCTACAGCGAGCGGCCGGATCTCGTCGTTCTCGATCTGGCGCTGCCGCGCCGAGACGGCTTCAGCGTCCTCGAACAGGTCCGGCAGAAAACGGATCTTCCGATCATCGTGTTGACCGCGCGCGGTCTGGAGCAGGACAAGATAAAGGGACTGCAGCTCGGGGCGGACGACTACCTCACCAAACCGTTCTCACCCGGCGAGCTCGTCGCGCGCATCGAGAGCGTGCTGCGCCGTTCGGCGCCTCGAGAGCGGCGGGGCGGTCTCGTCGAGACGCACGACATGAGCATCGACCTGGCGGCGCGCCGCGTCCGCCGTGGCGGGAAGGACGTTCACTTCACCCCGACGGAGTTCAACCTTCTCGCGGAGCTCGCGACGCACCCTGGCGAAGCGCTGTCGCACGAGGCCCTTCTCACGCGCGTGTGGGGGCCGGAGTACCGGTACGAGACCCAGTACCTCAAGGTGTACGTGGGACGGCTTCGCGAAAAGATCGAGCCGGACCCGAATGCGCCGCGCCTCATCCAGACCGTCCGCGGTGTGGGCTACCGCTTCGCCGAGGCGGACGCGCCCGCCTGACCGCGGACGGCCCGTCAGGCCCGACAGCGAGCTGCGGCTATTTCACCCATACGAGGTCGCCGAAGAAGAAGTTCTGTCCCTGCGCGAGCGTCTGCACGCCGCCGGACGCGACCGTGAGCACGAAGAACGCGCCGGTGCCCACCCATGCGATCCGTTTGCCGTCGGGCGACCAGGCCGGCACGACGTCGTCTCCCGTCGTAGCGATCGTCTTGACGCTCGTGCCGTCGCAGGGCGCGATATCGAGGTCGGAGGGGATGTTGAGGTGAGCGGCTCCTCGCTTGCCGCCACTCACGAAGCCCGAGGCGTAGAACGAGCTCGAGGCCGGCTGGCTGATCGCGTGCCCGGCCGCGGAAAAGACGATCTCGCACGCGATCGGGGAAAAGCGTGGCGCCTGCATGTGAGGTGGACGTAGACGAGCCACGTGCCATCCGGCGCGAGGTCCGGATCGGCGCCGTCCTTGACCACCTGCCTGCGCTCTCCGCTGCGCAGGTCGAGTCGGAAGATGCCGTCTTCGTTGCCGATGAACGATCCGCCGGTGATGATCGCGGCCCGCCGATGGAAATAGAGAAGGTTGCCCGTCGAGTCGAATCTCGGGCTCGCGTAGAACACGTTGTCCGCCTCGTGCTCCACGACTGGCCGGAACCCGGTCCCGTCCAGGTTGACCGAGAAGAGGTCGGATCCAAAGCCGGTCTTCTTGTTCGGCTGCTGAGTGAGCGCGAAGACCGCGGACTTGCGTGAGGGATGCAACGCAGGCGTCGCCGGCGCGCTCTGCGCGGGCAGATCGATGATGCGGCCGATGGCCTCGCCGCGGTCGTCCATCGCCAGAAGGCCCGCGGGATTGGCGAGGATGAAGTTCGCCTTGAGCCCGACCCCCTCCGTCGTCGGCGGGGGTGGTGGCGGCGTCGTGCACGCCACCAGCGCGATGACCGCGAACGCGACGGCACCGAGGAGCGTGAGCCGCGCGCTCACGCGATCACTTCGCCGGCGCGGCGGACCTGCGTGCGCACGCGCTGGTTGATCGCGGCGGACTTCCGTGCGTAGCGCTGCACGGCGCTCACGAAGGCGGCGTGAGACCACGTCAGCGGCGACACCGAGAGCGGTTCGCCGGTGTACGGGTGGACCTGCTCGGACAGCACCCCCGATGGAAGCGCACGGGTCGCGCACCATTCGAGGAACCGGGCCGGCGCCGCGAGGGCGTCGAGGTCATCGGCGATCGCGATGTAGTGCTCGGCGAGCCACAGGGTCGCGACGAACCACGGGTTGCCGGGAACGTTCGCGATGTCCGGCGAGACCTGGAAGTAGTAGTCGTTCTCGT
>VBGS01000010.1 GCA_005889445.1 Chloroflexota bacterium
ACGGCCATCTTCTGCGTCGCGAGCGGCTTCGACCCGAGCTTTTCGACCGCGCGCCGCGCCGCGCGCTCGCCGACCCGCTGCGGATCGAGCTCCGCGAACCGCCGTGCGGCCTCGCCGTGATATCCGATCTGCCGCTCGGAGCCCTCGGTCGCGACCGCGGACGTCATCACGCCGCAGTAGGTCTCGCGATACGCGCCACGCACGCCGGTGGTCGTCGCGATCATCGTCGTCGACTCGGAATCGCTGTACGTCGTCTTGCGGAATTGCGTCACGCGTGGATCGGTCCCGCGTGCCGCGACCTCGACCGCGAGCGCGACCGCGCCGCGCTCGTCGCTCGCCGACCCGCTGCGGATCGAGCTCCGCGAACCGCCGTGCGGCCTCGCCGTGATATCCGATCTGCCGCTCGGAGCCCTCGGTCGCGACCGCGGACGTCATCACGCCGCAGTAGGTCTCGCGATACGCGCCACGCACGCCGGTGGTCGTCGCGATCATCGTCGTCGACTCGGAATCGCTGTACGTCGTCTTGCGGAATTGCGTCACGCGTGGATCGGTCCCGCGTGCCGCGACCTCGACCGCGAGCGCGACCGCGCCGCGCTCGTCCAGGCGGCGATCCACGACCCCGGCCTGGTAGATGTCCAGGTCGACGTCCTCGAGCGGCCGGGTCGCGAGCGCGAGCGCGTCGTCCGGTTCGGTGACGAACGACATGCGGCGGGCGATATCGGTGCAGGCACGGATGCCGTCGGCTGACAGGTCGCTCGTGTACGAGAAGCCGATGCGCCGCTCGTCGAGCACGCGGATGCCGACGCCGCGCTCCCCGCGCGCGATGACGCTGTCGATCACGCCATCTTTGATCTCGATGGATCCTGATTGGGCTTCCCTCATGAACACCTCGCCTGTCGCCACGCCCAGCCCGCGCAGCGCCTGCAGCGCCGTGTCGACTGTGGCCTCGTTCGAGAGTCGTTCGCTCACGGGGCGCCGCCGGCGACGCGTTGCGGGTCCTGTCCCGGGTTCGGGGCCGCGCGCTCGCCGGCCTTTCCCGCTCCGCACCCGTATCCGCCCCCCGCGAGGACCGCGGCCGGCCACGGCTCGCGCGCAACCCACTCACCCGTGCCACCCGCAACGCTTTCGGCGAGAACGGCTCCGCATGAGCCGATCCCACCATGTCGATCTCGCTCATCAGCTTGGGACCCTGGCCTACCAGCGTCGCGCCGCGAAGCGGTCCAGCGAGCTTGCCGTCGCGAATGCGGTAACACTCGGTGATCTCGAACGCAAAATTCCCCGAGACCACATCGACCTGTCCGCCGCCCATCTTCTTCACGAAGATGCCGTCCTTCACCGAGCGGAGGATCTCCGCCGGGTCGGAGGTCCCGCGCGCGATCATCGTCGTGGTCATCCGGCAGATGGGCAGATAGCGGAACGATTCACGCCGCGCGTTCCCGCTGCGGCGGATCCCGAGCTTCTCAGCGTGCCTCCGGTCAGAGAGATACGTCCTCAGGACGCCCTGCTCGATCAACACGGTCCGCTGGGTCGGGGTCCCCTCATCGTCCATCGCCGCCGTCCCGCGCTTGTTCGGGTCGGTGCCGTCGTCGATGACGGTGATCAGCTCGCTCGCGACCTTTTCGCCGATGCGGCCGGAGTACACGGAGAGGCCCTTCAGGTTGAGGTCAGCTTCGAGCCCGTGACCGACCGACTCGTGGATGAGCGTGCCGCCGGCCTCGCTCGAGAGCACGACGGTGTATGTGCCCGCCGGCGCGGGGTCCGCTCCGACGTTGAGCACCGCGCGACGCGCGGCATCGGTCGCCGCCTGCTCGACCGCTTCGTCCGTCAGCATCTCGAAGCCGGCGGTGCCCCGCAGGGCCTCGAAGCCCGACTCGAGGACGTCGCCTTCCTTCGCGACGACGTGGACGGCGAGGTTGAGCCGAACACGTGTGTCTGTGCGGTGGAGGCCATCGCTGTTGGCGACGAGCACTTCCTGAACGCTTTCCGCGTAGGTCGCGGTCACTTGCTGGATCCGGGGGTCGAGCGACCGAGCGGCCTCGTTGGCTCGGCGAAGCAGGCCCACCTTCCGCTCGACCGCCACGTCACGCGGGTCGATCGTCACCGTCGAGTGGCGCGGGAGCTCATCGGGTTCCGGCGTGGCGGGCTCGTGGAGGTCGCCGCCTTCGGAGACGCCACGCGCCGCGCGGCCGGCGAGGGCGATGAGGTCATCGACGTCGGCCACGTTGGCATTCGCGTAGGTCGTTCGCTCGCCGCTGGTCACGCGGATGCCGGCACCCTGATCGACCCCGCTGATCGCGTCCTCGATGTGGTTGTCGTCGAGGACGAGCTGCAAGGTCTCGTGCCGCTCCCAGAAAAGCTCGGCCCAGTCGCCGCCGCGTGAGAGCGCGGTCCGCAGCGCGTGTTGTGCGTCGCGCGCGCTGACCGACGGCTTGCGCGTCAACGTGATGGCGATGCGCGTACCTCCCGCTCCCCTGGAAACGAGCGATGGTACGACTTAGTCCCCGATGACAGTTATGGTCGCGTTGCGCTCGCGCGGACCATCGAGCTCCGCGAAGTAGATCCCCTGCCATGTGCCGAGATCGACGGCACCTTCTCGCACCGAGAGGCTCACCGAATTGCCGATGAGGACCGCCTTCACGTGCGCGGGACCGTTTCCTTCGGCGTGCGCGTACTTCGCATCGCGAGGAACCGCTCGCTCGAGCGAGGTGAGCAGATCCTTCTGCACGTCGGGATCGGCGTTCTCGTTGACGAACACCGCGGCGGTCGTGTGGGCGACCGTCACCGTGACGATCCCGTCGCCGATCTTCGCGCGCGTGACCGCGGCTTTGACACGAGCGGTGATGTCGACGGTCTCCTCGCGTCGCGTGGTCGCGACCGAGATCCGCTCGTGCCGCACCGTCATGCCGACGCGCTCACCCGGGTGCGCTCGCGAGTGATTCGCGCGATGAGCTCGGCGGTCGCGTTCCCTCCGCTGATCACAAGCACCGTCTTCCGGCCTCGCGGATCCACCTTTCCGGCGCGGATGGCCGCGAGCGGAGCCGCGCCCGAGGGCTCGACGAGGAGAGACAGCTGCTCGATGTACTCGTAGGTGGCCGCTTCGAGGTCCGGGTCGGTGACCGTGACGAACTCGTCCACGTAGCGGGACGCCAGAGCGACGTTCAGGGCGTCGGTGCTCTTCGCGACGAGCTTGTCGGCGACGCTGTGCGGGTGCTCGAGTGTCACGACGCGTCCAGCCCGGACCGATCGGCCCACCGCATCCGCGCCCTCCGGCTCGACCCCGATCACCGTCGCCTTGGATCCTGAAGCGCGGACCGCGAGTGCGATCCCGGTGATCAGGCCGCCGCCACCGACCGCCACGATCACGACCCCGGCGTCCGGAAGGTCTTCCACGATCTCCAGACCGATGGTCCCTTGCCCAGCGATGATGAGCGGATCCGCATACGGATGGATGAACGTCTTGCCTTCGTCACGTTCGATGCGATGAGCAAGCTCGAGCGTGTCGTCGTAGACCGATCCCTCGAGACGAACATCCGCTCCGTACGCGCGGCAGACGCGGACGATCGTCTCGGACACGCCGAGCGGCATGACGACCGTCGCCGGCGCGCCCAGCGCCGATGCCGCGTACGCGACGCCTTGCGCGTGACTTCCGGCCGAAGCGGCCACCACCCCGCGGGCGCGTCGATCGGGGTCAAGCGAGGCGATCTTGTTGATCGCGCCGCGCACCTTGAACGTGCGCGTCGGCTTGAACGTCTCGATCTTCAGATAGATATCGGCGGCGAGCTCCTCGGACAGCAAGGGCGATCGCTCGAGCGGCGCCCGCGGGAGGTATCGATCGACGACGCGGCGTGCCGCGGCGAGATCCGCCGGCGAGGGCTCCGTCTGCACCGTACCCGACGATACTTCCGGCCATGCGCACGTGGGGTGAGGAGCGTGACGCCGGCGCCGCCGTTCTCCGACACGCGGGGATCCCGACCGCGTCGCTCGACGCCGATGTTCTGCTGACCGATGTGCTCGGCATCTCAAAAGAGACGCTGTACGCGCACCCTGACACCGAGATGTCGCACGGCCCGATGCGACGCTTCCGCGAGTTGATCGAGCGTCGCGCGAGAGGTGAGCCCGTCGCCTACCTCCGAGGCTTCAAGGAGTTCTACGGCCTTCGCTTCGCGGTCGATCCGCGCGTGCTGATCCCGCGGCCCGAGACGGAAACGCTCGTCGACGCCGCACGGGATCTCATCCGCGGGCGTGCGCTCTCCGTCGCCGACGTCGGCACTGGATCGGGCGCGATCGCGGTCGCCGTCGCGGCGCACGAGCCCAGCGTGCGCGTTATCGCGACGGACATCTCGGAGGATGCGCTCGCGGTCGCACGGGCGAACGCCGCGGCGAATGGGGTCGCCGATCGCGTGGACTTTCGTCAGGGCGACCTCTTCGCGCCGCTCGATCGGCCGGTGGATGTGGTCCTCGCAAATCTTCCGTACCTGCGCGACGACTCACTCGAGCAGCTCGTCGGGGATCGCACCTCGCTCGCGTTCGAGCCCAAGCTTGCTGTGACTGCGGGAAAGGACGGGCTCGAGCTGATCTGGCGCGCCGCAACGGATCTGTCTCGCGTCCTCGGCCCAACAGGGAGTGCGTTCTTTGAGGTCGACCCGCCCCTCGCCGATCAGGTGTCGGCGCTCCTCGGGCACGCGGTGGGGGGCAAACCGCAAGTGATCTGCGACCTCGCGGGCGAAGCGCGCGTCGTTTTCGTTCAGATTCCGTGAGATCGGGTGCTACAGTTTCTGTTGCACCCCTCATGCTCGCGACACGGGCATCGATCTCGTGTCCGCACCCGGAAGGAGTTCCAATGCGCTCAGGCGGTTTCCCATGCCGATTCGACGGATGCACGGCGCAATTCCACGTCGCCGACGCCAAATCGATGGAGTCGCTCCGCGCGGCAAGTGCCGGGCGGACCGCTCACGAAGAAGCTGCGCACCAGTACCGGCATCCGGCGCCGCCCCCCGAGCAGCGATGGGGAGCACCTCGCATCGCGAAACCCAGGACACGCGGATCCACCGGCTAAAGCCGGGCACCGCAGAAGGACAACTCGTTGGCTACAGGAACGATCAAGAAGCTCGTTGGCGATCGCGGTTTCGGTTTCATCCAGCAATCCGACGGCACGGACCTTTTCTTCCACCGTTCGCAGGTCACCGGCAGCGGATTCGACTCTCTCAATGAAGGCCAGAGCGTGACCTATGAGAAGGCGATGGACCCCCGCCGCAACAAAGAGAACGCGGAGAAGGTCACTCCCGCCTAGTCCCGCAGCGCGTTTTCGAACGATCCCGGCGGGAGAAACGGCCTGGCGCGCCTACGGCGCGCGGATGTTTGACCTCGAACGCGAGGAGTGGGCGGACCGCGCCTTCTCCCGCTCGGAGATGCGACGCCAGATCGCTTCGCCACGATCGGTCGTTGGCGTCGTGGAGATCGCGGACGATCTCGTCGGCTTCGCGGTCGCGACGCCGGGGTGGTCCGAGAGGGCCGCGACTCTGAACAACGTTCTCATCGCCCCGGCGCATCGCGGTCGCGGGCTGGTCTGGCCGCTGCTCGCTGAACTCGAGCGGCAGCTGGGCGCCCGCGACTACCGCGCGCTCGTCATCGACGCTCGTGTTGAAAACGGATTCGCCGACGCAGTCGAACGTCACTATGCCGACCGAGCTCGGGTCCTCGCGAAGGATCACCCCAGCCCGTACGGGCCACAGCGGACGATCCGCGTGACGCTTACCGGATGAACCAGGTCGCAGCCGTAGACGCGATCGCATAGCTCCAGCACGCCCTGCGTCGTGATCTTTGGCATATGCGGACGGCTATCATCCACGACGTGAAAACGCGCCTCCTCGCGGCGGATTCGCCGGGGGCGGTGGAGGAGGCCGCGGCCGCGCTCGCACGAGGCGAGCTCGTCGCGTTCCCCACCGATACGGTTTACGGCCTCTCCGCGGGGCACGAGCACGTTCGCAAGCTGTACGACGCGAAGGACCGTCCCAAGGAGAAGCGGATCCCGGTCCTGCTCTCCGACGCGTCAAATCTCGAGGCGAGCGCGATCGTGACGCCCGCGGCGCGCGCGCTCGCGCGGCGGTTCTGGCCCGGTCCGCTCACGATCGTGCTGGTCGCGCCGCGCCGCGGGACGCTGGCCTTCCGCGTGCCGGATCACGCGCTCGCACGCCGACTCATCGCGGCGAGCGGTGGCGGGTTGCCCGTCACCAGCGCGAACCGTTCAGGCGAGCCGGACGCGCGCACCGCGGAAGAGGTCATCGCCCAGCTCGGGGGCCGCGTCGCGCTGGTCCTCGATGGCGGGAGGACGCCCGGCGGCGTGTCCTCGACGATCGTGGACTGCACCAGCGAGCCGGTGAAGATCCTTCGGCAGGGGGCGATCAGCGAGGCTGCGATCACCGGCGCGCTCGCGAACGTCGCATGAAGATCGGCATCGGCGCCGATCATGCGGGGCAGCGTCTGAAGTCGGTCCTCCTTGACCACATTCGCGCCGCCGGGCACACGGTCGTGCTGTTCGGACCGCCGACGACGCTCGACGACGACTATCCGCTCATCGTCGGTCCGCTCGCGGACGCCATCGCGAGTGGTGAGGTGGAGCGGGGGATCTTCACGTGCGGGTCGGGCATCGGACCGGCGGTGGCGGCGAACAAGATCCCCGGGGTGCGGGCCGCGGTCGTGGACAACGAGTGGTCCGCGCGCGATGCGGTCGCGCACGTTGACCTCAACCTGCTCACCTTAGGCGAGCGGGTCATCGGCGAGGACCTGGCGAAGGCGATCGTCGACGCGTACCTGTCGGCTCGTGTCGAGGGCGGTCGTCATGCCCGCCGCCGCGGGCAGATCGCGAAGCTGGAAATGAGTGCTCCCGTCACTGCAGACGGCGTGAGCGGAATGGGACGTGGCCGATGAACGCACTGGAAAGAGTCGACGCGGAGGTCTATGCCGCCATCGAAGGCGAGCGACGCCGGCAGGTCGAGAAGATCGAGCTCATCGCGTCGGAGAACTACACCAGCCCCGCCGTGATGGAGGCCGTCGGCAGCGTCCTCACCAACAAGTACGCCGAGGGCTATCCCGGGCGGCGTTACTACGGCGGCTGCGAGTGGGTCGACGTCGCGGAAACGCTCGCGATCGAGCGCGCGAAGGCGCTGTTCGGAGCTGCGCACGCGAACGTGCAGCCGCACGCCGGCGCGCAGGCCAACATGGCCGCGTACGCCGCGGTCCTGAAGCCCGGCGACACCGTGCTGGGGCTCGCGCTCGACCAAGGCGGACACCTCACGCACGGATCGCCGGTGAACTTCTCGGGCAAGCTGTACCACTTCGTCGCCTACGCGGTCCGCAAAGAGGACGAGCTGCTCGACTACGACGAGCTCGAGCGCCTCGCGAACGAGAACCATCCGCGGCTCATCGTCGCCGGCGCAACAGCGTACCCGCGGATCTTCGATTTCCCTCGCCTCCGTAAGATCGCCGACGCGGCCGGCGCGCTCCTGCTCGTCGACATGGCGCACTTCGCGGGCCTCGTGGCGGCGGGGGAGCACCCCACCCCGGTGGGGTACGCGCAGATCGTGACGACGACGACGCACAAAACACTGCGCGGGCCGCGCGGCGGGATGATCCTCTGCGACGCGGAATACGCGAAGGCCATCGACAGCGCGGTCTTCCCGAATGTTCAGGGCGGCCCGCTCATGCATGTGATCGCCGGCAAGGCGGTGATGCTCAAGGAGGCCGCGACGCCGGAGTTCCGCGGCTACGCGAAGCAGATCCGCACGAACGCGCGCACCCTCGCGGCCGCGCTCGCCACGGCGGGGCTGCGGATCGTGTCGGGCGGCACCGACAACCATCTGATGCTCGTCGACGTGCGTCCGCTCGGGCTGACCGGAAAGCAGGCTGAGAAGGCGCTCGACGCGGTCGGGATCACGGTGAACAAGAACACGATCCCCTACGACCCGCAGAAGCCCGGCATCGCCTCGGGGATCCGCATCGGGACGCCCGCGATCACCACGCGCGGGATGAAGGACGCGGAGATGGAGCGGATCGGCGCGCTCATCGGCCGCATCCTGCAGGCGAAGGGAGACGAGTCCGTCGCGAAGGACGTCGCCTCCGAGGTCCTCGACCTCACGCGCCGTTACCCGGTGCCGGGGATCACTCTCGAAAAGGTGAACGCCTGACCGAGCAGGTCCACGTCTCGCGTCATCCGCTCGTGCAGGAGAAGGTGACGCGGCTTCGCGACGAGACCACGCCGCCGAAGATCTTTCGCGAGCTCGTCGGCGAGATCGCCACGCTCCTTCTCTATGAGGCGACCGCCGATCTGCCGACCGAGCCGCGTCAGGTGAAGACACCGCTCGCGCCGCACACCGGCGCCCGCCTTCGCGACAAGATCGGCCTCGTCCCTGTGCTCCGCGCGGGGATCGGCATGGTCGAGGCCGCGCTCGAGCTCATGCCCGAGGCGCAGGTGTGGCACATCGGGCTCTTCCGCGACGAGCACACCCTCCGGCCGATCGAGTACTACAACAAGCTTCCGTCGTCGGCCACGGTGCAGCTCTGCCTCGTGCTCGACCCGATGCTCGCGACGGGTGGCTCAGCGAGCGCGACGATCGACATCCTCAAGAAGTGGGGCGCGAAGCGGGTCAAATACGTCGGGATCATCGCGGCACCTGAAGGGGTGCGCGCCCTGACGGACGCGCACCCCGATGTGCCGATCCATGTCGCCGCGCTCGATGAGCGGCTCAACGCGAAGGGCTACATCGTTCCCGGTCTCGGCGACGCCGGGGATCGTCAGTTCGGGACGGGCTAGAAGCCTTCGGTGACCGGGTAGATCTCGTCGGCCACGAGGCCGTGCGCTTCCTTGTGCACCTTGTTCGCGGCGTCAGGGCTCGGCGCGTCGACGAGGCAGAAGATCTTCCCGTTCTTCTCGTCGAACCAGTAACGCAGGTACTGCACCCCGTACTTGCCCTGGGTCCTCACGTCGGCCATGTGCGCGTCGGCGACGTCCTTCGCCTTTGTCCCCTCGGGTGCTTTCTTGTGCACGTCCATGTAGAGCGGCATCGTTGGTCTCCTTCTCTCGCTGCTGTCTCGCTACTTCTAGGCCTTGGCTTCCAGACTCCGAGCCTAGCCCTCGCGCTCGAGGGAGGCCGGAGGAGGAGTCTGACGCCCACGGGCGACCGCCGGATCTAAGAAGGCGCTCCGCGCTGGAACGGGGTATGCGATGCAGGCGGTATCGTGCCGGCGATGTCCTCCACCGCGATTCTCCTCGTGGGAAGCACGCTCCTCGCCTTCGTGCTGGCCGCCCTCGCGACACCACTTGTGGGTGCGTTCGCCCGGCGCCTTGGCATGCTCGACGTGCCGGGCGGCCGGCGGCGGCATCCCCGACCCATCCCGCGGCCGGGCGGTCTCGCGATCGCGGTCGCGTTCGGACTCGCCATCTTCAGCTTCTGGCTCGTCGATCGTGTCGCTGGCGGACCGTTCCTGATACCTGAGGAGGTCCGTTCGCCGCGGTTCACGCTCACCGCGATCGCCGCGCTCCTTGGGATGAGCGTCGGCCTCATCGACGACGTGCTCGAGCTTCGCGCGCGCTGGCAGTTCCTCGGCCTGTTCATCGTCGCGGCGATCATCGTCGCGGCGGGGATCCACATCGACTTCGTCAACGATCCGACCTCGGATCAGCTGGTCGAGCTCGCGTTCCCGATCTCGGTCGCGTTCACGATGTTCTGGATCGTCGGGATGAACGTCGCGCTGAATTTCATCGACGGCCTCGATGGACTCGCAGCAGGCGTCGCCGCGATCGCGGCGGTCACGCTCGGCGGGCTTGCGCTGCTGCCGCAGGTCTCCGAGCCGTTCGTCGCGTGGATGGGCTTCTCGCTCGCGGGCGCGATCGCCGGCTTTCTTCTGTTCAACTTCCATCCGGCGCGACTGTTCCTCGGGACCACGGGCGTCGCGTTCCTCGGAACGATGCTCGCGGTCCTCTCCATCTTCGGGACCGCCAAGGTCGCGGCGGCGCTCCTCGTGCTCGGCGTGCCGATCATCGACACGTTCTATGTGTTCGTGCGCCGCATGCTCGCCGGACGGCCGCCGTTCGCGCCGGACCGCGGGCACTTCCATCACCGGCTGCTCGACGTCGGGCTGACGCATCAGCAGGCCGTTCTGCTGATCTACCTGATGACCGCGGCGCTCGGGACCCTCGCCTTCATCACGAGCGGGCGCGGGCAGCTCATGTCGTTCATCGCGCTGATGATCCTGCTCGCGGTCCTGGTGATGGGCCTCGCGCAGCGGAGCAGCAAGGCCGAGGAGCTCGACCCCAGCCTTTACGGAGAGGAAGCCGACCGCTTCTAGCGTTCGATGCCGAAGAGAAAGGCGAAGCTGCTCGTCGGGACCTGCTCCTGGACCGATCCGACGCTCGTCGAATCGGGCTGGTACCCCGAGCGGGTCAAGGACAATCCCGAGAAGCGTCTGGGGTACTACGCGGAGCGCTTCCCGGTCGTCGAGAACGACGCGTCGTATTACGCCCTGCCGTCGCAGAAGCAGGCGCAGCTCTGGGCCGAGCGGACCCCCGACGAGTTCGTCATGAATTTCAAGGCGTTCGCCACCCTCACCACCCATCACACCGACCCGAAGCGACTGCCCAAGGACGTCCGTGAGGCCCTTTCTAAGGAGGCGCAGGCAAAGAAGCGCGTCTACCCCAAGGATTTCCCGAAGGACGCGCGCGAGGAGCTGTTCGCGCGCTACTGGGTCGGCCTCGAGCCGCTCCGGAAAGCTGGAAAGCTGGGGGCGATCCTGCTCCAGTACCCCGACTGGTTCGCGATCTCGCGCGCGAACAAAGACGAGATCGTCCGCGCGCGCGAGCTCCTACCCGACGATCGGCTCGCGGTCGAGTTTCGGAACGCGACCTGGATGAGCGAGCGGAATCGCGAGGAGACTCTGGGCTTCCTCCGGGAGCACGGCCTGACATACACCGCTGGAAGAAGCCCGGCCTCACCGCCGCCGAGCGGTTCGACTACCTGTATTCGAAGAAGGAGCTGGCCGAGTGGGTCCCGAAGATCGAGGAGATGGCGAGCGACGCCAAGGAAGTGCACCTGCTCATGAACAACTGTTACGGCGACAAGGCCGTGACCAACGCTGCGCAGCTTGCGGAGCTCCTTCGGTGACCTCCGCCTAGCATCGGCACCCGTGCCCCGCTACCGGCCCCTGAGCGACTTCCACCCGCGCGAGCGGCTCGCGCAGGTGCCGCACACCACCCGTCGCTTCGCGTGCCGTTCGGCGCTCGCGCTCTCGCCCGACGGCGCGACACTCGCGGTCGTCTCCGACCAGGGCGCGGGGACCTACGAGGCGTGGACCGTTGGGGCCACCGGCGGCACACCGCAGCGCGCGATCACGACCCCGGACCACGCCGTGCGAAGCCTCTGCTGGAGCGCCAGCGGTGAGCTCGTCGCCGCCGCCGATCGCGGCGGGACCGAGCTCCATCAGCTGTACGTCCGTCATCCGGACGGCCCGAGCTCGCCGCTCTCGGTCGATCCGCGCGGCCGGGTCCAGCGGCTGCTCTCGTGGAACGCGGGGTCGCCCGATGGCAAGCTCGTTGCCTTCTCGAGCAACGCCCGGGCCGCGGCCGACATGGATGTCGTCATCGTCGACCTCGCGTCGCGCGCGGAGCGGACGCTCCTCGCCGCGCCCGCCTGGCATGTGGTCGGCGGCTGGTCACCCGACGGGTCGTCGCTGCTGGTGATGCGCGTCCTCGACAACACCACGCAGGACCTTCTCATCGTCGACCCACGAAGTGGCGCGTCCCGCGACATCACCGTGCATCAAGAGGATGTCTCCCATGTCCCCGCCGGCTGGGCCAGTGATGGCCGGCCGCTCGTGATCACCGACGAGGGCAGCGATCATCTCTGGCTGGGCTCGATCGATCCTGGGTCCGGGACGATCGAGCCGATCGATCGTCCGTCATGGGACGTGGAGCTCGCGGCGTCGTCAGCTGACGGCCGCGTGCAGATCTGGTCGGTGAACGAGGACGGTTACTCGCTCCTGCGCTGGCGTGCCCGCGGCGGCGGCCTTCGCGAGCGGTCGCTCGACGGAGGCGTGTGCGAGGACCTGGTCCTCTCGGCGAATGGGTCGCGCGCCGCGTTCGTCCGCCTCTCGTCGACGGAGCCGTGGCAGGTCTGGACGCTCGACGTCGAAACCGGCGTCGCGCGGGTCGCGCTGACTTCTTCGCTCGCGGTGCCCCCGGAGGAGCTCGTCGAGCCCGAGCTCATCCGGATCCCCGCGGCAGACGGCGCGATCCCGTGCTTCGTGTACCGCCCGAAACGAGCACGCGGCAAGGTGCCGGCCGTGCTCTATCCGCACGGCGGGCCGGAAGGGCAGTCGCGTCCGGCGTTCGGAGCCCATCTGACGCATCTTGCCGCGCTCGTCGATCGCGGGATCGCGCTGGTCGTCCCGAACATCCACGGGTCCACGGGGTACGGTCGCGGCTGGCAGGCCGCGATCCACCGGGACTGGGGCGGCATCGATCTGCGCGACCTGCGCGCGGTCACCGCGTGGATGACCCAGCAGCGCGAGCTCGACCGCGAGCGACTGGCGGTCTACGGCGGGTCGTACGGCGGATTCGCGACGCTCCTGTGCGTGACGCAGATGCCCGACGTCTGGCGCTGCGCGGTCGACGTGTTCGGTGTCGCGAACCTGGTGACGATGCTCGAGAACGCGCAGCCCAACTGGCGGCGGTTCCTCGGTCGATGGATCGGCGATCTCGAGACCGATCGCGCCAGGCTGATCGAGCGCTCGCCGATCACGCACATCGACAAGGTCCGCTGCCCGATGCTCATCCTTCAGGGAACGAACGACCCGCGCGTGCCGCAGGAGGAGTCCGATCAGGTCGTCGAGCGACTGCGTGCGCTCGGTCGTCGTGTCGAGTACGTCGTCTAT
Organism: Chloroflexota bacterium; assembly: GCA_005889445.1. Lineage (GTDB taxonomy): Bacteria > Chloroflexota > Limnocylindria > P2-11E > P2-11E > 3-1-20CM-2-70-9. The sequence goes on from VBGS01000010.1 coordinate 12,925, forward strand.
CCGGACGAAGGCCACGGGTTCACCCACCGTGCGAACGCCGAGGACGCCTATGGACGGATCGTGGACTTCCTGACGACGGAGCTTCTGGGAAGCTAGCGGCCGAAGAGCGTCGACCCGAGCGGAACCCCGTTCGCCCAGTACATGCCGGTCGCGCCAGCCGGGAGCACGTCGAACGTCGCGCCGCCGGTGTAGGGGACGAGCTCCGCGCTCGTCACGATCGCGCCGTCGTAGCGGTCGCCGGCGGCGAGGTCGCCGACTGGTTGACCGTCAGCCGCGGGATGTCCAGGAGACACGTTCACCGTCCGCCCGTCGGCGAGAACAAGGTGCACGACGCGGTGCGTCGAGGGCACCGGCGTGCTGCCGATCATGACGAGCGGAGCGGACACGCGCGCGCCGCTTTCATCCGTGGTCAGCACGACGTCACCGATCCGGAGGTCCTCCACCGCAACCTCCCCCGAGGGTGTCGCGATGCGCGTCCCACGGGCGAGACAGATCGGGCACGGAGGCGGCCCACTCGGTGTCGCGCTCGCGACCGTGATGGTGCCCCGCTGATCGATCGTCCCGTCAACGCGCGTGCCCTGCTGTGTCGACGGCGACCCAAAGACCCCGGTGAAATGGAATCCCGCGCTCACTGGCTCGAGACGGATCGCGTTCAGCATCTTCCAGTCGCGGTAGATCGCGAGCTCCTGCTCTTTCGTATACGAGCTCGCGGGCGCGATGCCCAGGTGGGAGAGGATCGCGCTGAACGTGGGCGCGTCCTGTTGGATCGCTGGGAGCCGCTCGTGCGCCAGCGCTTGCTCGTCGGCGCGCGCGACCGGGTAGTAGTCGGGGTCGCAGAACAGGAGCCGACCGAACCGGTCGACGATGCGGTACTTGAGCTGCGCCTGGGTCAGCCCCCCGGGCGCCGGGCTGGGTGTGGTCGTCGGCGCCGGCGTCGGGCTGGGCGGGAGCGTGCCCGTGATGGGCGGGGTCGTGCCGATGACCGTGATCGCCGTCGCCGTGACCGTCCCCGCCGGCGCCACGGTCGCGCTCTCGGCGGCCGAGGCGCTCGGTGAGGGCGAGGCGGTGTCCAGCGTCGCCGCGCCACCGCAGGCGGCGACGGCGACACACGCGAGCGCCAGCGTCAGGATGCGCATGTCTTAGGAACGGCGGACCGGGGCGGTCGGTTCCCGCCTGCCCGGTTTGCGACGCCGTACATACCGCGTGGCGT
>VBGS01000011.1 GCA_005889445.1 Chloroflexota bacterium
CACTGTGTTCCTCCATATGATCCGTGTGTTCTACACGGGGTCGTACAAGCCGCCGCGCGAGTTCAACTGGGTGGTCGGGACGCTCCTCTTTTTCTTCACGATCCTGCTGAGCTACACGGGGTATCTGCTGCCGTGGGATCAGCTCGCGTTCTGGGCCGTGACCGTCGGCTACGAGATTGCACGCGCGACACCGTTCATCGGTGACGAGTTCAGCTTCGTCGCGTTCGGCGGCTTCCAGTTGGGGCCGAACGCGCTCTTACGTTTCTACGTGCTGCACGTCGTCGCGTTACCGCTGCTGACCGGATTCCTGATCGCCATCCACTTCTGGCGGATCAGGAAAGACGGCGGCATCACCGGGCCTCTCTAGCTCCTCGATGACCACACCCCGCGGGCCACAGCCGTTCCCGGGACAGGAGAAGCGGCTCCGGCTGCTCGCCTTTGTCCGTCAGGACTCGATCGTCCGGGTGGACAAGCGCGTCGAGGACACGGCGATGGTGTGGCCGCATCTTCTGGTCATCGAGTTCATCGCCGCGATGCTGTGGTCGATCGGCCTCTTCGCGATCGCCGCCGCCTTCAACGCACCGCTTCAGGATCACCAGACCTCGGACTGCACGCCGAACCCGTCCAAGGCCCCGTGGTATCTCCTCAACCTGCAGGAACTGCTACTGCACATGGACAAGGGGCTCGCAGGCGTGGTCGTGCCGACCATCTGGCTCGTCTTCATGGCGGCCATCCCGTACATCGATCGGAGCCGCGAGGGCGTCGGGATCTACTTCACCACGCCGAACGGAAAGCGGATCGCGATCTTCGCTGCGGTCTACTCGACGATCCTCACGTTCACGCTGATCCTGCTCGACGCCTTCCTCAAGGCGCACGGCTACATCGAGTTCGCCAGCGAGTACTTCCCCGGCGGAAAGCAGCTCCTGCCGAACTACGTCATCCCGGTCGCGCTCATGATCGGGCTCTCGCTGCTGCTCGTCCTCGTGGTCCAGCGCCTGTGGGCCGCGAGCACGCGCGAGTGGATGATCGCCGTCTACACGGGCTGGGTCGCCACGTACCTGGTGCTCACGATCGTCGGCACGTCGATGCGCGGCCCGGGTATGGATATCTTCGCGCCGTGGGCCGTGCCGGCGACGCACCAGTGCTACGCGCCACCGGCCGGGGGCTAGCGTGATCCGGCCACACACCGACACCACGACGATGGGCCTCATCGGCCGCATCAAGCGCCGTCAGCTGCTGCGCCTGGGCTTCCTCGCCGGCACCCTGCTCGCGACCGCGGAGCTCAGCGCAGTGTTCGTCCCGTTCTTCCGCGTGAACAAGATCGTCGGCCTTGGCGCCAAGGTCCCGGTCGGGTCGAAGGACAGCATCCTGTCGCAGTTCAAATCGTCCAACGACGCGCCGATCCTCAACATCGAGGGGAAGTTCTTTCTGTTGCATGCGCCGGGCGGCATCGCCGCCGCGTACCGCAAATGCACACACCTCGGCTGCACGGTGCCCTGGAACGCGGGCGAGGATCAGTTCCACTGCCCCTGTCACGGCTCGCTCTACGACAAGCACACCGCCGTGGTGAAGGGCGGACCCGCGCCGCGGCCGCTCGACCTCTTCCACATCAACGACGTGAACGGCACCCTGGTCGTCGACACCAACCCTCTCAACGTGCTCACCCGCTCGGCGAACGCTTGGAACCCGAAGGACCTGGAGATCACCGAGTAGTGCCGCCGATCGACCTCAACGTCGTCCTCGCGGCGCTCAGCCTGCTGCTGTTCCTCGCGTTCGTCGGCTTCTTCGCGTTTCTCGTGTTCCACCAGTCGTCCATCGAGCCGCGCGAGCCCACCGGCGCGGAGCTGATCGAGCAGCACTACGCGCCAGGGGAAACGATCGAGCAGCCCACGCCGTACTACGTCGCACCGATCCCCGCCGCGCCGGATCCGCTTGAGATCAGCGCGAACCTCGACAAGAAGATCATCCTCGGCGCGGGCATGCTGTTCGCGATCTTCGCGCTCGTCGGCGCGTACTTCCTCGCGAATCCGACGATCCGCGCCCGCGGCGCCGAGGATCAGCAGCAGCGCTCGATCATGCGGGGCCGCAACCTGTACGCGAACTTCTGCTTTGACTGCCACGGCAAGACCGGTCTCGGCAGCACCGATCCCGAGAGAAAGGATCTGCCCGGACTTCCGCTCAACAAGCCGCAGTTCAAATACGAGAACATCAAGAACGATCCGGCGGCCCTCAAGACCACGCAGGACCTGATCCAGCGCACGATCGAGCGCGGTCGAGCCAAGCCTGCGCCGCTGATCTCGATGCCCGCCTGGGGACAGGCCGACGGCGGTGCGCTGAACGACGAGCAGATCACCCAGCTGGTCACGTTCATCATGTACGGCACCGATCAGGACTGGGCGGACGTCGTCACCGTTCGTCAGCAGAGCGGTCTGCCCACCGAGCCAAATCCCCCCAAGCCGCAGCAGCTCACTCCCGTGCAGCTTGGCCAGCAGCTCTTCACAAGCAACCCGCAGACTCCCTGCGTGACCTGCCACTCGGCGGACCCGAACAAGCCGAGTCCCCTGGCGAACGCGCCGAACCTGGGTCACTACGGCACCGAGGGCCCGCTCAACGCCGAGAACAAGGCGAAGAAGGCCGCGGGCGACGCGGACTGGTTGCTCCACTGGATCCAGAACCCGCCCGCGGTGAAGCCTGGCGTGGTCATGCCGCCGTTCGGAACGGCGGCGGGTGGCCAGCTGAGCGACGATCAGATCCGCGCGATCACCGAGTACCTGATGTCGCTCAAGTGATCACCGAAGTCAGCGAAGCCAACGAGTTCTACATGGTCCTGGTGACCGTGTTCATCCTTATCGCCGCGATGTACTTCCTACAGAAGTGGTGGACGAACTACCGCTAGCAGCCTCCATCGGGCTCATGAGCTGGAAGTAGTTGTTGTCCGGGTCGGCGAACGTGCTGATCCAGAACTCGCCCTCACCGCCCATCTTGTAGGGCTCGCGAACCACCGTCGCGCCCGCGGTCTTGAGCTTCTGAAATTCGCCCTTGACGTCGGACGACTCGAGGTTCCAGATCACGCGACCCGGCTCCCGGTTCTTTCCCTTGACCTGATCGTGCGGCCCGAATGCGACGGTTCCATCGCCAAGGCGCCACCCGAAATAGCCGTTGTCTTCGAACGTTGGATCCCCGAAGAGCTTGGTGTAGTAGTCCTTGAGACGCTTGGGGTCCTCCGACCCGATCAGGATGCCCTGCATGTTCATCGTGTCCTCCCTTTTGTGCGAATGGCATTCTGCTTCGTCTGGACATGGTCGACCAATCGCCCGCGGCCGAGCCGCTTCCGCGCCCGCGCCAAAAGACGCTCGCCCTGCTCGTCGGCCGCATCACCACGATCAAGCTCGCGTACTGGGCGGCGCTCACGATCATCGAGATCGCGTTGCCGCGGATACTGGACCGAGACTTCGCCGGGCGATTTCCGTTCTCGGTTGCACTCGCGGCGGTCACCTCATTCGTCGCGTTGATCTGGGCCGTTGTACAGGCGCGCTTGATCGACCGCCGTGCCGGCGGTATCGAGCGCAGCGTCGCCACGGTTGCGACCGCATTCGTCGCGGCGTCGGTGGTGGCTTCGCCGGCGAGCCTTCCGTTACTGCTCATCGAGCGGGCGCGGTCGCTCGAGGGCTGCTCGCCGGGCGTGACGTGTCACTTCGAGGCCATCTGGCTATGGGTGGGCCTCTTTGCGGTCGGGTTCGTACTCATTCCGGCCGTCTTCGCGTTCGCGCTGCCACGCGCCACCCGGGTCGCTTGATTGCCGACCCCGCGCCCTGTGGCAATCTACCGCGCACGGTGGCTGGGAAACGAATTCTCGTCGTGGACGACGACCCCGACATACGTGAGCTGCTGTTCACGGCGCTCGAAGACGAGGGCTTCGAAGTGTTCCCCGCGGCGAACGGCCAGGAGGCGCTCGCGGCGATCCGCACGTTCCGTCCGGATGTCATCGTCCTCGACCTGATGATGCCGGTGATGGATGGCTGGCAGTTCGCGAAGGAGCTCCGCGCGCGCGACGAGGACATCCCGCTCGTCTTGCTTTCCGCCGCGCGCGATCTGAACACCCACGCCAAGAATCTCGCTGCGGCGGATGTCATCGAAAAGCCATTCGACCTCGCCGAGCTCCTTCCGAAGATCGCCCGCGTCGCCGCCGCCGTGTAACAACGCGGCAACTCCACAACTCGCGGCCCTGCTATACGTTCGGCGGCACGGCTCGTCGATCATTCAGCGGTCGTTCGTTCGTCGACGGTGCGCGATGACCGAAGTCCGGTCGCGCCCGCTCTATTCGCGTCCAACTCCGTTCGCGCGGATGCAAGTACCGATTAACTGATACCCGCCTGCGCTCCTCCGCCTGTGTGTTTGGGCGAGATTTCGCATGGTGCTGGGCGACGGGATGAGCGGGTGAGCGCGATCGACGCCGTCGTCACGGTCGAAGATGACATGGGCCGATCTCGGTCCCTCGGCGCGGACGACCACCTCACAAAGCCGATCGATCACGCAAGGCTCGAGCAATGGCTGGCGAAGATCGCCGCGCGGGGCGGGCGAGCTGAGGAGCTGCGGGACGCCGTCGCGAAGCTCGGACGTCCGGCATGACCGAGCGGCTCATCCCGGTCCATCAGCCGCTCGTCCTCGTCGTCGACGACCAGCGCGCGAATCGCGAGCTGCTCGAGGCGCACCTCGACGAGCTGGGGTACGAGGTCGTGCAGGCCGCCGACGGGATCGAGGCGCTCGAGGCGGTCGCCGCGCGCGAGCCCGACCTCATCCTGCTCGACGTGGATATGCCTCGGCTCGACGGGATCGCCGTCTGCCAGAGGCTCAAGGCGCATCCTGTGCGCAGGCTCATTCCCATCGTCATCCTCACGGCGTCGAACGACCGCGACATGCGCCTGCGCGGGATCGCGGCCGGGGCGGACGACTATCTGAGCAAGCCATTCGACGCCCGCGAGTTGCTGGTCCGCACGAAAGTGCTGCTGCGCGACCGTTTCCTCAACACACGGCTCGATGCCACCGAGGGCGTCCTCTTCGCGCTCGCGCGCGCGGTCGAAGCGCGCGACCGCTACACGATCTATCACGCGGAGCGAGTCGGTCGCTACTCGGAAGCGATCGGGACCGCGCACGGCCTCGATCAGAACGACGCCACGCTCCTTTATGAGGGCGGCGTCCTCCATGACCTTGGAAAGATCGCGATCCCCGACGCGATCCTGCTGAAGCCGGGCCCGCTCACCGAGGACGAGTTCGCGGTCATGAAGACGCACTCGATCGAGGGCGAGCGGATCTGCCTATCCCTTCGGAGCGTCACGCACTACCTGCCGATCATCCGCCACCACCACGAGCGCGTCGACGGTGGGGGCTACCCCGATCATCTCCTCGGCACGACGATCCCGCTCGGCGCGCGCATCGCGGCGATCGCCGACGCGTGGGACGCGATGGTCAGCGACCGGCCCTACCGGCGCGGCCTGCAACGCGAGGAGGCGCTGCGGCGTCTCCACGCGAACGCGGGAAAGCAATGGGACGCCGCGCTCATCGAAATCTTCATCCAGCTGCTTGACGACGGCCTCGACCACCGCGTCGCGAGCTCGCACCTGGCCGTCAGCGCGTGAAGCGCGCCAAAGGACGTCCCGTCCTCGAGGCGCTCGCCCGCGCCGACGTCGACGCGCGCAAGACCCGCGCGCGCCGTGGGCAGCCGGCGGCGATCGACGAGCAGGAGATCGTGCGCGCGCTGGAACGCGCGGAGCTCATGCTTCACTACCAGCCGATCGTCGACATGCGGAGCGGCGAATGCCGCCGCTTCGAGGCGCTCCTTCGCTGGCGCCATCCGCAGCTCGGCATCCTGCTTCCCGGCGAGTTCATGCGGATCGCCGAGTCGTCCGGCCAGCTTCGGCACATCGGCGCGTGGGTCATCGACGCGGCGAAGCGCCAGTGGGCCGCGTGGAGAGCGGACGGGGAGACGTTCGGCGTCTCGGTCAACATCTCGGGACCAGAGATCGAGGGGGCGTCGACCGTTGGCGACATGCTGCAGCTCATCCGGCCGTTCGATCCAGACGCGCTGACGTTCGAGCTCACGGCCGCCACGTTCGCCGAGCATCCGCGCGTGAGCGTAGTGACGCAGCGGCTCGCCGCCGCGGGCGCGCGGATATCGCTCGACGATGTCGGCGCCGCCGACGCGCCGGGCAGGCAGCTCGCGGCCGGCCTCGACGAGCTCAAGCTGTCGCGCTCGCTCGTCGCCCGCGCCCTCACGGAGGCCTCGGCGCTCGCGGATCTGCGCGCGCTCATCGAGCTCGGCCGCGACCACCGCCTGACCGTGGTCGCTGTCGGCGTCGAGGACAAGGCGACCTACGACCTTGTGCGATCGTTCGGGTGCGATCTCGCCCAGGGCCACTGGCTGAGTCGCCCGCTCGTCCCGGATCGCTTGGCGCCGTGGAGGCGATGGGCGGTCGGCGTCGCGTTCAGCGGCGCTCTCGCGGTCGCGGCCCACGCCGGCGCGACCAAGGCCGCCGCCGCGAGCGGCTCATCGCAGGCCGCGACGGCGCCGGGCTTCATGCCATCGATGTGCTGTCTCGACCTGCCGTACGGGCGGGGTGAGACATCGGCCAGCAAATCGCAAGAGATCCTCGAGCGGACCGGGGTCGCGCTCGTCGAACAGCAATCGGTACGCGCCACCGTGTACGCGGACGCGAGCGTGAGCGCGAGCGCTCGCGCGGAGATCGCTGCCTCCGTGGATGACGACATGGCCTCGCTCGAGAAGGAATTCGGCCGGTCGTTCGCGGTCGCGCCGAAGATCTACGTGTTCGCGACGCGCTCGGGCTTCGCGTACGCGCTGCAGAGTGTCTTCGGTGTTCGCGGGCCCGATGCGGGTCTCCTCGCGGCGGCGAACGGCGGCGTCACGCTCCCGCGGCAAGGAGTCATCGTCATCAACCTGCAGAACCTTGGGGCCGGCGGCGCCTCGACGATCGTGCGGCACGAGCTCACCCACGCGCTCGTTCACGAGCGCGTCGGCGCGGACGCCGTCCTCCCGGCATGGTTCGACGAGGGCATCGCGACGTTCGAGGAGCGCGCCCAAGCCGACACGGACGAGAGCGCCGCGCGCGACTCATCGATCGCGCTGGCGGTGCTGGCGGACGGCCGCACGACGCTGCGAGAGCTCGACGCTCCCGCCGAGTGGGCGCAACACAATGCCCTCCTCGGGGGCCAGGGGTACACCGTCGCGGCGGAGGCAGTTCGCCTCCTGCAGGACCGCGTCGGCCGCGACGGCATGCTGCGGATGCTCGATGACATCACGGGCGGTCAGACCTTCGGGGCGGCGTATGCAGCCGAGGCGGGGGAGGCGCTCGGCGAGTTCGAGCGCGCCTTCCCGGCGCGGCTCGCCGAGGCGCACGCGGCGCCGAGCATCATGCAGTCACCGGATGGCGACGGTGTGCGCTGGACCGTCGCGAGCTTCACCCCCTCGGCCAAGGTGAACGTCACGATCGAGGGCGTCGGGTACCGCGTGCAATTCGAGATCACCACCGACCGCTACGGCATGTATTCCGCCGTCTTCGGGAGCACCGCGCCGCACGGCGAATATACGGTCCGCGCGAGCGGCTCAACAGGCCAGGCGGTCGCCGTTCTCCGCACGTAGCGACGGCGACCGCCCGTCGTTCGCTACTGGATCTGGATCACGCTCCAGACCGCGCCGAAGCCGGTGCTGCCCTGACCGTTGGTCATCCCCGCGGCCGTGTCACGAAGATAGAAGTAAAGCGGATGCGCGTTGAATGTCACCTGCAAGGTCCCGTCCTTGCGCGCGCTCGTCCCGAACTTACCCGTCGTGACGCCTTCTCCCGCGAGGGCCTTCGCGGTCGTGGTGAGCGGCGGCCAGAACGTCGCGCACTGGTCGTAGCACTGGCTGTTCTCGTCCGTGTCCTTCGCCCACGTGTAGAGGGTCTTTCCCGTCGCGATGTCGACGAGGATCTTGCCAAGCGCCGCATCAGTCGCGACCTTCGCGACGATCGTCGGCGCTGGCGTGGGCGACGCTGCCACGGTCGGACTCGGGCTAGGCGCGGCGGCGGGGCCACCACACGCGGCGACGAGCAATGTGGTGGCGAGGGTCGCACTGACCAAGCGCATCTGATTCCTCCGCGAATCGAGTTGTGTCTGCGCTACGGATGACGGACGCGTGCGGATGACCGTCGCCGATGCACGATTCTCTAACGCGCGGGTTACGGATGGGGGTGCCCTTCGGATCACGTAACCTTCCGGTCATGCCGGTGCTCGCCGCGATCGGGATCGTCACCGCGGACATGGCCGAGTCCATCCGCTTCTACCGGCTTCTGGGCGTGAACGTTCCCGAGCCGGAGGGTGATCACCTCGACGCGACGCTTCCCAGCGGCATCCGGCTGATGTGGGACACCCAAGATCTGATCCGCCAGCTCGATCCCGACTGGGTCCCGCCGGTCGGACACCGCATGGGCCTCGCGTTCGAGTGCGCGAGCCCTGCTGAGGTCGACGCTGCGCACCGGCGGCTTGTCGATGCGGGCTTCGCCTCGAAGAAGGAGCCATGGGACGCGTTCTGGGGACAGCGCTACGCGCAGCTCGTCGATCCCGACGACAACGTCGTTGACCTCTTCGCGCAGCTTCCGACCGCGACGTCGTAGGGAAGGCGTCGCGAGATCCGTTTAGTCCGCGAGGACCTGTAGACCAGGTGGGCGCGAGCGAAGCCAATCGCGCCCGCGAAGAAGACCGCGCACCGCGTCGACGAACTCCCGACCCGCCCGCGACAGGCGCCGATCTCGCCGGTTCGCGAACCCGATCGTCCGGGTGATCGGTTCCACCAGACGAACGGCGCGAAGCGCTCCGCCGGGATCGATCACCAGGCTCGGCACGACCGCGACGCCCAGGCCCGCCGCCGTGAGACGCAGCACCCCGTCCATCTCCGCTCCCTCGAGCGCGAACGACGGCTCGAACCCGGCGCGCCGGCATGCCGCGAGGGTGGCCGCACGGAGGTCGTAGCCGTCCCGGAACATGACCAGCGGCGCTCCCCTCAGGTCGCCGATCGAGACGGTCTTTCGCGCCGCGAATGGGTGCGTCTGCGGCACCGCGACGACGAGCTCCTCGCGCAGCAGGGGGGTGGTCTCGAGCATCTCGTGGCGGAGCGGCAGGATGACGAGCGCGATGTCGAGCACGCCCTGCTCGAGCTCCAGGACGAGATCGCGCGAACCGGCCTCGTGAAGGACGAGGTCGATCGCGGGGAAGCTCTGATGGAAGCGGGTCAGCGCCGGCGGAAGGACCGTCGTGGTGAGCGACGGCGTCGCGCCGACGGCGAGCCGCCCGCGGCGCAGATCGGCGAGCTCACGGACCTCGAGCGACGCGCCGTCGACATCAGCGAGCACGCGCCGCGCCCAGGGGAGGAGCACTTCGCCCGCGGCGGTGAGCGCGATGTTGCCCTTCATCCGGTGGAAGAGCGGCGTTCCGAGCTCCTCCTCGAGCACGCGGATCGCCCGCGAGACCGACGGCTGCGCGATGCGCAGGTCGCGGGCGGCTCTGGTGAAGTGGCGCCGCTCGGCGACCGTCACGAAGTACCGGAGCTGATGGAGCTCCACGTCGGCCATAGCGTAGCGCTATCACGATGAGCGCTTTCAGAACTTTGCGTTCTCGCTGCCGACCGCCCACCATCCAAAGCGGTGTCCACCATCGCGGCGGGCGTCCGCCATCGGCCGCAGGAACGGAAAGATCTGTGGTGGCTCGAGCCCACGGTCATCGTCGTCGTGCTCGGGACGTTCGTCCTGTACTCGATGTACGCCGGGCTCGCGAACGCGAACTACTTCTTCGAGCCCTACCTCTCGCCGCTGTACTCGCCGTGCCTCACGGCGAACTGCGTCCACCCGACCCTTCCGCTCATCGGCTCGTACTGGAACCTCTCGCCCGCGATCCTCATCGTCGCGTTCCCGCTCGCGTTCCGCGTGACCTGCTACTACTACCGCCGGTCGTATTACCGCGCGTTCTTCTGGTCGCCTCCGGCCCTGCTCATCTTCCTGTGGTGGGACGTGATCCTCGCTTTCAATTTCGGCGGACGCTTCGGGATCGGGCTCGGGACCGTGCTGATGCTCGCGAACGTCATCCTGCTCTCGGGCTACTCCGCGAGCTGCCATTCGCTGCGCTATCTCGTCGGCGGCTACCTCGACAGCTTCCACGGCAAGTCGCTCCGCTATCGCCTCTGGAGCTGGGCCAACTGGCTGAACGCGCGACACGCGCGCTGGGCGTGGGCGAGCCTGATCGTCGTCGGCCTCACGGACCTTTACATCCGCCTTCTCTCGATGGGCGTGCTGAGCGACCCGCGCTGGGTTCCCGGCACATGAACGACATGGAGCGCCACGAGTACGACGTCGTTGTCATCGGCGCTGGAGGCGCGGGGCTGCGCGCGGCGATCGAGGCCAACGCGCTCGGGGCGAAGACCGCGATCGTGTGCAAGTCGCTGCTCGGGAAGGCCCATACGGTCATGGCCGAGGGCGGGATCGCCGCGGCGCTCGCGAACGTGTGGAAGGAGGACAACTGGCGAGTCCACTTCCGCGACACCATGCGCGGCGGGAAGCTGCTCAACAACTGGCGCATGGCGCAGCTCCACGCGCAGGAGGCGCCCGATCGCGTGCTCGAGCTCGAGGAGTGGGGCGCGCTCTTCGACCGCACCAAGGACGGTCTGATCCTGCAGCGCGACTTCGGCGGCCACCGCTACGCCCGGCTGGCGCACGTCGGCGACCGCACCGGCCTCGAGATGATTCGCACCCTGCAGAACCACGCGGTCGCGAGCGGCATCGACGTCTTCATGGAATGCACGCTGAGGCACCTGCTCACCGATGGCGGCCGGGTCGTCGGCGCGGTCGGCTACTGGCGCGACAGCGGAAGGCTCATCGCGTTCGGCGCGGGCGCGGTCGTCCTCGCGACGGGCGGCGTCGGAAAGGCGTGGCGGATCACCTCGAACTCATGGGAGTACACCGGCGACGGCATCGCGATGGCCCTCGAGGCCGGCGCGGATCTGATCGACATGGAGATGACCCAGTTCCATCCGACCGGCATGGTGTGGCCGCCGTCGGTGCGCGGGCTTCTCGTCACCGAAGGTGTGCGCGGCGACGGAGGAACGCTCAAGAACAGCAAGGGCGAGCGCTTCATGTTCAAGTACATCCCCGATTTCTTCCGCGCCGACACCGCCGACACGGAGGAAGAGGCGGACCGCTGGTACGAAGACAAGCGCAACAACCGACGCACGCCCGACCTGTTGCCACGCGACGAGGTTGCGCGCGCGATCAACTCCGAGGTCAAGGCGGGGCGGGGGACCGAGCACGGCGGCGTGATCCTGGACATCGCGTCGCGGCGTCCCGCCGATTACATCAAGCGGCGGCTTCCATCGATGTACCACCAGTTCAAGGAGCTCGCGGACGTCGACATCACCAAAGAGGCGATGGAGATCGGACCGACGCTCCACTACATCATGGGCGGGATCCGCGTCGACGCGGACACCGAGCAGACCACGGTCCCCGGGCTCTACGCGGCCGGCGAAGTCGCCGCCGGAATGCACGGCGCGAACCGCCTCGGCGGAAACTCGCTCTCCGATCTGCTGGTGTTCGGTCGGCGCGCGGGCGCATCTGCTGCGGAGTACGCAAAGCGCGGCGCGACGCCGCGCATCGACGGGACACAGCTCGGCCAATTCGCCGATCGCATCGCGGAGCCGTTCCAGCGTTCTGGCAACGAGAACCCCTACGCGGTGCACTCGGCTCTGCAGGACACCATGCAGGAGCTCGTGGGGATCATCCGCACGAGGTCCGAGCTCGAGGAAGCCCTCGTGCGTGTCGAGCGCCTGCGCGCGCGCGCCGCGCGCGTGCGCGTGACGGGAACGCGCCGCTACAACCCGGGGTGGCACCTCGCGCTCGACCTCGAGAACCTCATCGGCGTGTCCGAGGCGGTCACCCGCAGCGCGCTCCTCCGCGAGGAGAGCCGCGGCGGCCACACCCGTGAGGACTTTCCCAAGCCCGACCCGCGGTGGGGCGCGCAGAACGTCGTCGCCCGCAAACGCGACGGCCGTCTCGAGCTGGTGACCGAGCCAATCCCGACGGCTCCGGATGAGCTCCAGCGCCTGATCGGCGATGACAAGCCGAGCGGCGAAGTCGCCGTCGCGGCCGCCGGAGGTGCGGAGTGACCGAGGTCGCGATGAAGGTCTGGCGGGGCGATGCGAACGGTGGGGAGTTCGTCGAGTTCCGCGTCCCGTCCGATCCGGGCATGGTCGTGCTCGACGTCGTGCACCGGATCCAGGCCATGCATGCGCCCGACCTCGCCGTGCGCTGGAACTGCAAGGCTGGCAAGTGCGGTTCGTGCAGCGCGGAGATCAACGGCCATCCGAAGCTCATGTGCATGACGCGGATGAACGAGTTCGCAGAGGGCGCCGAGATCACGGTCTCGCCGGTGAAGACGTTCCCCGTGATCAAGGACCTGGTCACCGACGTCTCGTTCAACTACGAGAAGGCGAAGACCATCCCGCCGTTCAAGCCCAAGCCGAAGGAAGCGGACGGCACGCGCCGCATGTACCAGGAGGACGTCGACCGCGTCCAGGAATTCCACAAGTGCATCGAATGCTTTCTCTGCCAGGATGTGTGCCACGTCATCCGCGATCACGACGAGAACAAAGCCTCGTTCTCAGGCCCGCGGTTCTTCGTGCGTCTCGCCGCGCTGGAGATGCATCCGCTCGACACGAACGACCGCCTCGACCTCATCCGCGCGAAGCAGGGCCTGGGGTTCTGCAACATCACCAAGTGCTGCACCGAGGTCTGCCCCGAAGACATCCACATCACCGACAATGCGATCATCCCGCTCAAGGAGCGCGTGGTGTCGGCGCACTACGACCCCATCGCATGGGCGCTCCGCCGCGTTCGGGGCAAGCGCGATCAATTCGCGCCGCCGGAGGCGGAGCCGCCATCCGCCTGACGCCGCGCGCGGTCTTCATGACGATCGCGGCGCTGTTCCTCACGATCCTGCTGTTCGCCGCGGTCGTCGGACCGGCGATCCAGCGCGGCGGCGTCGGCGAGCTCGTCGGCGTCGTGGCGATCTTCCTCGCGATCCTTATCGGGGAGCGCTGGGTCCGCACCCGCTAGCCTCGCTCCGTGCTTCGCCTCATCGGCCTCGTCGGCATGCTGCTGATCTGCTGCGCAACGCCGCCTCCGCCGACGATCGGTACGACCGGGCCGCCCCTTCCGACATCCTCGCCCTCGTCGACCCCGACCACCGCGGTCGCGAGCCAGACGCCTCCAGCGTCCGCGAACGCCAGTGGCCTGCTCGAGTTCCACGCACCCGCACCGCTCACCGGCGACTGGGCCTTTGCGATCAAGGCGGGGATGGGCGTTGGCGGCGGTCACGCCGTTCCAGGGATCGGTGAGCTCTGGGCGATGCCGCTCGCCGGACCGTCCGCGACGCTAGTGGCTCGGTACGTCGACTGGTCCGATGGGAGCGAGCTGCGCGCGAACATCCTTCGCCGCCAGTTCTCGGCCGACGGAAA
>VBGS01000012.1 GCA_005889445.1 Chloroflexota bacterium
GGTCGGTCCAATAGCGAACGATCAGCATCTGATCGCCACGCTCCAGGTAATACGAAATCGTCTCTGAACCGCTGATGGTGCTCACCGTCGTCGCCACGGCCGTCACGCCACGAATCGTTTCGGTCCTTTCAACACAACCGGCCGGTCCGAAGTTGACTCTTGTGTGGTCGCAGGGGCCGAACGTGAGCGACCATTCCTGTGCGCTTCGTCCCTGGCGATCCCAGACCTGAACATCGAGGTCCCACGCGGGCGCCATGTTGACCGTCAGAATCCCCACCCACTCCTGCTGGGGACGCGCGGTGAAGACCTGCCGATCCAGGAGGAACGGGGCGGTCAGCGATGGGCTCGCGCCCTGCCGATCAGGAACGAAGGGTTCCGTCCCGGCTGGCATTTTCGTCTCGCGCCACTCGCCCGGGATCGTTAGGTTGTAGCCAAACGCAGGATTGCGGATTGCATTCGGCACGAGCGAGACGCATCGCCCGTTCGCCCCGGATGGCGGCGTGCAGGTCGGTCGCGATGGCAGGGATGTCGGCGTGGTAATCCCTCCTCGGGGCTGAGTCGCCGCGCCGCTCGCGTCACGGACGAGACCAGCCGCCGCAAGGACGAGAAGTAGCGCGGCACCAACGACGGCTACGACGACGATGCCCGAGCGTCGCGCCTGTCGGGCGGGCACCCAGATCTGTTCGTCAGGCAGGGGCAGGCTGTCCAAGTCTCGCTGTGGCGCTCACCGTCCCGGTCTTCACACCGAACTGCCGTGCGATCTCGCGATGGTCGAGACCGAGGTAGAACTGCGCGACGACCATCGCCCTCTGCCGCTCGGTCAGCCCCGCGAGGAGCCGACCGACTTCCATCCGATCGAGCGCGGCTTCGATCTCGTCCTTGGACACTCGCGATCGGGCGTGATCGAGGCGGAGCATCGAGCGCCCGAAGCCGCGTCGGCCGGATCGGACCGCGACGACGAAGAGCCATCCGGCTAGGTCACCGTCCTCGGCGGGTGGCCTGCGCAGTCCCGCGGCGAACGCATCGTGTAAGGCGTCGAGCGCACGGTCGGGGTCGCGAAGCACGGCGAGCAGCGCGCGATAAACGCGCGCGAACTCCAGGCGATAGAGCTGCTCCCAGCGCTCCGCGGTGATCGAGGTCGTCACCGTAAATGAAATGGCGCCGGACAACGAAAAACGTTAGTCCGCTATGCCGCGACTTTCGCGAGCTCCTTGCGAACGACTTTCGTCGCCTCTACCACCGCGACGCACTTCTCCACGGACTCCTCGATGGTGCGCGTCTTGAGCCCGCAGTCGGGATGCGGCCAGAGCTTCTCCGCGGACACATAACGCAGGCCCTTGCGAATCCCCTCCGCGGCCACCTCGACCGTCTCGGTGTCGTGCGCGTGCACGTCGACGATCCCGATCGCAAGCTCCTTGGTGAAGGGATTGCGGTCGAACAGCTCGAGCCAGCGATAGCCGTAGTTCGCCATCGCCAGGTCCAGCTGATCGACTGGGAGGTCGAGCACCTGCGGGTAGATCGCGGCGAAGTCGCCGTAACAGATGTGCGAGATCGTCTTCGCTGATAGGCCCGCGGTCACGATGCCCATCGCCTCGATCGCGATGTCGATCTCCTCAGGCCGCGCATGGATGGCGGGCTCGTCGATCTGGATGTATTTCGCGCCGGCGCGCTCGAGATCGCGTGCCTCGTCGCGGACGATCTCGGCGAGCGCGAGCACCGCGTCGCGGCGCGTCGGGTAGGCCTCGTTGTAGGACCAGTCGAGCAGGGTGTACGGGCCCGTGAGCATCCCCTTCACCGGCCGATCGGTCAGCGACTGCGCGTACTCGAACCACGAGACGGTCATCGGCCGCGGGCGTCCGACCTTTCCGCTGATGACCGGCTTGTGGTAGTAGCGGTTGCCGTAGGAGCGCACGAGCCCACCGAGGGTGAAGCCTTCGAGACGCTCCGCGAAGTACGCCACCATGTCGCCGCGGTACATCTCGCCGTCGACGAGGACGTCGAGATCGATGTCCTCCTGGCGCTTGATCCACTCCGCCGTCGCCTTGCGCTCGAGCTCCTCGAGCTCGGTCGCGCCGAGCTTGCCGCGGCCGTGCTGTGCGCGCGCCTTGGTGAGGTAATCAGGCTTCCCAAAGGAGCCGACCGTTGTCGTCGGAAGCAGCATCTCGCTCATGCGGGCACCTTCTCTCCGGATACGAGCCGCGCTCCCTCGACGAGCGCGGCCAGTTTCTTTCGCGCGACGTCGCGAGGCAAGTACTCGAGCGATGTCGTCGGCGCCAGCCTGAGGTGGTCTTCCGGTACGAGCCTCAGGGCTCGTTCCGCGTAGCGCGCGATCTCCTCGGCCGTCTCGACTCGAGTGTTCCGAGCATCGACGACGCCGAGGAGCACGTACTTGTCGCGGAACGCGTCGAGCCGCTCAAAGGCGGTGGTGTCGCGGCTCCGCACGTCGATGGCGATCGCCGCCACGGGGAACGAGGCCAGAGACTCGAGGATCGCGTCGGGCGGAAAGAAGTACGTCACCAGAGCGAGCGCGTGGGCCGCGCCGGCGAGCCGGCCGTAGGCCTCGCGCGCGAGCTCGATGTGACGCGGTGATGCCACCACGGCCGGATCCTCGATGTCGACCCGGCGCGCGCCGGCGGCCGCTAGCCCTCGCATCTCTTTGGCGATGGCATCGGCGACCGCGAGGACGCGGTCCTCGAACGAGCGGTAGTGCTCGTCCTGCGCGAGGGCGGCGAACGTGAGCGGTCCGGCGACCGCGGCCTTCAGCGTTGCCTTCGCGACGCCCTTGGCGAAGGTGTAGTCGCGCACCAGGGTCTGGCCGTCGGACGAGATCGCGTCCTTGATGACCGGCTGACGGAAATAGGTGTTGTTGTCGTAGAAGCGCTCCAGCGGCCCGCGCTCGACCCCTGACCACGCGCGCGCGAACGGCGCGAGCAGGTCGTCCCAGCGGATCTGCGCGTCGTTCGTCACATCGATGCCCGCCGCCTCGATCTCCGCGATCGCCGCTTTGGTCGCATCGTCGAACACCGCGTCGAGTTCGCTGTCGCCGAGCTCGCCACGGTCGTGGCGATGGAGCGCGCGACGCAGCTCCTGTTCGGACGGCTCGTCGCCGATCTTTGGATACGCGCCGATCACCGTTGTCTTCATACCGCCACCTTTGCTTGCGGCCGCGGCAACAGGCCCGCGCCCTCGACGACGCGGCCCACCGCCTCCGGCCATTCGATCGCGTAGAGATGCACGCCGCGTACCCCGGGTAGCGCCCTCAGTGCTTTGACCTGCTCGACCGCGATGGCGACCCCTTCGGCCTCCGGATCCGCCGCCGCCTTCATCCGGTCGACGACCTCCGAGTTGATCGCGAGACCCGGGATCTTGGACATGCGGTCGGCCTGCTCCGGCGACCTCAAGACGAGCACCCCGGCGACGATCGGGACCTCGCGGGCGCCGCCGCGGCGGACCTCGACCAGCCACTGGCTGAACGTGGCGAGATCGAAGACCGGCTGCGTCTGGATGAAGTCGACTCCGGCGTTGATCTTGTCGGAGGTCTTCGCGAGGTCCGCCTCCATCGGCTTCGTGAACGGCGAGGCCGTCGCGCCGACGAGCATCTTGGGCGGCTGTTTGATCTCGTCGCCGGAGAGAAAACGCGCCTGGTCGCGCATGCCTACCGCCATCTTCACGAGGCCGACGCCATCAAGGTCCTTCACGTTCACCGCGTCGGGATGACTTCCCTGCTTCGGATCGTCACCGCTCATGAAGACGAAGTTGTCGATCCCGATCGCGGCCGCCCCGAGCACGTCGGCTTGCAGCGCGATGCGGTTGCGATCACGGCCGGTCATCTGGACGATCGGCTGGACACCGGCGGCCATGACGATCGTCGCGGCGGGGATCGCGGCCATCGCGACCATCGCGCGGTTGCTGTCCGTCACGTTCACGGCATCGACGTAGCCCTTGAGGGCCTCGGCCCGCCGCCGCACGACCTGCGAGCTCGCGCTCTTCGGCGGATTGAGCTCAGCGGTCACGACGAAGTCACCGCCGCGCAGCAGGCTCGCGAATTCGCTCAACGAAAAAGACCTCTCTTTCCGCGGTTCATGAGAGGTCTTCCATATCGGTCAACCCTCTCATCTTCCCCTGGACTCTCGTCCCTGGGTCGGAATTGGCACCGCAGCGGGACTCCGCCGGTTGCCGAGGCTTCGTCGGGCCGTTCCCTCAGCCTCTCTTGATGAAAGGTTCGCGTATGAAGTTTCGACCGATGCTAGCACGTACACTTCGCGCCTCCCATGGCCGATCGGCTCATCGACCGGACGCTGCGCGCCTTCAGCGACGATCTTTCTGCCGATTCGCCGGTACCTGGAGGTGGCAGCGCGGCGGCGTACGCCGGCGCGATGGGCGCCGCGCTCGCCGCGATGGTCTCGCGGATCGCGGCGAAGAAGAGCCAGGCCCCCGCGCTGGCGACGTTCGCGGCGGAAATGGACGAGCTGCGAGCGGAGCTCCTGCGGCTCGTCGATGACGACAGCGCGGCCTACGCACGCGTCGCCGCGGCGATGAAGCTTCCCCGCACGACCGATGAGCAGAAGGCCGAGCGCCAGGCCCAGCTGCAGGAGACACTCGTCGCGGCGTCGCGCGTGCCGCTTCGCGTCGCGAAGACCGCGCGGCGGCTGCTCGAGGCGTGCGAGCGCGGCCTCGAAACGGCGAGCCCGATGACCGCGAGCGACATCGGGGTCGGCGCGCTGCTCGCCGAGACGGCGCTCCGCGGCGCGGCGCTCAACGTAATGATCAACCTCTCGTCGGTGAAAGATCCTGCGGAGGTCAAGGCTCTTTCCGAGGATCTCGATCGGACGATCGACGGCAGCGACGACCAGCTCCGCCGGATCACCGACGTCGTCGAGTCGCGGATCGCGCGCTGATGCGTCTGCTGCTCGGCAAGCCGCTCGCCGAGAAGCTGTACGAGGCCTCAAGAGCGCGGAGCGATTCGCTCCGTGACCGCGGCGTGGTGCCCAGATTGGCGGCGGTGTCGGTCGGCGTCGAACCGGCGGCGAATACGTATGTGCAGCGTTTGGTCTCCCGGGGGCGGCGCCTGGGAATGACCGTCGACGACGTGGCGCTCCCCGGCGATGCGACCGAGCGCACGGTGACGATGACGCTGGAGCGCCTCGGCCGCGAGCCGGCCGTGCACGGCGTCCTGCTGCTCACACCGCTACCGGGGAAGCTCGATGAGGCGCACCTCGTCGATCACCTCGCGCGCGACAAAGACGTCGAGGGGATGAGTCCCTACAGCGCGGGTCTGCTCGCCGAGGGCCGCCCGCGGTTCGTCCCCTCGACCGCGGAGGCGATCGTCGCGCTTCTGAAGTTCTATGACGTCCCACTCGAGGGCGCACGCGCCACGATCGTGGGCAGGAGCACGGTCGTCGGACGTCCCGTCGCCCTGCTTCTTCTGCAGGAACACGCGACCGTCACGATCGCGCACACGAAGACCGCCGACGTGGCCGCGGCCACGCGCGGCGCCGAGATCGTCGTGGTCGCCGTCGGTCGCGCGGGGTTCCTGCGGGGGGAGATGATCTCAAAGGGGGCGACGATCGTCGACGCCGGGATAAACGTGGCGCCGCGCGGGATCGTCGGCGACGTCGATGTGGCAAGCGTCTCTTCAGTGGCGGGCGCGCTGACCCCGGTGCCAGGAGGCGTCGGCGCGGTGACGACCGAGATCCTGCTCCGGAACGTGATCACCGCCGCGGAGCAGGCGCGGCCCGAGTAGGTCCTACTCGAGGTACTTCCGCAGCTCGCGAAGCTTGTCCTGGTCGGCCGCGTCGCCTACGTGCGGTCGAACGAACCGCATCACGTACTCCGCCACCTCGCTCAGGATCCAGCGAAGCTCGTAGAACCGCAGTACCGGGGCGCGTCCCGCGGTCTCGATCCCGAGCGCGCGCAGGGCGCGGCTATCTCGTTCCGCCGGCGCCCGCCTGAGGTCACCCCAGTCGAAGAGGCGCAGCGATCCGTCGGGCGTGCGAAGGAGGTTCGGCGGGTCGGGCTCGCCGTGCGTCAGGACAAACCCGGCGTGATCGAGTCGTCGACAGACTCGCTGTAGGTCCGCGGCTTCCGCGCGCCACGCCGCGACCGCCGTCGCGTTCCGCTCGACCAGGTCGAACACCAGCGCTGAGAAGGGACCGCCCGCGGCGGCACGGGATCGCGCGCCGTCGATCGCCTCCGCCAGCTCGGCCTCGTGAAAGGAGAAGTCGTCAGAAGGCACGTCGGCGTTCACCGTCGCCCGATGCAGTCGCTCGACGAGCGAGCGCAGCTCGTCGCGCTCCGCGGGTGAAAGACCGTCCTTGAACTCAGTGTCGCCTTCGAGAAAGGTCGTGACCACGACCGGACGTCCCGCGAGGCTCAGCACCGCCCGTCCGCTGCGGCCGATCTCCGGCGCGACGACGAAACTGAGCCCGGACCGGCGCAGCTCGACCGCCGCCTCGTACGCGGCCGGAGCGTGACCGCCGCGGTCGCGACGGACGCTGATCCACCACGGGCCGGCGCGGTAGCACCAGCTGTCGCCGCCCGCGGGGACGAAGGCGAGCGGCCCGTCGTGACCGAACTCGCGGGAGATCAGCGACGCGAGCGCGCGGACGTCGATCGTCGGATCGGGAAGGAGCACGCCGCGCGATGCTAGTTAGGCGTCGACGTTCGTCCCGAGCGGCTTCGTCGCCTCGTATGCCTGCGATGAGTACCGCTCGGCGGCGCGGAGATCACCGCGCTTCTTCGCGGCGCGCGAGAGGCGCATGAACACGTCGCCGAGCTCGGCCCTGGCATCGAGCGACGTGTACGTCGCGGCGGCCTCGCGCATTCGTCGCTCCGCGCGGGCGATCTGACCATCTCGCAGATCGAGCTCCGCGAGGACAAGGGTCGCGCCGGCGACGGCCTTGTCCGCTTCGGTCCCCCGCTCGCCCGCGACCGCGATCGCTTCTGTGGCGCTGGCTCGGGCGAGCGCGGCGTCCTTGGCCTTGAGGGCGACCTCGGCCCGGGTGACATAGCAGTGGGCGAGATAGGCAGCCGGCCCCGAGACGCGCGCGATCTCGATCGCGCGCGCAACATGTTCGTACGCCGACTCGATCCGTCCGGAATCAGCTGAGAGCACGGCGAGCGCGTTGTGCATGATGAGCACGGCGACAAGGTCCTTCGCGAGCTCGGCTGAGGCCAGGGCCTTCTGATAATTCCCCGCAGCGGCGTCCTGATCGCCGAGCGCGCGGTACGCGTTCCCAAGACCTTGGTGGATGAACGCGATCCGTCCCAGGTCCCCGATCTCCTTCGACCACTCGAGCGCGCGGTGGTAGTACGTGGTCGCCGCGGCAGGATCGCCGAGGTCCTGCGCGCAGCCGCCGAGCGTGATCAGGATCCGCAGGCGCAGCAGCTGGTCCGGCGGCTTCGCGCCCTCAATATGACGGAGGAGGGCCTCGAGCATCTCGCGCGCGCCCCGTGGATTGCCGGAGATCCGCGTGGCGACGGCGAGCTGATAGTCAGCGGCGCGTGTGAGCGGATCGTCGGCGAGCTCGCCCGCAAGGCGCTGGGCGACGGTGAGCGCCGTGATCGCATCGGCGCCGCGGTGCAGCAGGTTGAGCGCCGATCCCGCGTACAGGCGCAGCCGACACAGCTCGCGCACCGAGAGGTCCTCCGCGTCCAGGAGTCTTTCGGCTCGTCGGAGCGCCTCCCCCGCACCGGCAAAGGTGAGCAGGCCGGCGATCGCACTGAGCTCGAGCTCTCGATCGCGACGCGATCGCTCCGCATCGGCGTCGTCGAGGAAATACGACGCCGGCTTTCCGAGCTTTCGCGCCATGTGCTCGAGCGAGCGCATCGCGGGACGGATCTTGCCGAGCTCGATCGCGCTGACATGCGCGCGCGTGAAGTACGGAGCGCCGAGCTGCGCCTGCGACAGCCCCGCGGCGGCGCGCGCCTCGCGCATGCGCTCGCCCAGCTTCTTGAGCGATGGGGTGAGCGGAGCCGGACGCCGTCGACGGCTGCGCGTGGCCGAGGGCACGCCGCGACGCTACCGTGGTCGCGAGGCCGCGTCAATTGGCAGTCGACAGTTATTCGAGGCGGATCAGCGGTGGGTGATCGATGTCCTCGAAGTGCGTCGTGTCGATGAACCGGAGCTTGCCCATGAGCCGATCGAGCAGGATCGAATGCGTCCGCGCACCGCGCGCGAAGAAGTGCGTGCCCTTGAGCACTTCCCCATCGGTCACGCCGGTCGCGACGAAGCGGAGGTCGTTGCCGCTGGCGAGATCCTCGGTGCGGTAGATCCGCCGCTCGTCGGTCACGCCCATCTTGCGCGCACGGGCGCGCTCCTCGTCGCTTCGGAAGCGCAGCCGGCCGAGGATCTCCGCGCCCAGGCAGCGAAGGGCGGCGGCCGCGAGCACGCCTTCCGGCGCGCCGCCGGTCCCCATAACCGCGTGCACGCCGGTGCCGGCGATCGCGACGGACATGGCTCCCATGAGGTCGCCGTCCTCGATGAGCTTGATGCGCGCGCCCGCGTCGCGGACCTGATTGATCAGCTTCTCGTGGCGGGTGCGGTCGAGGATCACGATCGTCAGGTCGCTCACGTCGCGCCTCAGCGAATCGGCGATGATCCGCAGGTTCTCTTCGACCGGGCGATCGAGATCGACCTTGCCTTTCGCCGGCGGGCCGACGACGAGCTTCTCCATGTACGTGTCCGGCGCGTGCAGCAGGCCGCCCGGCTCGGACACGGCCATTACGGCGATCGCGTTGGGGCGACCCTTGGCCACCGGGTTGGTGCCCTCGAGCGGATCGACCGCGATGTCGACCTCGGGACCGTCGCCGCGACCGACCTTCTCGCCGATATAGAGCATCGGAGCCTCGTCGCGCTCGCCCTCACCGATGACGATCCGCCCGTTGAAACGAGCGTCCTCCATGCTGCGGCGCATCGCCTCGACCGCGGCTTCGTCTGCCGAGTTGTTGTCGCCGTGGCCCATCCAGTGCGCGGCCGCGATCGCGGCCGCCTCGGTGATGCGCACGAGCTCGAGGCTCGAGGGCCGGTCGTCGGGGATCCGGCTGAGCGGAGGCGTGCCTTCCGTCGTCGTTGCCATCGGCGCGGTAAACGCTAGTCCGTCCGGTCGAGCGCCGCTCGCGTGACTCGCTCGGCCGCGCGCTCGATCAGAGGAAGCGGTTCGCTCATCGCTTGCGCCAGCGACACACCCTCGCTGGCGATCGCGATCGCGTTCAGATCGAGCGCCTCGTGACCCGGACCGACGCTCCCCGCGACCGCGACGACGCGGATCCCAGCGCGCTTGGCCGCGGCGGTCACGGCACCGGTGAGTTTGCCGTACCCCGATTGCCGGTCGACGCGGCCCTCGCCGGTGATCACGAGACGCGCGCCGCGCAGATGGGCCGAGAAGTCCACCGCGCGAAGCACGAGCTCGGCGCCCGAGACCAGCCGTGCGTCGAGGAACGCGAGCAGTCCGGCGCCAAGACCGCCGGCCGCACCCGCGCCCGGAACGTCGCGAATCGGACGCCCGACGAATCGTTCGACGACGTCGGCATAACGGGCGAGCGCTGCGTCGAGCTCAGCCACGATCTCCGGCGTCGCGCCCTTCTGGGGACCGTAGATCGCGGACGCCCCTTCCGGTCCGAGCAGCGGATTGCGCACGTCGCACGCGACCTCGATCGCGGGCCGGACCAGACGCGGATCGGTCTGGCCATCGATGCGCGCGAGGCGGACGAGGGCGGCGCCTCCCTCCGGCAGCTCGTCGCCGTCGCGATCGAAGAAGCGATAGCCGAACGCGCGCGCCATTCCCGCGCCGCCGTCGTTGGTCGCGCTGCCCCCGATCCCGATGACGATGCGGTGCGCGCCGCTCGCCGCCGCGGCCAGGATGAGCTCGCCCGTGCCGCGTGTGGTCGTGACGCGCGGGTCGCGCTCCGAGGGCCCGAGCAGGGGCAGCCCGCTGGCGGCGGCCATCTCCACCACGGCGGTCGTGCCGTCGCCGAGCACGCCCCACTCAGCGTCGATCTCGCGCAGCAGCGGATCGTGGACCCGGGCCGTCCGCAGCGTGCCCCGGGTAGCGCGGACGAGCGCGCGGACCGTCCCCTCGCCGCCGTCGGCGAGCGGCATCTCCTCGATCGATGCCGCGGGGAATGCGCGCCGCACGCCGCGCGCGATCGCTGACGCGACCGCGACCGCATCGGCCGACCCCTTGAACGACTGCGGAGCGACGATCACCCGCGGCGCGGCCTCTGCGGGCACGGCGGAAATTCTATTGGCGGAGCCCGTCGTCGCTCACCCTAGACTCGGAGAATCCTCACTACGTCCGACCCGATCTGTATGGCGCGCGATCCGGCGTCGCTCGAGGCCAGCTGGTCCGAGCTCGCTCGGCGTCGCGCTCGTCCAACGATCTTCCTCACGCCCGAGTGGATCGCGGTCGCGCGCGCCCACGACC
Source organism: Chloroflexota bacterium (assembly GCA_005889445.1). Taxonomy (GTDB): domain Bacteria; phylum Chloroflexota; class Limnocylindria; order P2-11E; family P2-11E; genus 3-1-20CM-2-70-9. The sequence continues at coordinate 10,425 of VBGS01000012.1, forward strand.
CGCGGGAGCAGGTCACCCTCTCGATCGATGATCGTGGGGTCGCGGCGCTCGCGTATGACGGCGATGGCACGCTGACGTTCGCGGGCGGCGAGCTCACCGACGAGCAGGACGTCGTCGCCGCGACGCCCGATGTCGAGCGTGTCGCGGGATCGCTCGGGAGGTGGATCGCCGCCGAGCACATCGCCCGGGCCGCGTTCAGCTACGTTCCGGAGGAGTCGGGAACGACCGCCGCCCTGGCCGCTCCGCTCCGGGCCGCCGGCTACCGCGTGGACATCGCTCGCCTCGTGGCGTCGCC
>VBGS01000219.1 GCA_005889445.1 Chloroflexota bacterium
GCGAGAGTGTCGCTGTCGAGCCGATCGCCTTCGATGATCTCGGAGACGACGAGATCCTCGTCCGCCTGACTGCGAGCGGTGTCTGCCACACCGATCTCCACGTCAAGATCACGAACGGCTGGGGCATGGCGTTCCCGATCCTCCTCGGTCACGAAGGCGCCGGCGTCGTCGAGCACGTCGGACGAGCGGTGACCACCGTGCGGCCGGATGAGCGGGTCGTCATCTCGTGGCGCGTCCCCTGCGGCGCGTGCGCGATCTGCAAGCGGGGTGATCCGGTCCTCTGCCAGACCCAAAAGGTCGCCCAGCCTCGCGTCCGTCGTGCGCGCGACGGCCAGCATCTCGCCCGCGTCCTCTCTACCGGTACCTTCGCTACCCGCACGGTCGTTCATGCGGCCCAGGCCATCCCTGTGCCGCGCGCGATCCCGCTCGAGAAGGCCTGTCTCATCGCCTGCGGCGTCGCGACGGGAGTGGGGGCGGCGCTGAACACGGCGAAGATCCGCGGTGGGTCACGCGTCGCGATCATTGGCTGCGGCGCTGTGGGCTTGTCCGTCGTGCAGGGCGCGCGTATCGCCGGCGCCGATCGGATCATCGCCGTCGACCTCACGCCACAGAAGCTCGAGTGGGCTCGCCAGTTCGGCGCGACGGACGCGGTCGACGCGCGCAGCGGCGATCCCGTCGCAGCCGCTCGTGCGGCTGCCGGCGGGCCGCTCGATTACGCGTTCGAGGTCGTGGGCCTTCCCGCGACGGTCGCACAGGCGGTCGGCATGGTCGGGTACGGCGGAACTGTGGTAATCGTCGGCGTCCCACCGACAGATTCGACGGTCACGCTGCCGCTCGCGCGGGGCGGCCTCTTCAACAAGAAGGTCACCCTGACATCGTGCAGCGGCGGCGACATGGTCCCGTCCGAGTTCTTCCCGCGGCTCATGCGCTGGTATCTGGACGGCACGCTGCGGCTTGACGAAATGGTCACGCGCGAGATCGGACTTGACGACGTGGAAGGCGCCTTCGCCGCGATGACCAGCGGGACTGTGATTCGGTCGGTGATTCGACTCTAGCGTCCAGGACGGCTACGAAAATGTGCGACCTGCCCGCCGCACTCTCAAGACTATTGAGCGCTTAGACCATTGTGTTTCGTCGCGGAAAGTCAGTATCAATCACAGATTCTCGAACGAATTCGCTGGGCGAGTGCTCCGCAGTTCTTCAGACCATTGCTCTACCAACTGAGCTACCTCGGCGGGGACGTCCATTCTATCGGTTTTGTTCAGGAATTCGAACGCGAACAACTGTCATTTGGAACGCACGGTTCCATGTGGTCGTGCTCAATCCCGACGAAACCATTTGTCTGCATGCGCGATCGCAGCTGTCGAGACTATTGCTCTAGTCGGACTATTCAACTGCGCCGCCGGCGTGCGATGAGCCGGTCGGCCATGCAAGAAAAGCAAACTTAGGGGGAAGGACGCGAGATGTTGCGGAAGCTCGCGATCACTGCCTTTGCTGCGCGCCCGACTAGGGATAGCGGGAAGAGAAGACCGGCAAGCAAGACGGAGCACCCTCGTCCGACGGCGTGGCTCGCGGACGAAGCAGTCGCCGGCGAAGCGTGCTTCGCGGGTTCTTTCGCACTCTCTGTTGAACCCAGACCGAGGGCGCCGACGCCGATTGCGACGCCGATAGCCATCGCCGCGGAGGCCGCGCCCGCGATCGTCCCGAAGCAGTCGGCCCAAGAGTTGCTGCAATCGTCCGCGAGCGCCCACCTGGACGCGAGTAGAGTCGCGGCGACGATTGCACACGTGTACAAGAGAAACCGCTTCAACAAAACCCCAATCAACGCCGTTAGGTGCTCGCGCCTGCGTCTCCCTCGGCTGCGCCGGGAGGAGGCCGGGACCAGAGCGGCGACGGTGGGGGATCACGGAGCAGCAGGTAAATTTCCAACCATTCCAGTGGCGAAAGATCGGAAAAAGACTCGGCGGAGTTGGGAATAGGCCAGACATATCCATTGGGAAAACGTACCCTCCCGTCGTTGGTAAGAAAGGGCTCGGGATCGACTGGCGGATCCGGCGTCGGAGGACTTTTTGGGAGGACACCGCCACCGAAGGCAAAGTATGCGACGGCCACGCCGATCCCTGTCGCGGCAGCTGCCTCTCCCGCGATTGTGCCGAAACAGTCGATCCACGAGTTCGTACAGTCGTCTGCAAATGCCCGCGTGGACATGACCAAGGTGACGGAGATAACTGCGGTCAAGCACGAAAGAAACTTCTTCACGGCATTCACGCGGCGGCCGCCTCTCCGTCAAGGCTGGGTCGTTGCGCCCTCGGAAAGAGAACCGCGAAAATCGTCATGACTACGAGCGCACCAATTAGAACTGGGCGATAGCTGAAGTTGTCCGTCGTGATGAGCGGCAATGTCACATTCATGAGCCACAGCCCTACGCCGACCGCGACAGCGAAACGTAGCGCGAGCGGTATCCGGGTGACGAAAGAGACGAGGTCTCGAGGCAGGATCCGACTGGCATCCGAGAACAGAACCTGGATCGCGACTGCGCCGACCAGTGCGACGAAAACATCGAGCCAACTGT
>VBGS01000013.1 GCA_005889445.1 Chloroflexota bacterium
CTGCTGCCTTTCGAAGCGCGGTCTTTCTCCTTTGAGGCGAGGGTACCCGAAAAGCAGCGCGATGCGGTCGCGGATATCGCCCGCCGTCTTTACGCGGTCTACGTGGAGACCGATGCGTCCCTCGTAGAAATCAATCCCCTCTTCGTGCAGAAGGACGGCTCGGTCCTCGCGGGCGATGCGAAGCTCGATATCGACGACAACGCGCTCTTCCGCCAGCCCGATCTTGCGAAGCTCAAGGAGATCTCGCCCGACGAGGAGGCTGAGGAGAAGGCGCGCGCGCTCGGGTTCAGCTACGTGCAGCTCGACGGCGACGTCGGGATCATCGGGAACGGCGCGGGGCTAGTCATGAGCACCCTCGACGCCGTGAAGCTCGCCGGCGGGAGTGCCGCGAACTTCCTCGACGTCGGCGGCGGCGCCAAGGAGGAGGTCGTCCGAAGCGCGCTCGAGATCGTCCTCGCGAATCCCCGGGTCCGCAGCGTGCTCATCAACATCTTCGGTGGCATCACGCGCGGCGACGAGGTCGCGAGAGGCGTCCTCGACGTGACCCGTGCGCATCCGCCGCGGGTGCCGCTCGTCATCCGCCTGTCCGGGACCGAGGCGGAGGCTGGCCGCAAGCTGCTCGAAGGCGCGCCGCTGGAGTCGCGCGAGACGATGGACGACGCCGCCAAGGAGGCGGTAACGCTTGCCGCTTCAAGGAGATGAGTGTCCTGGTCGACCGCGACACGCGCGTGGTCGTACAAGGTCTCGGGCGCGAAGGCTCGTTCCACGCGGCGCGGATGAAGGAGTACGGCACCAAGGTCGTCGGCGCGACGAAGCCCGGCAAGGGCGGCACGACGCAGGACGGCCTTCCGCTGTTCGACACCATGGCCCAGGCGGTCGAAAGCACCGACGCCAACACCTCGATCGTCTTCGTGCCCGCTCCCTACGCGATGGACGCGATGCTGGAGGCGATCGACGCGGGGATCGATCTCGTCATCGCGATCACCGAAGGGGTCCCGGTGGCCGACATGCTCAAGGTGGCCGCGGTGCTCGAGACCGCGACGACGCTTCTCGTTGGCCCGAACGGGCCCGGTGTGATCACGCCGGGCCAGGCGAAGGTCGGGATCATGCCAGCCGAAAACTTCTCACCCGGCGGGATCGGCTTCGTCTCGCGCAGCGGCACGCTCACCTACGAGATCGCGGATCTGCTGACGCGGGCCGGGCTCGGCCAGTCCACATGCATCGGCGTCGGCGGCGATCCGGTCATCGGCCTGCCCACCCCTGACGCGGTAAGACTGCTGAACGAGGATCCGGCGACCGAAGCGATCGTGATCGTGGGCGAGATCGGCGGGAGCGCCGAGGAGCGCGCCGCCGAGTACATGCGCAGTGAAGGCAAGAAGCCCGCGGTGGCGTTCATCGCCGGCCGCTCGGCGCCGCCGGGCAAGCGGATGGGCCACGCCGGCGCGATCGTATCCGGCAATCAGGGCACCGCCGAGTCAAAGGTGCGCGCGTTCGAAGAGGCGGGGATCCCCGTCGCGAACGCGCCGAGCGAGATCCCCGGGCTGGTGAAGAAGGCGCTTCGGCGCTAGCCGGCACGACCCCGGGGCTGGAACAGCTCGATCACGTTTCCGGACGGGTCCTCGACCAGGATCTGCGATCCACCCGGGCCGCTCACGATCTCATTGCGGAACCGAACTCCCATCGACCGCAACCGCTGCACCTCGGCGGGGAGATCGTCGACGACGAGCTGGATGCGGTTCCACCCGCCGGCCGCCGGCACGCGGCCGTCCGGCATCGCCCGGCCCGCGGAGCTCGTCGCGCCGCTCAGAAGGAGTCGCAGCTCGCCCCGACTGACGTCGGCGAACGCCGGCGCGGCGCTGGAGATCAGCGTGAAGCCGAGCTTGGTCGTGTAAAAGGCGACCGCGGCTTCGACATCGTCGACCATGTAGCGGACGTTCACCGGCACGGCTGAACCGTATCGGACACGGGGCAGCCGCGTTCTGGCCATTGCATGCCTGCATGGAAACGGTGCGAGCGTCGGGTAAAGTGACTGCTCAATGACCAGACGCCTTCTGACCGTGCTGATCACCGTCGTCATCTGCGTCGTCTGGCTCATCCCTGCCGCAAACCATCGCGGCAGCGTGGCCAGCGCGCAGACGCTCGCGAACGGCCTCGTCGTTTCGGGCGACTTCAAGGGCGCCGGCTACAGCCAGATCGCGTCGCTCTACGACCCCGGCGACAACCTCGGCATTCGCATCTCGGTCCTGGACCGCACCGGCACGACCGATGAGTTCACTCCCGGCCAGTGGTTCACGAGCGGCGAGAACACTCTCGACCTCGGGCGCATGAAGGTCGCGGCGACCGACGTCAACTTCGACGGCAAGACGGACCTGATCGCGCTCTACGACGACGGTGGCACGTCGGTCCGCATCCTGGTGTGGACCTCGACGGGCACGTCGTTCACCTTCACGGGAACGCAGGGCTGGTGGCGGAGCGACAGCTATTCGTGGGGCCGGACGAAGACGATCCTCGCCGGCAACTTCTCAGGCGCGGGCCGCGGTGGTCTCCTGTTCATCTACCAGTACGACAACTTCGACATGCGCATCCACTACTTCGAGTCGAACGGCTCCACGTTCGTCTACGGCGGGAACCAGGGTGTTTACGACTCGGGGGTGGGACAGTACGACACGACACGCGCGCGATTCGCGGTCGGCCACTTCACCCGGCCGGACGGTCCGGACCAGATCGCGTCGATCTACCAATATCCGAACTTCCGCATCCGCGTCCACGTCTTCACTCCCTCGCCCGCCGGGCTCGTGCCGGTGAACGGCTGGGCCGGCGTCTGGGAGTCCGCCGAGGGCACGTACGATCTGTCGCGCGCGAAGATCGTCGCCGCCGATTACGACGGCGACAAGCTCACCGACCTCTTGTCCTTCTATTGGTACGCGGACGGATCCGTCCGCGTGCACGTCTTCAGCGGCGCGAAGCGTCTCGCCTTCACCGACCCGAACGGGATCGCGACGTTCGCGCCCTTCACGATGCCGTGGCTTCAGACACAGCTGGCCGCCGGCGATTGGAACAAGGACGGGTTCGGCGATCTCGCGACGCTCACGTCGCTCGATGACGGGTCGACGCATGTCGGCGTCCTTCGCTCGAACGCCGCCGTCGTCGGCGCCCCGCGGACCCTCCAGTGGACCGCCAATCAGTGGGTCACTGCGCCGACCGATCTCGCTCCCGCGTCGTGCACGCAGTGCTGGCCGCTGAACGGGCTCGCGACCACGAGCACGCTCGTGGGCCGGCGACCGCTCGCGGTGAAGATCGACAACGCTCCGACGGCGCGACCGCATCACGGGATCAGCCAGGCCGACATGGTCGTCGAGCTCCTCGTGGAAGGCTTCATCACGCGGCTCGCCGCGTACTTCCACTCGCAGGACGCGGCTGAGGTCGGCGCGGTGCGCAGCGTCCGCTTCTCCGATCGATACACCACCCCGATGGTCCGTGGGACGCTGGTGTTCTCGGGGGCCTCGCAGCTCATGGAAGGGCTGGTCCGCGCCGACATCGCCAACGGCAACTACGTCGGCGTCTCGCCGCAGCTCGGCCAGGGCAACTCCTTCTATAGGACATCCGCCGACGGCAAGGTCGTGCCGCATAACCTGTTCACCTCGACCGCGGCGCTGCGCGCCGCGACCAATGACGTGGGCGGCGGCGCGCCGGTCGACGTGCCGAGGTGGGGCTTCCTGAGATCCGTGGATCACGCGCCCACCGCCGGGGGCTTCCTTGGGTCACAGAGCGCGATGACCCTCGGCATCCCGTATCGCGCCGACGCGGCGGTGCGCTACGACTACGACCCGGGGACGCGGACCTACGCCCGCTACCAGTCGAACGGCTCGAGCTTCGTCCGCGAGGTCGACGGCGCGAACGGCGTGGCCATCGCCGCGCGCAACGTCGTCGTCATCAACACCGATGTGTGGGTCACCGAGGTCGTCGACGATGCGGCCGGCTCGCCGAGCCTCGACATGCGCCTTGTGGGCACCGGTCACGCCTCGATCTTCCGCGACGGTCGACGCCAGGAGGCGACCTGGTACCGCGCGAGCTGGTTCGATCCATTCACCTTCTACACGGACGAGGGCGAGAAGGTCCTCCTCTCCCCGGGGCAGACGTGGATGCACATCCTCCCCGTCGACTGGGTGGTGCCGTCTAACTAAGACGTGGGGGCTGGCCCCCACACCCCCTCACTCTCTTCGGCGTGAAGGGTGCCGTAACTGAGTAGGCTCGTTTCGTGGCGGAAGCGATCCCGATCCTCGAGATCGGCCAGAGCGCGTCCCATAAGGCGCGGCGCTCCTCCTCGGTGAGCGCACGGCCGATCCGCTGGCGCAGCGCGGCGATGCCGTGCCCGGCCAGGGCGCCCCAGGCCTTCGGGCGAGACGTGCGAGTGCCCTCCGCGAGGTCGGGCCAACGCTGAACGGTCTCGCGCGCGACCGCGCGGTAGATGTCGCTCACGCGCCTACGCTACCGACGATGCGCGTCGTTTCGCTCGTCCCCGCCGCGACCGAGATCGCGATCGCTCTCGGGGCGACCGACCTTCTCGTCGCGGTGACCCACGACGACGATCATCCGGCGGTCGCGAACGTTCCGCGGGTGACCCGCTCCACGATCCCGCCCGCTTCCACCGCGCGGGAGATCGACACGCTGGTGCGCCAGGCGGCCGCTCGGGGCGAGAGCACGTTCCATCTCGACGAGAGCGCGCTGCGCGCGGCGCGCGCCGATCTGATCCTCGGTCAGACGCTCTGCGCCGTCTGCGCGGTCACCCTCGACCGGCTGCCGGCCGCGCCGGGACGGGGGCCCGAGGTCGTCCGGCTCGAGGCGGCCTCGCTCGAGGGGATGTTCGACGACGTCTGCACCGTCGGCGCGGCGCTCGGCCGCTCGGCGCAGGCAGAGCAGCTCGTGACTGCGCTGCGCGAGCGGCTCGCACAGGTCCGCGAACAAGTGAACGGGCTGGAGCGACCGCGCGTCGCGTGCATCGAGTGGCTCGATCCGCCGTTCAACGGCGGCCACTGGGTCCCCGAGCAGGTTGCGATCGCGGGCGGGACCGACGTGCTCGGCACTGCGGGTGAGCGCTCGCGGCAGATCGCCTGGGAGGACGTCGTTCGGGCAGCACCAGAGATCGTCGTCGCGATGCCGTGCGGCTGGGACGCGCGGCGCGCCGCCCGTGAGGCCGAGGCGATCCCGGATCTCGCGGGCGCGCGGATCGTTGGCGTCGACGGCGCGGCGTACTTCTCCCGGCCCGGGCCGCGTCTCGTCGACGGAGCCGAGCTGCTGGCCTCGATCTTCCATCCGGGTCGCGCGGCGCCGCCACGCGACGCGTTCGCGATCGCGTACAGGCGAGGTGGACGGCCGGCGAAGAGCACCTCCGCGAACATCGCGGTGGCAACGAACCCGAGGCCGGCGTACAGACCGACGATCGCGCCCGCCGCCCCGCTGTTCGCGCCGGTCTGTCCGATGAACCACCACATCGTGATGGCTTCGACGAGCGCGGCGACCGCGGTGAGCGCGTACATCCCCCCGGGCTGCTGGCCCTGGCCCATCCCGCGACCCGAGAGCTGCATCCAACTCCGTCCGAAGGCCCACGTGCCGTACCAGAGGAAGCCGATGACCATGTTCGCGACTGCGGCGATGATGATCGGGAGCCAGTTCACATACCCCTCCTCTATTCATCGCAGGGAGGTATCCCTGCGACCCTCTTCGCTCGCGGCGTTAGCCGCGAGCAAGGCAAGCGCGGGCGTCCTGCGACCCTCGGGGTGCAGGCTACGGCAGAGCACAAGCCGTGTGCGACCTAGGTTCGACCTATGAATGGAACGAGCATGCCGACCTCACGCGCGTACTCGTCGTACGCCGCGCCCAGATCGGCGCGAAGCATCCGCTCCTCGGTGCGGGCGCGCAGGTACAGGACCGGAATCGTCACCAGGAGCGAGCCCGCCGCGAACAGGACGTTCCCGGTCGCGAGCGCCGCGCCCGCGGTGTGGACGAGCAGGCCGGCGTAAATCGGATGCCGGACGAATCGGTACGGTCCGTCGCGTACGACCTCGTGACCCTCGTGGACCTCGAGCGCAAGATCGAAGTGGCGCCCGATGGCGGCGAGCGCCCACAGCGCGAACGCGATGCCGCCGACCGTCAACGCGATGCCGAGCGCACGCAGCGGGCTGGGATCGAGCTCGGGACCAAGGTGGAAGGCGATCACGCCATACGGAACCCACGAGAACGCGGGCGCCCACTGAGCGAGCCCCACGGCGACGGTCGTGGTCGGTCCGCGCCGGATGCGGGCGCGGCTTCGGGCGATCTCCGCGGCGAGGACGTATCCGGTGAACGAGCCGACGACGATGAGGGGGACGTAGTCACCCTGGTCGGCGAGATCGCGGATGGCGCGAACCGCGACCGAGATCAGGCCCACGCCCGCAACGAACGAGAGCGCCGTGTTCACGCGAGCGCGTCGCGCAGCCGCTCCGCCGACAGAGCGTTCGCGCCGGTCTCGTCGTGGCGAAAGTAGGCGTAGACGTCCTTTCCGGCGGCGAGCATCGGTCGTAGGCGCGCGGCCCAGGCGTCGACCTCGTCATTCGCGTACCCGGGCTGCTTGCGCAGGCGCGCGTACGCGAAGATCGCCGTCTCGGCGAGCGTTTCGACCGGTGACGGCGCGCGCTCGCCTTCGGCATGCACGAGCGCGACACCGGCGGTCCGCAGGAGCTCATACACGTCGCTCACGTACCAGGACGCGTCACGCACCTCGAGCGCGCAGCGCAGATCACGGGGAAGCGAGGCCAGGAATCCGGCGAGGCGGTCGTCGTCGCGTTTCAGCCACGGCGGCGTCTGGAAGAGAACCGGACCCAGTCGCTCGCCGAGTGGCCGCGCGCGATCGAAGAAGACGGGCAGCGTTTCGGCGGGATCGCGGAGCTGCCGAACGTGGGTGATCTGCTGCGAGGCTTTGAGCGCGAAAACAAAGTGCTCCGGTGTCGAGTCCTTCCAGCCGGCGATGTTCTTCTCGGTCGGAAGATGGTTGAAGGTGTAATTGACTTCAAGCGTCGCAAGTCGGGTCCCGTAGTAGTGGAGGAGCTGCGTGGACTTCGTCTCGGGCGGATAGAAGAGGGGCTTCCAGCTCGGATACGCCCACCCACTCGTGCCGACGAAGGCTCGCCCGCTAGGCATGATGCTGACCGAGGACGGCGTACGCGATGCCCGTGACGAGGGAGTTGGCGCGTTTCAACGACGCGAGCACATCGAGGTGGATGCTCGACGTGTCGATCGACTCGCGCAGGCCCGCGTGCAGGCGAGCGATGTGCTGCTGGCGCAGCCGGCGCTCGAGGACGTTCACGTTGCCCTTGTGACGGATCACCTTTTCGGCGACCTCGCGGTCGCCCGCGGCGAGCGCGGCCAGCGACAGCTCAAGGTTCTCCACCACCATGCGATGCAGGTCAGCGATCTCTCGCCATCCTTCCGCGGAGAACACGTGGTTGCCGCGGATCTTCTTTTCGGCGAGCTCCATCAAGTTCTTGTCCAGCACGTCGCCGATCTCCTCGAGGTTGACGATCACAAAGATGAGCGCGGTCTCGCGCTCGGCCTGGTCCTCGGTGAGCGAGTGCTCGCGCAGCTTCACGAGGTACTGCTTGATGTCCTCTTCGAGCCGGTCGATCAGGTCGTCGCGCTTGACGATCTCGCGCATGAGGGCTTCGTCGTTGTGATCGAAGACCTGGAGCGTCTCGCGAAGCGATTGCACGACGACGTCGCCCATACGCAGCACCTCGCGGAGCGCCTGACCGAGCGCGACCGCGGGCGTGTCGAGGACCTGCGGATTGAGGTAGATCGCGCCGGTGTCGGTCCGTCGGGAATCCGGCAAGAGACGGGTGATGAGATCGGCTGCCAGACCGGTGAACGGCAGGAACAGCAGGGCGAGGGCCACATTGAAGAACGTGTGGGCGTTGGCTATCTGCCGCGGCACGTCGGGCGCGGTGCGCGACACTAGATCCGCGAACGGGCCGATGAATGGGAGGAAGAGGAGCACCCCGATCACTTTGAAGGCCGCGTGCGCGGCAGCGACGCGTCGCGCTTCCGCGTTCTGACCGATCGCCGCGAAGAGCGCCGTCGCGGCGGTGCCGACGTTCGCGCCAAAGATCACCGGCACCGCGCCGACCAGGGGCATGAGCCCCGCCGATGCGAGCGAGAGCGCCAGACCGATGACCGCGGCGCTCGAGCGAACGAGCCCGGTGAAGATCGCGGAGAGCAGGACGAGCACGAGCGGCTGGTCGGTGAGCGCCCGGAGCAGATCGGCGAAGAGCGGGCTCCCCGCGAGGGGCGCGGTGCCGTCGCGAATCAGCTTCATGCCGAGGAAGAGGAAGAGGAGATCGAAGGCGAGCAGCTGGACAGTCACCGTCGTCCCGACGTCCGCGCCGAGGATGACACCGATCGTCTGGCGCAGGGTGAGGAGTCCCGCGGATGCGAACCCGACGAGCATGACCGTCGTCGCGCTCGAGCTCTGGAGCACCGCGGTGACGCCGGCGCCGACGAGCAGGGCGCGCACGCGGTCGCCGGTCAGTGTCGAAAGGATGTGGCGGAGGCGCGTCCCGGCGGCACGCTGCAGACCCTCGCCGACGAGGTGCACGCCGTAGAGGAGCAGCGCGGTGCCGCCAAGGAGCGCGAAGAGGACCAGATTGCCCTGACTCACGGTCCGGCGAGGCTAACGCGAGACGGTGAGCGTTGCCCTCCCCGAGATGTTGTTTCCCGCGAGCACGACCACGCTGGCTTCGCCCTCGTTCGGCGGCGCCGCGAACGCGATGCGCGCGGTGCCGTCAGCGCCCGTCGTCGCGATGCCGATGAACACGACGCCGACGTAGAGCGCGACAGGGACGCCGACGCGCGGACCAGCGAGATCCCGGAGCAGGATCGACGCGATGACCTGCTGACCGGGGCGCACGGTCGCGTGGTCGAGGCCGACGGCGAGCATCGTGCCGGGTGTCTGCGCGATCTGTTCCGCGATGATGTCGAGCTTCTGCGTGGTCTCGTTGCCGGCGCGGTCGCGCGAGACCACCGCGATCGCAAGCGGCCCTGGAGTGGTCGTGATGAAGTCTGAGAACGCGCCATCCTGCGCGACCACGACCGTGTGCCCATTGACCGTGACGGTCGCGCCGGCCTCCGTCGTCCCCTGGACGATCACGTTCTGCGCGTCGACGGTGCTGCCGGCCTGCGGCCGTGAGAGGGTCAGCGTCGGCGGAGTCCGGTCGAGGGTCACCGCATACGTCGAGGTCGCGACGAGATCGCGACCGGCCATCAGGGTAAAGCTGATCGCATTCGCTCCGTCCTTGAGTGCGAGCGCGGCGCTGAACGCGCCGTTGTCCGCGACGGGTGTCGACGAGATCACCGTGCCGTTCAAGACGATCTGCAGCGTGCGACCCGGCTGCGCCGCGAATGAGGGCACCCGCCCATTCACCTGAAGCTGCGGGTCACGAACGAAGAGTGGCACGTTGTCAGCGACCGGTGCCGCGCCAAGCGGTGCGATCGCGCCGCCCGCCGGGAGCTGGAGCGCCGATTGCCCCTGGAGGATCGGGACGGCCGACTGAACCTGCGCGCCGAGCTCATCGATGCCCTGACGGACACCGGCTGCCAGTCGGGGCAACGCGACGAGGATGATCGCGACGACGGCGATTACGAGGACACCGTCGATCCACCGCGGGCGCGACCGACGGCGGAGACGCGCCGTGCGCGCGGCCGCTCGGTAACGCTCGCGTTCGATCGGTTGGCGGCGTCGCGCGGCGAAGCGAGTGATCAGTTTCCGGGCCTTCCTACAAGCAAAACTCTAGGGGGTGAAACGAAAGCGAAAGGGCGCCGGCCTTAATGGCCGCCGCCCTCCGCTGGTGGGTGGGATGAGGGGCTAACAGCTTCGGCGCGCGCGTCACACGTAACGCGCGCAGGTCTCCCTTTGTTTCGTCCTCCCCGGAACGGTTTAGGCCAACCTGACCGCTCCAGCGGGACTGTACCTCCGGGAATTTGGGGTCGCAAGTCCCAGAGATCATGACCATCGGGCCCCGCGCCCGAGAGGACCCGCGACCCTTGCGAGGTCGCTGTGCGAGACTCGGTCCGTGGCCGTCGACCGGCAGAAAGCGGCACCCCGCGGGCTCGAGGGCGTGGTCGCGACGACCACGGCGATCTGCTCGGTCGCCGACAACTTCCTCCAATACCGCGGCTACCGGATAGAGGAGCTGGCCGGCAAGGCGGAGTACGAGGAAGTCGCCTACCTGCTCCTCAATGGCGAGCTTCCGAACAAGGAGCAGCTTCGCGACTTCAAGGCCGAGCTGACGAAACATCGCTCGCTCTCACCGTTCCTTCGCGGGATCCTGCAGGAGATGTCCGAGACCGGAACAGGTATGGACGTGCTCCGCACCGTCGTCTCCGCATCGTCGGCCGAGGATCCAGCCGAGGGCGACAACTCACGCGAAGCCGAGTACGCCAAAGCGATCCGTCTGACCGCGAAGCTTCCGACGATCCTCGCGACGTACATCCGCCGGCGACGCGGTGAGCAACCCGTCCCGCCCGACCCGACGCTCGGCCACGCGGCGAACTTCGTGAAGATGGCGGGACTCGACGCGAACCCCAAGTCCACGGAAGTGCTGAACACGTGCTTCATCCTTCAGGCCGAGCACGGACTGAACGCATCGACGTTCGCGGCGCGGATCGCGGCTGCGACGCTCGCAGACATGCATGCTGCGGTGACCGCGGGCCTCGGCGCGCTGAAGGGATCGCTGCACGGCGGCGCGACCGACGGGACGATGAAGATGCTCGACGAGATCGGCACGCCGGAGCGCACCGAGACATGGGTGCAAAAGGCGATCGCGGCGAAATACAAGTTCTCCGGGTTCGGCCATCGCGTCTACCGGACCGAGGACCCACGCGCGAAGTTCCTTCGTAAGTTCGCGCAGGACCTGTCCAAGGACTGGAAGGGTCCGAAATACTTCGAGATCCAGGAGCGTCTCGTCGCTGAGATCGAGCGTCAGAGGCCGAACATGTCGCCGGCCGCCGCCGAGAAAGTGAACGTCGTGAACGTGGATTTCTACGCCGCGACGACCTACACGTTCCTGGGCATCCCGGCGGACCTCGGCACATCGATCTTCGCGATCGGCCGTATGGCGGGGTGGTGCGCCCACATCATGGAGCAGCACGGCGACAATCGACTCATCCGGCCGGAGTCCGAATACACCGGACCCACCGGAAAGCGGTGGGTCCCGCTCGCGGAGCGATGACCGCCTGAGATCCGCGTGTCCTAGGGCGGCACGGCCGCGCCGAGCGCGGCGATCAGCGCGGTCAGCTCGAACGGCTTCTCGAGCGTGGCGGCAGCACCGAGATCCTGGGCCACGACCCTCACGTCGGGTCGTCCGCTCATGACGATGATCGGAGGGCTCGGCATCGTGAGCCTGGCACGCCACTCGGCGACGAAGGTCGGCCCATCCATGAGCGGCAGGCCGAGATCGAGGACCACGGCTTCGGGCTCGATGGCGCAGGCAAGCCGTAGCGCATGGGATCCATCCTGAGCGGCCATGACCTCGTAGCCCTCGTCGCGAAGAGCTTCGACGATGGTCGTTCGGAGCATGTCGTCGTCTTCGACGACGAGCAGTCGCCGCATCTTGGGAAACATTACGCCTCGTAATCAAACGCCCGCCTGTGCGTGCCCGCGGTGAACGCACGACAGGTCTGCCGCTGACTGTTACGGCGTGTACTTGCGCGCGGGCTTCGTGGTGGCTCATGCCGATGTGCGCAGGGATTCGCGAAAAGCCTTGTCGATGGCGACGCGCAGCGCGGTCGCGGCGAGCGCGTCGATGACCACGAACGCGCTGTCGTGCGCGTAGTCGCTCACCGACGCCTCGCGCATGCGGTGCGAATGTCCAGGTATCTCATCGGCGCTGACCGGGAAGCCGATGTAGTCCGTGGGCACCTCTTGCGACACATTGCCGATGTCCCCCGACGCGGTCACCAGATGATCGCGAAGTGGCGTCTTGCCTTGTCGCTCGAGCTCCACGGCGAGGGCATCACCAAGCTTCGGGTTCGCCACGACCGGCAGGTAGGGGCGCATCTCGTCCTCGATCGTGAGCTTCGTGTTTGTCTGCCGCGCCGCGCCGTTCGCCATATCGGTGAAGGTCCCGACCATCTCCTTCAGTCGGTCCATCTCCGCGGCGCGGATGCCGAAGTCGCCGACGGCACGCGACGGGATGATGTTCGAGGCGACGCCGCCTTCGCGGATGATCCCGTGAACGCGCGCCGTCGAAGGGAGATGCTGCCGCCACCCGTCGACCGCGACGAACAGGGCGATCAGCGCGGTGAGCGCGTTCCGACCCTTCTCCGGCGAGACCGCGGCGTGCGACGCGAGACCTTCGTAGATGACGCGCTTGACCGTGATGCCGAGGAGCCGCTCGCTCACGCTCCATTTGCCGCCGGCCCCAGGATGGGAGAACAGCGCGGCAACGCTCTGCTTGAAGACGCCCTTCTCGAGCAGGTCGATCTTGCCGCCGCCCTTCTCTTCAGCAGGAGTCCCGACAAGCTCGATCCCGACCTGCAGATCCCTCGCCTTCGCGGCGGCGAGGAGGAACGCGCCGACGATCGTCATCGAGATGAGGTTGTGCCCGCAGCCGTGACCGACCTCGGGGAGGGCGTCGTATTCCGCGAGAAGCGCGACAGCCGGACCGGCCGGCCCGACGCGAGCGCGGAACGCGGTCGGCAGACCCGCGAGATTCCGCTCTACAGGGTGCCCGTGCTTCTCGAGCAGCGCCACGATCCGCGCGACGGCCCGGTGCTCCTCGTACGCGAGCTCCGGATCAGCGTTGATCTCGCGCGAGAGCCGGATCAGGTCGTCGCGGTACCGGTCGATCACCTCGCGATCCGCTCGCGAAGCGTCTTGTCGGTCGCGATCCGCACGGCCGTGGCCCCGAGCGCCTCGGCGGTGATGAGCGCGTTTCGATGGGCAAGGTCGGTGGCGCTCGCCTCGCGCATGGCATCGGAGTGTCCGGCGATCGGCGTTTCGCTGACCGGGAAACGCACCGCGTCGGTCGGCACGCGCTGCGACACGTTCCCGAGATCGGTCGATGCCGTAGTGAGCACACCGCGCGGTGCCGCGACACCGAGGCGCGCGAGCTCTTCGGCGAGCGCGTCGCCGACAACGTCGTTCGGCCGCAGCGGCTCGTAGTAACGGAGGTACTCGGCGATGTCGACCGTCGTCCCGGTGAGCATCGCCGCGCCCTCGGCGATGTCGACGAAGCGTTCGACCATCTCGTCGAGCGTCTTCTTCTCCTGCGCGCGGAGACCGATGATCGCCTCGGCGCGCGAGGGGATGACGTTGGCGGCCTGGCCCCCATTGCTGATGATCCCGTGGACCCGCGACGTGCCGTCGAGGTGCTGTCGCCAGCCGTCGATCCCGGTGAAGAGCCGGATCACCGCGTTCAGCGCGTTGCGGCCGCGCTCGGGCGAGGCGGCCGCGTGCGACGCGACACCGTGATAGGTCACGCGCTTCTCGACGACGCCGAGGCAGCTTCCGCCGACGCCCCAAGCGCCCTGCGCCGCGGGATGCGAGGAGAGCACGGCGCAGACCTGATCGAAGGCGCCCGCGTCGATGAGATCGATCTTTCCGCCACCGTTCTCCTCGGCGGGCGTCCCGAGGAGCTCGACGGCGACGTCGAGCGTCTTCGCCGACGCCGCGACGAGGAAGGCGCCGACGTTGCTGATGGCTATCAAGTTGTGGCCGCAGCCGTGACCCACGTCGGGCAGCGCGTCGTACTCGGCGAGCAGGGCGACCGTCTTTCCGCCCTTTGGACCGACGCGCGCGCGAAACGCCGTCTCGAGCCCGCCAACCCCGCGTTCGACCTCATGGCCCTCGCGCCCGAGGAGCGCGGCGATCGCGTCAAGCGCGTGCCGTTCCTGGTAGGCGAGCTCCGGATGCGCGTGGATGTCCTTCGAGAGCGTGATGAGGGCGTCTACCTGCGGGCTGGTGAGTCGGGACATCGGCGTTGTATACTGTCCTAGAAGTTCTTCCCCTTCTCACCAACCGGGTGCGAGCGCACCTCGTGCGCCCCCGGTCCCACTCACTCGAACGTTACTGGCCATAAGGCCTAACGCAAGCTAAGGAGCGAACACACCACTTGGACAACCCAGAGACGCCTCAGCAAACCACACCGGAAAGCCCCGCCACCCCCAACGGCAACGGAGGCGGCACCGCCACCGCGACCGTCCCACGCCGCGAAGCACCGCCGCCGCAACCAAGCCGCAAGTACTACACGATCACGGAGCTCATCAACGCGAAACCCAAAGACCTCATCGACATCGGCAAAGAGTTCAACGTCGAAGGCGCGGCGACCCTCCCCAAACAGGACCTGATCACGCGAGTCCTCCAGGCACAGACCGAAGCCCAGGGCAACATCTTCGCCCAGGGAATCCTCGAGATCGTCGAAGACGGTTTTGGCTTCCTCCGTCGACGCTCACTCCTCCCCTCGCCCGAAGACGTCTACGTCGGATCGAGCCAGGTCCGCCGACTCGGGCTCCGCACAGGTGACTTCGTCACTGGACAGACGCGTCCGCCGAAAGACAGCGAGAAGTACTTCAGTCTCCTGCGCGTCGAAGCGGTGAATGGGCTCGATCCCGAGCAGGCCAAGCGGCGACCGGTCTTCGAGAATCTCGTTCCGGTCTTCCCCGACGAGATGTTCGACCTCGAGATCGAGGGCGCGAACCTCTCGCAACGGCTCATCAACCTCGTGAACCCGCTTGGCTACGGGCAGCGCGCGCTCATCGTGTCGCCACCGAAGGCCGGCAAGACACAGCTGCTCAAGGACATCGCCAACGGCATCTCCGGAAACCATCCGGACGTCCACATCATGGTCGTGCTCGTCGGCGAGCGCCCCGAAGAGGTCACCGACATCCGCCGGTCCATCAAAGGCGAGGTCTTCTCGTCGACCTTCGACGAGCCGACCGAGAACCACACCCGCGTCGCCGAGCTCGCGCTCGAGCGCGCCAAGCGACTCGTCGAGACCGACCGCGACGTGGTGATCCTGCTCGACTCGATCACGCGTCTCGCCCGCGCGTATAACCTCGCGGTCCCGCCGTCGGGACGAACGCTCTCCGGCGGCATGGACCCGGTCGCGCTCTACCCGCCAAAGCGGTTCTTCGGCGCGGCGCGGAACATCGAAGGCGGCGGATCGCTCTCGATCTTCGCCACGTGTCTCGTCGACACCGGCTCGCGGATGGACGACGTGATCTACGAAGAGTTCAAGGGCACCGGCAACTCCGAGATGATCCTCGACCGCAAGCTCCAGGAGCGCCGCACCTTCCCCGCGATCAACATTCCCGCGTCGGGGACCCGTCGCGAGGAGATGCTGCTCGCCCCCGAGGTCATGCGCCAGGTCATCCTGCTGCGCAAGATGCTCTCCGCGGTCGGCCAGATCGAGGGCACCGAGCTCCTCCTGCAGCGGCTCGGCAAGACGAAGACGAACAAGGAGTTCCTCAGCGCCATCGCGAAGTCGATGGAGGAGAAATAAGACTTCGGCTGACGCCGTCGCTGTACTTGAGACCTCGCAGAATGCGAGGTCTCCGGTAAGTCAAGCGCGTTAGGGACGACAGCACCGAGGTCCGCAACGGTGCGTTCCTGCTCTGGATCTTCGCCTTCCTCGTCTGCGTCGCGGTCCTCGGGTTCATCGCGTTCGGCTATCTCGGCCACGCGCTGGACAAGTTTCCCAAGCTGGACTGATCTAACAATGCAAAGCGACGTACCGGACCCTTAGGAGCAAGCGCTCGTCGCTGCTGGCCGCGCGGGCTGCGTCAGCGTCGGGTATTCGCCGGGCGATCCGGAACCCTCCGCGACGATCAGACGGTGTGTCCCGTTGGCCCAGGTCGCCGTCGCGGTCACCGCTCCACACGACGTCCAGCCTTGCTGCGTCAGCGCTGGCGCGAGCGTCCCTCGAGCGTCGCGCGAGGCTGCCCCGCAGTCGAAGCTGAATGTCGTTTGATCGCTGCCCACGACGGGCTGGCCGATGTACGCGCAGCCCAGTGGCAGCGTGAACGAGATCCGTCCCGTCGCGCCGACGAAGCCCGGCCGCGGGTTCACGCTGCTGGTCGGTGTGCAGGCGGCGACCCGCGCGACGTTGTAGTCGCGCAGGCTGATCGCGTTCGGCGAGCCGGAGTCTGGCGGGACCTGACGCCCGGTGATCAAGACCAGCTGCGGCGTACCCGCAGCGAGTCGAGCCCCGATGTCGGTCGGCGCGCTGCCGCCGACGAACTGGTACTGAAGGTCGTACTGCGTCGCGAGGCCGCCGGCTGTGAGGGTCACGAGCATGTGCGCGCCGTCCGCGGCGTATGCGGTCACCGACCCGCACGAATCCGACGCGACCGTGGGCTCCGGAGCGTACCCCGGTTCGCCGGGACGGATGAGCGACTCGAAGCCCAGCATCGGTGCTCCGACGATGAATCGCGCGCAGATGTACGTGCCAAGCGCGGCCTGACCCGACGCCCATCCGAAACGCGCGACCGAAAGGCCGGTCGGTGAGAGCAGCTCGTAGGTGTTCGGACCCGATCCCTGGCCCGAGGTGAGCGAGTTCGCCACGACCGTGCCGCACCTGGCGATGTTCGCAACAGGCTGATTCGTCTTCGCCGGCGGAGTTCCGACCGGACTCGATGAAGGAGCCGGCGAGGTCGCTGGTGCATACGACGGGGCGCACGCCCCTACGAACAGCACGAACGCCACAACGGCGACCCGTGTCACGTCGTCTCAAGGATGCGCCGGCGGCGCCCATCGGGCACGGCGCGTGCGGAACCGGCCCCATGACCGATCGCATCCGCCTCGACATGCACATGCACACGGAGTACTCGCGCGACAGCCGCGTCGCTCTGAGCGAGTTCGCCGCGCTCGCTCGCAAGGCGGAGCTGGGCGCGGTCTGCGTCACGGACCACGACACGATCGAGGGTGGACTGCGCCTGCGCGAGATGGACACTGGTCTTCAGGTCGTCGTCGGCGAGGAGATCACGACGGCGGATGGCGAGCTCGTTGGTCTCTTTCTGGAGAAGCAGATCCGTCCCGGACTGACCGCGGAGACGACGATCGAGCACATTCACGAGCAAGGCGGCCTCGCCTACGTCCCGCATCCCTTCAGCCGCAACCGGCGTCGGCATCTGCGTCGCGCCGTGCTCGATGAGGTCGCGCCGAGGCTCGACATCGTCGAGGTCTTCAACGCGCGCGAGGCGGCGTCATCGAGCAACGTGCAGGCGCTCGCGTTCGCGCGGGATCACGACCTCCCGGGCGGGGTCGGGAGCGACTCGCATCGCAAGATCGAGATCGGGGGCGCGTACGTCGAGGTCGCCCCGTTCGGCACGCCGGCTGAGCTGCTCGCCGCGCTGCGCGAGGGGAAGGTGACCGGGACCCTGTCCGGCCTCGGCATCCACGTCCGCACCTGGATCGACATCGGCCGGAAGCTCGTCACGCGTAGACGCGGAGCGCGCCGGGCCGGCACCGAACCGTGATCGGGAGCTGCCCCGCGATCTGACCGTCGGCGTGGACGGGCAGACGCTCGCGGCACCGGATCTCGATCTCCTTTCCCTGGCGGATCCACGGCGGCGTGCGCGGCCGGCCGCGCACCCAGATCTCGACGAGCACACGCAGGAGATGGAACCGTCCGGTGCGCGGAAACACGGCGACCTCGAGCAGTCCGTCGGACATGCTCGCGTTGGGGATCAGCGGGAAGGCCCATCCGTAGTACGGGCTGTTCACGATCAGGACCTGCAGCACCTCGTGCTGGGTGGTCTTCCCGTCGACCGTGACCTCGACCGCGCGCGAGCTCCGAGTCGCCCAGTGAAAGAGACGGCGGAGCGCAAGCCGAAAGCGCTGCTTCTCCATCAGACGGGCCGCGCCGAAGAGATCGGCGTCGAGGCCGATGCCGCAGGTCTCGAAGAAGAACGTGTCGCCGACCTCGCCAACGTCGCACGGTTTGATCTTGCGATCCGCGATCACCCGCGCGGCGTCGATGGGTTTGAGCGGCAGCCCCAGGCCATGCGCGATGTTCATCCAGGATCCAAACGGAAGGATCCCGAGCGTGACCCCGCTGTCGAGGAGCGCTATCGCCGCCGGAGCGACCGTGCCGTCGCCTCCTGCGACGATGACCGTCCGATAACCCTGCCGTCGCGCCGACCCCGCGAGGTCGGCGGAGGTCGGGCCTCGCTCGCCGGTCTCGCGGCGTTCGATCTCGAACCCCGCCTCTTCGAGCAGCTTCACGGACTCCCCGAGGTCGCCGTCGCCGGCTGTGCGTTTGCCGGCTGCCGGATTGAGGCGACCGGTCTCGCCACCGCGTTCTTCCGTCTGTACCTGTTGGACTGCCTCGCCGCGGGACCGCATCGTCCCGCCCTCGTCCTCGCGAGCATCGCCGCAGAGCGGCTGCCGTTCGCGACGGGCGCGTTCGGCCGCGCCCTTCAGTCCCTGCTGGACGGCGGTTACGTGACTCCTGCCCCCGCCGCCTGCGTCGCCCTGACCCCGCTCGGTGCCGCCGAGCGGATGGCCGAGCGGGAGCGGTGGACGAGCGTGCTGCCGACACTTTCGCGGCTTCTCGGCGAAGCCGACCCGAGGCCGGCGCCGATCGTGGTCCCGGCCGCGGTTCCCGACCGTGCGCCGCCGGTCGCTGAGGCCTACCTCGATCGTGTGCTCGTCGCCGCGGTCCGCGAGCGCATCGCCGCGGCACGAGACGGCGGACCGACCTTCGCGGTCGTGCTGGCGCAGCTGGATGTCGATGCCGTCGGCGAAGCCACCCGTCGGGCAATGGTCCATCGCGCGATCCGCGCGACGCTCGGCGCGAGCGCGACCCTGCTCGGTGGAGACGTGACCGCCTTCCGGTACGGCGAGTCCGGCGTCGCGCTGCTCGCTCCGTCGGGGCGCGACCCTGGGCGCGGTCCGCGCCTCGCCGCGCTCGCGCGAGCTCGCCTCGACGAGCTCATGCGGACGATGACCTCGACGGTGCGCGCGTTCGGGTCCGCACGATGGAGCGCCCGCGCGGGAGAGGCCACCTGGAGCGAGGAGATCGGAACGACCACGCTCCTGTTGCGCCGCGCCGAATCAGGCCTCAAGGAGGATGGAGCGCGGCTCAGCGCCGCCTGAGCGTCAGCTAGCGCAAGATTTTGTGGACTTCTCCGTTGAATGACGGCGCGTCACTCCTCACAGTGATCGCCAGGCGGGCTCGCTACGGGGGGAGGCAGAAGGGTGACACGTCTCGTCGAGAGCGTCTGTCGCGCGAAGGACCATCAGCAGCTGCCGCTCTGGGAGGCGAAGGGGCCATGGGCGCCGAACCCGGTCACCTTCCGAGAGCGGACGTGGGCGTACTGCCCCTCGGGCCGACCGGACGGTCATGAGTGGGAGCGGGTCGAACCGCGGCCATACGAAACGCTTCGCGAGGAGACCGAGCGGGAGATCGCCGGGAGCCGGCAGCGCTAGGACGTACCATTCCTAGGTATTCATGGCTTCAGGCGGGCGAGAACCTAGGGATGCTGTGCGGATCGGCCGAGCGGCGGAGCTCGTCGGAGTCTCCGTGGACACGCTCCGCCGCTGGTCCGAATCGGGCCAGCTCCGGGTCCGGCGAACAGCGGGCGGCCAGAGGCTCGTCGGTCTAGCGGAGGTGCGCCGGCTGCAGGGTCGGCGCAGAGCGAGCGCGCCGCGGCCCGCCGTCGCGCAGTCGGCACGAAACCGCTTCCCCGGGATCGTCACCCGGGTGGCGAAGGACCGGGTCGCGGCCGCCGTCGAAGTGCAGGCGGGTCCACACCGGCTGGTCAGCCTCATGACCGCGGAGGCCGCGAACGAGCTCGACCTCAAGCCCGGCTCCGAGCGACCGCCTTGGTCGTCCTTGCGGCGTGCTCATCGCCTGGAGCGGCCACCGCGGAGATCACCATCTTCGCGGGCTCATCGCTCACCGACGTGTTCGACCAGCTCGGAAATGACTTCCGGAAGACCGACGGGTCCGCGCGGCTCACGTTCAACTTCGGCTCGTCCTCGACGCTCGCCACGCAGATCATCAACGGAGCGCCGGCCGATGTCTTCGCATCCGCCGACGAGGAAAACATGGCGAAGGACGTCGCCGCCGGCGTATCCGACGGCGAGTCGCAGCTCTTCGCGAGCAACCAACTGCAGATCGCGGTCGGGCCGGGGAATCCGAAGAAGATCCT
>VBGS01000014.1 GCA_005889445.1 Chloroflexota bacterium
CGCCGATGTGGGAAGGTCACATCGAGCCGACCCTCGTCTCGGGCGGGGTCCTCCGCTGGCGGACGCTGAAGCTCCTTGGGATCGGCGAGAGCGCGGTCGAGGAGAAGCTCGATGAGCTCGTTCGTTCGACGAGTCCGACCGTCGCGACGTACGCGAAGAACGACGGCGTGCACGTCCGCATCGCTGACAAGGCGGGGGCCGCGTCCGCGGCCGATGCGAACGTCGCGCGTGTGGAGCGCGAGATCCGCGCGCGGCTCGGCGAATACGTCTGGGGTACGGACGACGAGACCCTGGGGTCGGTGATCGGCGGAGCGCTGACGAAACGTGGCTGGCGCCTCGCGCTTGGCGAGTCACTCTCTGCCGGAGACATCACGCGCACGCTCGCCGACGTCCCGGGCGCCGCGGCGTGGCTCGCGGGTTCCGTCGTGCGCATCGACGCCGGCGACGCCGAGCTGGCCCGGGATGCGCGCGCGCTGCGGGCGGACGTTCTCTTGCTCACGCCGGCTGGCGCGACCGAAAGCGAGGTCCACGCGATCACGCCCGCGGGCGATCGACGGATGCCGTTCCGTTTCCGAAGTCCCGCCGACGGCCGGCGGCGCGCCCTGCTAAGCGGTCTGGATCTGCTGCGCCGCGTGCTGCTCGCCGACTAACGCTCCTCGGCGGTACGGCCAGAGCGACCAGGCGATCGCGGCAAAGAACGCGAGCGGCACCGCGATGCTGAACGTCTCGTCATGCCGCGCGACCCCGAGCACGTAGAAGAGCGGCGACACGAACAGGAGCGCCGCGGCGCCACCCAGCGCGAGACGGGTCATCGCGTGTTCGCGTCCAGCCGCGGCGAGCACGCCGCAGGTGATGACGAGCGGCACGAACAAGAGGACCTGGTCGTACGACCAGCTGTAGATCGCGCCCGCGCTCGACAGCGCGAGCCAGATCGCCAGCCACGCGTCGCTCCCGACGGCGAACCGCGAGGCGAGAACGATGCCGCCCGCGACGATGACCACCGCGACGACGCGGCCCGTCGGTCCGAAGAGCTCGCCGAGCGCCGACAACAGGACGGCGGAGCGTCCCGTCCTGCGCGGGGGGATGTCCGCAAGCCATGCGGGAAACCAGTCTGGGAACGCAAGCCAGGCGCAGATGATGAGCGTCCCGGCGACGACCAGCGCATAGCGAATGAACCGTCGGTACCGATCGTCCGTGAATGCGGGAATGAGAAGCCCGATCGCGGTCCAGACGAAGAGCTGCGGCTTCGCGAGAAACGCCAGGGCCGCGAACGCCGCGCGCCGCGCGTGTCCCGCGCGGACCATGAGGACGACGGCCCCGAGGGCCGACATCAGCAGTAGGGCCCACTGCCCCAGCACCACCGCGTGAAAGCCGGGTTGCCCGACGAACAAGGCGAGGCCGAGCGCGCCGTGGACAAGTGGTCGCGCCGGGACAAAGGAACGCAGGAGCGCGCGAAGCGCGATCGTTGAGAGGGCCATCGACCCGATCATCCAGATCCACGCGGCCACCTCGAGGGGCAGGAGCCCGAGCGGAAGAAGCGCCACGACTTCCCAGGGCATGTAGTCATCGACGAGCGCGTCGGGAGTCTTCGTTCCAAGCGCGACCGCGGTCGCGTCATAACGCACGGGATCCCACGGGCTCACTCCAGCCAGCACGGTCGCGGGCCCGGACCAGATACCCGAGAAGTCGTTCTGATGCACCATCTCGAGTCGCCGTCCGAGCGGTCCGAGCAAAGCGATGAACAGAGCGCCGGCGAGGATCGCGATGAGGAATGCGGCATCCGCGCGGCGCTCCTGGCTCACCTGCCGCAGATGCTAGCGGGGCCTAGTGACGATCTTGTTTCTTCTGCGACGGTGACGGCGTCCGCTGGCTCCCCGCTTTGGCCTTCTTCGCGGCGGCCTTGGCGTCGTCGGCAGCTTTGCGTGTCACCTCGGCGACGTGCTCGCCTTTCGTCGTTGGTGCGGGGGTCGTGCGCGTGAGCGGACTCGCGGTCGCGCGAGTCGCCGGGGTAGCGCGCTGCTCGGACGGCGCCGGCGGGTCGGTGCGCCGCGTCGCCGGGACCGCGGGTGCGGTGTCATCGCCCTCATCGACGCGGGGCCGCGGCGCGGCGTTGCGCTCCGCGAGCGACGCGATCTGATCGGTGGCCGCGGCCGCCTGTTGCGCGATCGCCGCCGCCGGCGTGAGGTCGCTCGCACTCGTCGATCTTTTGCTGCAGCTGGGTGACGAGCGTCGCGGTCTCGGGTTGCATCGATTCGACCTGCGCGAGCTCGGCGGCGGCGTACGCGAGGTGCTCGCCATACTCGCTGGTGGCGACGATCGCGTCATCGTCGGTCCCGCTGGTCGCGAGCGCGGTCGCCTCGGCGAGCCGGTGCTCCGCGATGGACAGCTCGACCGCGGCGCGATCCTCGTACGTCGTCGTGAGCGCGAGCCGCGCCTGCTCGGACGCGAGCTTGACCGAATAGAGCGGATCTTCGGCGACGGCCCCCGCGCTCGCGACCATCATGCTCGCACCGATGCACGCCAGCACGAGCGCGACCGCGAACCCTCGCATCGCGTAGGGCTCGGGCTTCGCGAGTACCTCAAAGAGGTTCGCCACATGATCGGCCAGCGTCGCGCGATGCGGGTGCAGGGCGTCGAGCACGCGAGACCGAATTCGGGAGCGCGTCGGCGCGTCCGGCGCGGAGAAGGGGTCCTTGTGTAGCCGAAGCGCAAGCCGGACGGTTTCGCGGAGCGCGGGGTCGCGGATGTCCTCGAGAAGCCGGTCGCCCCGGGCGACCTCCTCGATCAGCCGAGCCGTATCCCTGGCGGTCCGACGTCCCACCACGCGCTTAACGGGTCGTTCGGTTGGTCGTTATCCCGCCCACTGTCAGCCGGGTCTCGGCGGGATTACGGCGTGGGAGGCTTGTCGACCACCTTTGGAAGGCCACCCCAGACCGGGGCGTAGTGGCTTGCGAAAAAGTCCTCGTGGATCACCTTGCCGTTCTCGAGCACCGTGCGCGTGCGGAACACATCGCGACCATCGACCGAAACTCCGACGGGGAACGCCGGATCTGCCGGCTGATCCGCAGCGGGATGTACGAAGTTCTTTTGGACCGCATCACTGACGACGACGGTGCGACCGGTCGGGATGCTCCATACATCGATAGTCAGCGATGTGTCGCCGCTCCACGACCAGATGAACACCGGATTCGCGGTGTCGTTGCGCCACTTGAAGTCCACGCCGGGCTCGAACACGGCGGCGTCGTAGCCGATCGGATAGCGATCGATGTAGTAGCCGTGCGCGTGGCGCTCGACGATGTCGTAGCCCTGCCGAGAGATCGCATTGAAGATCGTCGTCGACACCTGGCAGAGGCCGCCGCCGATGACGTTCTCGTCGGAGCGGTTATTGATGATCGCGCCGGCGTACATGTAGCCGCGGTCGACCGTCACCGGACCGAGCAGCTCCCAGAACGAGAAGGTCTCGCCGGGCATGATCACGACGCCATCGAACTGCGATGCCCCCGTGGAGATGTTCGCGTGGCGCGAGACGCTCGGCGGGTAGGACGTGGTGAAGGTCGACGTTCGCGAGAGCTTCGGCGCGAGCTGCTGCGCCTGCTCGCTCGTGAAAGCGGATTTGTCGACGGTCGCGGGCGCGGCGACCTCGCGGCTCGTGCCGCCGACCGGCTGCAGAAGCTGATCCATGAACGCCGCACGCAGCTTCTCCTGGTCGATGCGAACGCCGCTCTCGGATGGAACGATCGAGACCGCGCCTTCCTTGCTCACCTGGTACTTCGCGCTCTTGCCGGGATGATCGAGCACCTTGCCGAGCGCGCCGACCCACGAAGCGACACGTTCGCCCGCGAGCGAGACGGTGTAGCGAGACCGCGACGCGGGGGCGATCGCCTCGCCGGGAATCGGAGCCAGCTCTCCGGGTCGCGCCGCGACGCGGTCGATCACGAGCAGCGTCGCGAGCCCCGCCGCGCCTTCAGTCCAGCTGCGATCTTCGACGGTGACGGTGAGCGGCGTGATCACGGCGCTGGCGCGCGCGTAGGCCTCGTCGAACCCAGACGCGTCGACCTCGGGATAGGACGCACGCACCCGAAGCGGAACCTCGCGGTCGCCGAGCGAGTCCGCCGACAGCAGGCCCGCCACCGTAGCGACGCGGTCTACGACGCGACCGAGCTCTGGCTTCGTGACCTCAAGACCCTGAGCGCCGATGCGCAGATCACCCGAGATCGGCGCGCGATCCACCTCGCGCGCAGCGTTCGCCACGAAACGGTCCAGGGCGTCGCCCTGCGCGCGCATTGCGAACGGGATGCCCGCCTCGCCGCGAAGCGCGTCGATCCAGGCGCCCAGACGACTCGGTAGCGTCCCGCCCTTCCCGTACGCGAGCGCTGTCGCGACCGCGCCATCGAGGTCCGGCGCGATCCCGAGGGCGCCGTTGGTCGCGCGCCAGACGCTGCCGCCACTAGTGAGCGTTACGGTCGAAGCGCTCCACGGAGCGGCGAGCTCGCTCTCGAGGCGCGTGCGAATCGCGGGTCCCTCGAGGGACCCGATCGCAACACCCCCGACGCTGAGGCCGGGAAGCGCACGGCTCTCATAGGCGGTCGCCGCCGCGGCCGCGATGCCGAGCGCGAGCGTGACCACGACGAGCGGCGCGACGATGAGCTTCCAAAGGAAACGACGCGCGGGGCGTAGCGTGCGCTCGCCGCTTCGCGCCAAGACCGCCATCTGTGTTGGTGCCTCCCCGAGCGCCCTCTTGTCGCTCCGCTTGGTACTCGAGCAAACCGCGTGCCGTGAAGCGTCCGTCTGCTTGCCCGGTGAGACTCTCTACTTCTTAGACGAACGGAGTGTCACGGTCGTTCCGATGCCGAGGCGACTGATTTGAGACCAGCCTAACTCTTACGTCTGTCGTTCATCCGACGTTTGCGAATAGCTCTACTGCTCGGGCGACCTAATCAAATCGCACGATGCGCATCGAATAACGAGGAGCAGCGCGTTCTATTCGCGCGCAGAGAAAAATGAGCGACGAGCGGTTCATCCGCGAGGAGCCATTCCACCAGCCTGAGCGGCGTGTCGAGTCACGGAGGCGGCAGCCGACGGGACGAGATGCTTGAGCAGGAGGAGCGGTTCATCCGCGAGGAGCGAGTCCACCAGCCTGAGCAGCGTGTCGAGTCACGGAGGCGACAGCCGACGGGACGAGATGCTTGAGCGAGGAGCGGTTCACCCGCGACGAGCGAATCCACCAGCCTTGAGCAGTGTGTCGAGCCGACGCGGCTGAGCCGCGGAGGCGAGACGCTTGAGCAAGAGAAAGGCCCGGCACCCCAGGGGAGCAGGGAGTGCCGGGCCATTAGGCGGGCTGGCCGACGGGCGGGTCGGCCAGGGCCTGACAGAGGGAAGTTAGCTACACCCGGTCGTCTCTCCGCAGTTCTCGCACTTGTGGCAGGTCCCGTTTCTCACGGTGAGCCAGCCGCAGCGCGGGCATGGCGGCGCGTCGGGTGTGGAATTGAGACGCTTGTATCCGGTCGCCTGCGCGGGCGAGGCGGTCGCGTGGCCGTTGCCATTCGTCGTGGCGGGTTCGCTCTGCGCCGTCGCGAGCTGCACGACACGATCGAGCAGCTGCTGCTGGGCCGGCGGATCGGCGACCTCGGTCGTGCGGACAAGACCAAGCTCCGCGCGGTCCTGCTCCGAGAGGAAGCGATTGCCGATCCAGCGGAAGACGTAGTCGACGATCGACTTCGCGAATCCGATCTCCGGATTGCCGGTCCAGCCGGAGGGCTCGAAGCGCATGTGCGCGAACTTCTCGACGAGATGCGGCAGCGGGACCCCGTACTGGAGCGCGAGCGAGATGCTGAGACCGAAGGCGTCCATCATCCCCGAGAGGGTCGACCCCTCCTTCGCCATCGTCACGAAGAGCTCGCCCGGCGTCCGATCATCGAAGAGGCCCACGGTGATGTAGCCCTCGTGTCCTTCGATCGAGAACTTGTGGGTGAGCGATGCGCGCGTGTCTGCGAGGCGACGACGCGGTGGGCGTGCGACCTCGACGATCCGCTCGACGACGGTCTCCGTCGGCGCGGTGGACTTGCTGTTGGTCTCCTTGTTGCTCGTGTTGACCGGCTGGACCTTCTTGCTGCCGTCGCGATAGATCGCGATCGCCTTCAGTCCGTTCTGCCACGCCTCGATGTACGCGTCGGCGACGTCGTCGACCGACGCGGCCTCAGGAAGGTTCACGGTCTTGCTGATCGCGCCTGAGATGAAGGGCTGGACCGCGCCCATCATCTTGATGTGCCCGGTGTGGTGGATCGTCCGCTCGCCGTTCTGCGGCTTGAAGGCGCAGTCGAAGACCGGTAGGTCATCGGCACGCAGACCGGGGGCGCCCTCGATCGTTCCGTACTGCTCGATGTACGTGGTGATCGTGCCTGCTTCGGTCTCGGTGTAGCCGAGACGCCGCAGCGCGGCCGGGACGGTCCCATTGACGAGCTTGAGCATCCCGCCGCCGACGAGCTTCTTGTACTTCACGAGCGCGATGTCCGGCTCAACACCGGTCGTGTCGCAATCCATCATGAAGCTGATCGTTCCCGTGGGGGCGAGGACCGACGCCTGCGCGTTGCGGTATCCGTTGTCCCTTCCGAACGCGATCACATCGTCCCATGCCTGGCGCGCCGCCGAGAGCAGGCTCGCCGGGAGAAGCTCGTCGCGGATCCGGTACGCGTGCAGGCGGTGCATCTGCATGACGCGGTCGTGGGCGTCCTTGTTCTTGGGATACGCCTCATATGTGCCGACGGCGCCGGCGAGACGCGCGGACTGCGCGTACGCGGACCCGGTCATGAGCGCGGTGATCGCCGCCCCGTAGGCGCGACCCTGATCGGAGTCGTATGGGAGCCCGCGCTGCATGAGCAGCGCGCCAAGGTTCGCGTACCCAAGGCCGAGTTGACGGTGCGTGCGCGCGTTCTCCGCGATCTTCGGGGTCGGGTAATCCGAATATCCAACCAGGATCTCCTGCGCGGTGAACACGACGTCGACAGCCGCGCGGAAACGGTCGACCTCGAACTCACCATCGCTGTGCACGAACCGCAGGAGATTGAGCGAGGCGAGGTTGCACGCCGAGTCGTCGATGCTCATGTATTCGGAGCAGTTCGCGACAACGACTCCGTCGACGATGTACGAGTGATTGAGTGGCTCGGTGAGGTTGTAGACGACGGCCTGACCGTCAAACTCGCGCGAGCTCAGCCGGGTCGTCGGCTTGGTCTGATACCTGGTGACCTGTTGGAGCAGGATCTCCAGCTCTTGCTGCTTGCGCGGGCTCGAGAAGCCGATCCACTCGGCGAAACGATCGGTGTCCGACCCGGTGATCCGAAGGTCGTAGCCCGGACCGGAGTCGTAGGTCACCGCTTCTCCACTGACGCGTGTGTAGGTGAACGCGGCAGGGCCGCCATCGCTGTTGTTGTAGATCCGCCCGCGGACGCCGAATGCGCTGAGGAGCTTCTGCACGTCCTTCAGGAGCGCCTCGCTGTGGCTGCCGAGACCGACGTACCGAGTCCCTTTGCCGTCCTCGATGCGTGAGACACAGCCGTCAGCTCCGAAGAGACCGCGCAGGAAGGCCGCCTGGATTTCTTGAGGCGCCGTGAAGAGCGCAGTCGGCACGCGCTTGAAGGGAGCGCGTGCTGACGTCACGCCAAGGCCGAGGAACAGCTCACGCACAGCTTGGCTCCCAACGCGCAGCTGCACCGTGCCGTTGTCCATGGCCTGTCGGCTCGCGCCGCCAAAAGCCTCTGCGATGAGGCCTTCGTGGCTGTCGAGGAGGCCATTCGTGAGATCGTCCGCGCCGTACACCCACTCGGTCCGCGTCGCGGTGAGGTCGCCGTCGCCGATCAGATGACCGGTGAGCTCGGCGAGACCCTCGCTCCAACGGGTAGGAAGCTCTCGCGTGATCACGGAGCCGCCACGGCGATACGAGCGCGCCAAAGCCTCCACCTTCACCGGTAATTCCCACCGCGCGTCCGTCGGCTCGGTCGCTGCGTCATTGAGGAAGATGTCGTCTTCCATGGTGAGCTTCTCGGCCTCGACCCACCCGCGGTTCGCGGTCCAGACGCGGTGATTCGGCGTGCAGCGCAGCTCACCACCATTGCTGAAGCGCAGCCGAACGATCGGCGAGGTCCCGTTCCTCATCACCGCGACCGGCCGAGACGCGACGACGCCGTGGGACGGCTTCTCGCCGGTGACAAGGTTCGTGTAGACGCGAATGTCCTCTTCGGCCTTGACACGCTCGAACAGCTCGGCGATCGGAAGAAGGCCGGCGGTCGTATGCACGCGAGCATCCGCCGGGAAGCACGGGTTTGACCCGTTGATTCGGCCCGACACGGGCGAGGTGTGCCAGTCGTTGATCGTCGTGTCGAACTGCATCCCGGGGTCGCCGCACTGCCACGCCGCCTCGGCGATCTCGCGCAGGAGCGCGCGCGCCTTCACCGTCTCGAGGACCGTCCCACCGACGCGCGCTGTGAGCGGCCAGTCGTCGTCCGCCTGCGCCTTCTTCATGAACTCGTCGCTGACGCGCACCGAGTTGTTCGCGTTCTGGAACTGGATCGAGTGCCAGGCTTCGCCGTTGAGGCTCATGTCGTATCCGGCCTCGCCGAGCGCCCACGCCTTCTTCTCTTCCTTCGCCTTGCACCAGATGAACTCGTGGATGTCAGGGTGATCGGCGTCGAGGATGACCATCTTCGCGGCGCGGCGCGTCGTCCCGCCCGACTTGATCGAGCCCGCGACGCTGTCTGCCCCACGCATGAAGGACACCGGGCCGGATGCGTACCCGCCACCCGAGAGCTGTTCTTTCTGCGAGCGGATCCGCGAGACGTTCACGCCCGAGCCCGATCCGCCCTTGAAGATGATCCCTTCGTCGCGGAACCAGTCGAGGATCGAGTGCATGTCGTCCTCGACCGAGAGGATGAAGCACGCGCTCGCCTGCTGGGGAACGCCCTCGACACCGATGTTGAACCAGACCGGTGAGTTAAAGGACGCGTGCTGATGGACCATGAGGTACTTGAGCTCGTCCGCGAACGTGTCGCGGTCGCTGTCTCTCGCGAAGTAACCGCCGCGCAGGCCGGCATCCGCGATCGTGTCGCTCACGCGATCGACCATCTGCTTGACGCTCCACTCGCGCGCGGCCGTACCGAGCTTGCCGCGGAAGTACTTGGAGGCGACGACGTTCGTCGCCGTCTGCGACCAGAACTTGGGGACCTCGACGCCCTTCTGCTCGAACACGTTGCCGCCCTCGCCTGGGATCACCGAGTCGCGCAGCTCCCACTCGACCTCGTCGTATGGGTGGACGCCCTGGCGCGTGAAGCGGCGCTCGAAGCGAAGGCCCTTCGCTGCGGTTTCGGCGCGCTGAACGGATTCTTGCCCGATGTCTGCGATCGCCATGTTCGTGCCCCCCTAGAAAGCCGTGATCGCGCCGCCGGTGAGGAAGCCGCGATAAAGAAGGAGGAGAAGCCTTTTCACGAGGGCTGCCGACGCGTGTGTCCGACGGGTCATGTGGACCCTCCTTCTCTTCCAACACCACTACATCTTGGTGTCACCGCCCTGGCAGACCCAACATCTAGTCAGCGCAGGAGGCTGACCATAGCCGCCTGAGCGTGGATGTCAAGGACGGGCCGCAATCAGAAGACCCGGTCCCATATCTGGTATCGCACGGGATGCGAACACTCCGCCGGCCGCGCCCGAATACGGGCGCAACGGGGTCAGGCGGGGGCGCCCACCAGGATCGACCGCGCCGCTTCGACGAAGCTGCGCATGCCTTTTCGCAGGTCGTCTTCCTTGATGTTGAGCGCGGGGATGAACCGCACGACCTGATCGTGGAAGCCGCAGCTGATGAGCAGCACGTCGCGCTCGAGGGACGCCGCGATCGCCGCCTTCGCGACGGTCTTGTTATCAAATTCGGCCGCGACCATAGCGCCGAACTGGCGGATCTCGCGAAGTCGCGGATGCGAGCGGAGTGGCGCGAGCTCCTCGACCATGATCGTGCCAAGGACCTCGGCACGTGCGACGAGACCTTCGTCGCGGATGACCTCGAGCGTCGCCAGTCCCGACGCGCAAGACACCGGGTTGCCGCCGAAGGTTGAACCGTGCGTGCCGGTGCGCCAGTGCTCCATTCGCTCGCGCGTCGCCACGACGGCCCCGAGCGGCAATCCGCCGCCGAGCGCCTTCGCGAGAGTCATCACGTCGGGCGTCACGCCGACCTTCTGGGCGGCGAACCACGCGCCGGTCCGTCCCATGCCCGTCTGCACCTCGTCGAAGACAAGCAGCGCGCCGATCTTCGTCGCGAGCTCGCGCAACCGGCGCAAGAAACTCGCGGGCGCAGCGATGTAACCACCCTCACCGAGGACCGGCTCGATCACGATCGCGGCGACGTGCTCCGGCGGGACCTCGTGCTCGAGCATCATCTCGAGCTCGGCGAAGCAGTGGGCCTCACAGGCCTCCATGTCGTGAGCCTCGGGAAGCGCGCACGCCAAGGGGTACGGGAACGGCGCGACGTAGACCTCTGGCAGCAGCGCGCCGTAGCCGCGACGGTACTGCGACTTCGACGTCGTGAGCGTCGCGGCGCCAACGGTGCGACCGTGGAACCCGCCGCGGAACACGATGATCGCTTCGCGTCCGGTCGTCTGCCGCGTCAGCTTGATCGCGCCCTCGACGGCCTCGGCGCCGCTGTTGCCGAAGAAGACGCTGTCGAGTCCGCGGGGTGTGATCGTCGCGAGCGCCTCGGCGAGCGCGATGCTGGACTCGTACTTCGCGACACCGGCGGAGATGTGCATGAGGCGCTGCGCCTGCGTGGTGACCGCTTTCACGACCTTCGGATGCGCGTGACCGACGGCGGTCACGGCGATCCCGCAGGTGAGGTCGAGCACGCGCCGACCGTCCGCCGTGAACAACCAGCTCCCCTCCCCCCGATCGATCTCGAGCCACGTGTAGTGACCGAGGACCGGAGGAAGGACGCGACGCGCTCGGGCTTCGAAGTCGCTCATGCGTGATCCACTCTATCTATCCGGGACGGCGCTCGTCGGATTCCGAGCTCACCAGGATCTGCAGAGTCGCGCGGTCCTCGCCGATCACCCGCACGCGGTACCCCGGCACGCCGCTACGCAGTGCGGTGGCCAGACGGTCCTGCCCCTGGTAGGTGACGCGCACTTTGAGGACGCCGTGACGGTAGTACTCGGTACGGAGCTGTCCCACGCCCTTGACCTTGCGAAGCGCGAGCTCGAAGCGGTGCCAGTCGTCCGGCGTTGGCAGTGGGGTCGCGACGAGATCGACCTCGCCGGGGCCTGGCGCCGTCCGCTGCGAGGGGATCGCGGGCTCGGGCTTCTCGTTCTCGTCGGTGAGCGCCTTCTTGATGAGGTCGCGTTGCTCGCGATCTTCGCGGGTCGGGATCAGCCGCGGTTTTGGCGCGGCGGGGATCGGCCCGTCGAATCGTTGCTGTGGCTCGGCCGGAGGCGGCGGCTCCTGCGCCGACTTCTTGGACGGCGCTTCTCCCGGGGGTTGACGCGCGCCGATCCGCGAGAGGAGATCAACGACGTCTTCGGGCTTTTTCTTTTTGTCCTCTTTCGGCTCTTTCGGCATCCCTACCCTCGAACCACGATGGCAGCGAGCGCGAGCGCGGTGACGAGCGCCGCAGCCGCGGCGAGCAGCACCAGTTTCGCCTTGCCCACGTCGCGGATCCGCGCACCCGGGCGGAGCGCACGCTCGATCGCGATGCGCAGGTCCTCCGCGGTCGCGTCCTTGCGGAGCCAGCCGCGGCCCTTCGGAAGTCCCGTCGCGAGACGGGCGCCGTCCGCCTCGTTGCCCGAGAGCACGATCGCCGGCATGGTCAAAGTGTCCGCCTTGCCGGTCTCAATGAGGAGTCCGTCAACGAGCGCCAGATCCGCGGCCCAACGGTCCGCTTCCGCCGTTCGTAGGTGATCGAGCGACTGCACGCGTCTTGTTTCATACCGACCCTCGATGCGGAGCAAAGTCTCCAGAGCGGCGCCGATGCTCGGGTGCCCGACGATAAGCAGCACTTTCGGCCGCGTGATGACGCTGAATTCTGCCTTTCCCGGGCATATTCGTATACGCTCTTGGACCGCGTCAGCGAGCTCACCAAGCGCGTCGCCACGCTCGAGTCTGAGCTCGACGCCGCCCGCAAGCGGGTCACCGTTTACGAAGAGTTCGACGCCACGGTCCGCGACGCCCTGGCCGGCGCGCTCCGGGCCGCGCACCAGATCCGCGCTCGGGCCGAAAATGCGGCGCAGCAGATCCTCGAGCAGGCGCGCGAGGAGCGGAAGATGCTCCTCAAAGAGATCGAGCGGCTTCGCGAGGAGCGGGACGGTCTCGTCGACGAGATCGCCTCGACCCGGAGGAGCGGCTTCTCCGCGCTGCGGGGCCCGCGACGCGAGGCAGCGGCCGAGCGGCCCGTGGAAGAGACCGCGGCCGACGCCCGCCAGCAAGCGGCCGAGGCCCTGCGCGGCGTCTTCACCGAGCTCCTCGAGGACATCCGTCGTCAGGCGGGCGCCGCCGCTGACGCGGCGCGCGAGGCGAACGCCGCGGCTGCGCAGGCGCGCGCCGCGCAGGAGGAAGCTCGCCGCGCCTCGGAGGCGCAGCGTCAGGCCGAAGCGGAACGGGCGACCGAGGCGGCACGTGCCGCCGAGCTCGCACGTCGTGCGAACGAGGAAGCCGCGCGCGCCGCCGAAGAGGCACGCCGTGCCGCCGACGCGCAGCGCGAAGCACAGGTCGCAGCCGACGCGGCACGCGCCGCCGAGACCCAGCGCGCCGCTGAGGCCGCGCGTCAGGCGGAGGCGGCGATGCGCGCTGCGCAGGACGCGCAGCGAAAAGTGGACGCGGAGCGTTCGGCCGCGGAAGCGGAACGTACGGCGGCGCGCGCCGAGGAAGCGCGCCGCCTCGAAGAGGGGCGGCGTCTGGAGGAGGAGCGTCGCGCCCAGCAGTGGCGCGACGAGGCCGACCGCCGTTCGGCCGAGCGACGCGCTGAAGAGGAGCGGATCGCCGAGTCCACACGCGCTGCCGAAGCGGCCGCACGGGCGGCCCAAGACGCGGCGCGCGCGGCTGAGGCAGCTCGTGCCGCACAGGCGATTCCCAGGCTCGAGGAAGAGGAGCTTTTCCAGGCTCCGCCGGCGACGTTCGCGGAGTCCCCCGCCACGCCCGCGGAGCCGCCGGCGACGTTCGCCGAGGCGTCCGCTGCCCCCGATCTGTTCGTTGTTGAGCGGGAGCGCACCGAAACGGTGGCGGAACCGGAGCAAGTCACTCCAGAGAGGGAAGAGCCAGCGGCGCCCAGCAGCAACATTGTCCTGATGCTTTCGCCCGTCCCGTCGTTCGCGCGCCTCGTCGACATCGAGCGTCGTATCCAGGCCCTGGCGCAGATCCGTACGCTCTACGTACGCGACTTCCGGGGAGGGACCGCCACGCTCGCGCTGGGTCTGCGCGTTCCCATGTCCGTCGACGAGCTCTGGGCCGCGATGGCGGCCCTCGAGCAGCCGCGACTCGCAATGCTGCGAAGCGGTGGCAATACGTTGGAGCTGCGGATCGAGGGCGAGGCCGGCGTCGCCTAGGGGACCCGCGTGAGCCTTCGCCTCGACTCTGACTTCTGGTCAGCACGCATGTCGTATCTTGCGAAGCTGGCGCGCGCCGACGCCATCGCGGTCGTCCTGCAGATGAAGGATGACGGCTACGTGACGTACGTCGCGCACAACCTCCCTAGCGAGACCAGCTGGCGAAGCGGCGCGCCCGCGGTCCTTCTCGGCAAGGCATTCGCCGAGCGCGTGAATGCGGAGGTATCGGGCGGCGTCGCGATGCGCCTCGCGGATGGGCGCATGGCTGACGCCATCGCGGTCGCCCCGGTCGTATGGAAGGACCAGCTCGTCGGCGCGCTCGTCGCCCTCGTCGTCGGCCGACCGATAGGGCCCGAGGATCTCGCGGGGCTCGGCCGAGTCGCCGAGCTCGTCGGTCTCGAGCTTGCGGAGGCGAATGCCCTCTGGCGCGCGCAGCGCCAGCAGCAAGATGCTGAGACCAAGCTCAAGGCGAATCGCGATCTGCAGGCGATCATCCACCGCGAGCGCGATCCCAACCAGCTCCTGGAGCGCACCACCGCGCAGCTCGCCGAGGTCTTTGGCGCCGACGGCGTGTCGATCATGCTCGCCGACGCGCAGGGCGAGCTCTCGGTGCGCAGCTCGAAAGGCCTCTCCGACGCGGCGAAGCAGGACCGCAAGCGCATCGGCGAAGGCATCTCGGGCAAGGTCGCGCAGACCGGGAAGGCGATGCTCCTCTCGGGGCACGTTCAGGGCGGCAGCGACCCGACCGCGAGCGAGTCGATGATCGCGCCGCTTCGCGCCGGCGGACGGACCCTCGGCGTGGTGAACGTCAAGCACCACGCCGCGCAGGAGAAATACGGCCAGGCGCAGGTCGACTCACTCGCGCAAGCCGCGTCCGACATCGCGGCGGCCTTGCTCACGGCCGAGGAGTTCCAGCGGGCTGAAGAGGATCGGCGCCAGGCCCTCGTGCTCTACGAGCTGTCTCGCT
>VBGS01000015.1 GCA_005889445.1 Chloroflexota bacterium
CGGACATGGTCGTCGAGACGGAGGCCGCGCGGCTCCTGGTCTGGCGCGCCGGAGCGCTGAAGGACAAGGGACTTCCGAACACGCGCGAGACGAGCATCGCGAAGCTCTACGCGTCGGAGATGGCGCAGCGCGCGGCCGACAACGCGATCCAGATCCACGGCGGGTACGGCTTCTCGGATGAGTTCCCGGTCGAGCGGTACTGGCGCGACGCGCGGGTGAACCGCCTCTACGAGGGCACGACGCAGATCCAGAAGCTGATCGTCGGCCGCTTCGCGACCGGGATCGACGCGATCGGCTGATGGAGTGGGACGAGTCGGCCGAGGGCGTGCTCGCGACCTTCTGCGGCATGGTCCCGGAGACGATCCGCGAGCTCGCGCGGTCGGCGGCACACGATGAATCGGAGTCGGTCGCGTCCGAGCACGGCGCAGCGAGCGTGGCCGTCGACGACGTCGTGCGGGGCTGGATCCGCACGACACCGCCCGAGCAGCGGAACGGCCTCGTCGCGGTGATCGAGTCGCTCGGCCTCGAGCCCGAGCTCTACGCGGACGAGCTCGAATCCGGCGAGGGTTGGGAAGAGGAGCCCGAGGATTCGGGGATGTGAGCGGCGAACGCATGTTCCGGCTCGACGGCAAAGTCGCGATCGTCACCGGCGGCGCGCGTGGGATCGGCGCCGAGACCGCGCGCGTCTTCCGCGAGGCGGGCGCGACCGTCCTCACGTGGGACGTCTCCGACGGCGCCGACCAGCGCGTCGACGTGACCGACGCGGGAGCCGTACGCAAGGCGGTCGCCGAGGTCACCTCGCGACACGCGCGGATCGACGTCCTCGTGAACAACGCCGGGATCCTGCGGGACGCGCTGCTGCTCAAGGTGAAGGACGACGAGGTCGTCGGCGGCATGAGCGAGAAGGACTTTGACGCGGTGATCGCCGTGAACCTGAAGGGCATCTTCGTGTGCACGCAGGCCGTCGCTCCGGTGATGATCAAAGCCGGCCGCGGCCGGATCCTGAACGCCTCGAGCGTCGTGGGAATCTACGGCAACTTCGGACAGACCAACTACGTCGCGGCGAAGTCCGCGGTCATCGGGATGACCAAGGTCTGGGCCCGCGAGCTGGGACCGCGCGGCATCACCGTGAACGCCGTGGCGCCGGGGTTCATCGCCACCGAGATGCTCCGTCAGATACCTGAGAAGATCCTCGCGACGATGGTCGAGCGCACCCCGGTGCGGCGCCTGGGCGAGCCACGCGACGTCGCGCTCGCGTACCTGTACCTCGCCTCGGACGAGGCGTCCTTCGTGAACGGCGCGGTGCTCTCGGTGGACGGCGGAGCGGTCGTCGGGACGTAGTCCCGCTAGGTCAGGCCTTCCTCGAGCGTGACCAGGCGGATCTGCTCGGCGAGCCAGCTCTCCCGTTCATCCGCGCTCGGCACGGCGTCGCTGTCGGCTTCGACTCGGCTGTCGTCATTCATACGGCCTTCTCCGCGAGCTCCTGTTCGAATTTGCCGAGACGCGAGGCGCCCATCGTCTCGCCCATGACCTGGTGGTACGGAACGCCGCTGAAGAGGTGGTGGCTCTTTGTCGGAATGTCCTCGATCGGCGACCACTCGCGCCGCTGGAGGTCGATGTAGGCCTGCTCGGCGCGGCCGTCCAGGTCCTGGAGCAGCTTCGAGAACGCGTAGCCCATCGCGTGCTGGGCCGCGAGCGTGATGAAGATGAACTTGTAGCCAAGCTCGCCGAGCTCCGCGAATCCGGTGGGCTCGGTCTCGTTGAACCATTTGAACGAGCTCGACCAGTTGAACCCGAGCATCGCGCCGGGGAACCGCCGGCGGACCTCTTCGGCGAAGCGCACCGTCGGCGCGCGGTCGGCGTTCGGAAATTCGCACCAGACGATGTCAGGGGCACCGGAGTCGAGGTAGCGGAGCGCGCGATCGATCGCGAGATCGAGCCCGCGGGCCGGCTCGGGCGCGTCGACCGCGGAGACGGCGTCGGTCCGCGCGATGAGCACGAAATCCTCATGACCGAGGTCGTCGGCGACGGCGCGCGCCATGCGCAGCTTGCCGACCATCTCGTCCGCGCTGATGAGCGCCTTGCCGGCGATGTGCCCGCAGCGCTTGGGCAGGACCTGGTCCTCGATGTGCGCGCCGGCGACGCCCGCGTTCACGTAGAGCTCCGCGGTTCGCTGGACGTTGAAGAGGTTTCCGTAGCCGCCGTCCATATCGACGACGACCGGCGGGATCTCAAGATGCGTCGGCGCCACGCCCTTCTCGGGGTCGCCAACGGCCATGGTGAGCTGGAACTTGCGGAGCGCGGACACGGTGCGGCGCGCGCCGTCGGCGATCTCCGGGCCCGAGTAGAGGTCCATGTCGGTGGTGCCGAGATGGCCGATCGCGAAGGAATACCCCGAGAAGTAGACGGCCTTCGCGCGGTGATACATCGCGAGCTCCGCCCCGTGCGGGTCGTAGACCCCGGGAGCGAAGACGAACGGCTCGGTGTCGAGCAGCTCGCGCAGCCGCGTCGCCGGATCGGTCCACCGCGAGGCCGGCACGCTGAAGCCTGGCGGAACGAGCGGCGAGGGGACGAGCTTAGTTGTCATGGTCGATGCAGCAGAGGTCCGGGCAGCAGCACTCGCTCTCCTGCGAGTCGGTCCGTCCCGCCTCGGTCGCGCTCGCGCGGAGGATCGGCCGGTATTCGCCGGCCTGCGCCTGCGGCTTGTCAAAAGCGTTCATCGCAGCCATGAGCAGGCACTTTGCGTGCCGCGGGCGTCATAAAGCAAATTGTTTGTTTGGATCGCGTCAATAAGCGATGGTTATGCTGACCCGGTGGAGCTCGGCCAGCTCGAGGCCTTCGCGGAGATCGCCCGCCTGGGCAACGTGAGCCGCGCGGCCGAGGCGCTCAGCGTCACCCAGCCCGCGATCACCGCCCGGCTGCGCACGCTCGAAGCGGAGCTCGACACGGAGCTCTTCGTGCGCGGGCCGCGCGGTATGAGCCTCACCGATGGCGGCCGCGCGCTGCTCCCGTACGCGCAGCGCGCCCTCGCGCAGCTCGCCGACGCCCGGAAGGCCCTGACGGATCTGCGCTCCGGCCGCGTGGGCGAGCTCTTCATCGGCGCCGCCCCAGCGGTGAGCACGTACGTGTTGCCGTCGGTGCTCAAGGCGTTCCGCGAGAAGCACGCGGATGTGCGCATCGGCGTCAGCACCGGCCACACCGAGGAGGTCCTCGAGATGGTCCTGCGTCGGCAGGTGCAGCTCGGGGTCGGCCGGCCGATCCGGCATCCTGACGCCGAGCTCATTCCGCTCTTCGATGACGAGCTCCTGCTCGTCGTGAGCCGCCATCACCCCTTCGCGCGTCGCGGGCGCGTCCGGCTCGAGGAGCTCGGGACCGATCACCTGATCCTGTTCGATCGGTCGTCGAGCTACTACGAGCTCACGAGCTCGCTTATGCGTCAGGCCGGCGTGGTCCCCGAGAGCGTCATCGAGCTCGACAACGTCGAGGCCGCGAAGAAGATGGTCGCCGAGGGGCTGGGCGTCGCGCTCCTTCCGCGGATGGCCCTGGCCGCGGAGCTTCGCGCCAGGGTGCTCCGCCCGGTCGGGCTCATCGGAGCGCCGCCGGTGCGCAGGCCGATCGTGGCGATCCGCCGGCGCGACGCGGGAACGGCGATCGGTCCGGTCGCGGATTTCCTCGCGTTACTGCAGGGGCCGCGGGCCCGCTAGCACGAGGTTCGCGCGCTCGCGACGCGCGAGCGCGGCACCGATCGAGTCGGGGGACGCGGTCATCGCGAGCGCGAACGCGGCGAGCGCGTCGTCGCGAAGACCGGCCTCGCGGAGTGCGACGCCACCGAGATATCCGAGGAAGGCGCGGTCCGCGCCGCGGAGGTGGCGCGCCTGCGAGTCCGCGGTCTCCAGCATCGCCCGCGTCTGATCGGGATCGCTGCGACGCGCGGCCACGATCGCCGCGAGGGCCGAATGCATGGCGACGCGGGCCGGCGACGATGAAAGGCTCGCGTCCGAGGCGAGCGACTCGACGATCGCCGCGCCGCGCGCGGCGTCGCCGCCGGTCGCGGCGAGCTCGGCCCACGCGAGCGCGAGCCGCACGTCGACGTCATCGCCGATGTTCTCGGCGGAGCGCCGCGCATCGCCCGCGCGATTCAGCGCGGCGTACGACGCGACGAGCCCGATCGCGGAGGAACGATCGCGGGGCAGCTTCTTCCGCACCCGCTCGAACAGGATCGCCGCCGAGAGCGGATCGCCGCCCGCGTAGAGGACCTCGCCCGCGATCCTCCGGACGAAGGTCACCGAGCCGAACCGATCCAGGA
The DNA here is from genome assembly GCA_005889445.1 of Chloroflexota bacterium. Lineage (GTDB taxonomy): Bacteria > Chloroflexota > Limnocylindria > P2-11E > P2-11E > 3-1-20CM-2-70-9. The sequence continues at coordinate 4,307 of VBGS01000015.1, forward strand.
GCGGAGCGACGAGCGCTCGCGCGCGTCCGAGCTCGTCTCGATCGAGGGCCCGACGGGCCTGCCAGACGGCGATCGGGACCCTCCAGACGTCCGAAATGGACGGTCCCGGTACACCCCGTTTTTCCACAGCGGAGGGCGCTTTTGGGCCTCCAGGGGGCGGTTTATCCACCGGTTCGGACGGGTTATCCACATTCACCGCCCGCCTGGCTCCTCAGCTGTTCGCCAGTAGGCCAGTCGAGATGACGAGCCGCTGGATCTCGCTCGTGCCCTCGTAAATTCGGTAGATACGCGCATCCCGGTACGCCCGCTCGATCCACAGCTCCTTCATGTAGCCCATGCCGCCGTGGATCTGCACCGCCGCGTCGGCGACGCGGCCAAGCAGCTCGGTGGCGAAGAGCTTCGCCATCGCCGCGCGATCGGTGACGCGCTCGCCACGGTCTGCTCGCGATGCGGCGTCATAGACCATCAGCCGCGCGGCGTGTATTTCGGTCGCGGCGTCCGCGAGCATCCACTGGATGGCCTGGTTCGCGGAGATCGGCCGGCCGAACTGCGTCCGGGTCTTCGCGTGATCGACGCAGGCCTCGAGGAGGCGCTGCGCGGCGCCGACCGCGTGCGCGGCAAGCCCCATGCGCCCGTAGTCGAGCGTGCGCAGCGCGATCGCGAAGCCCTCGCCCTCATCACCGATGCGCCGCGTCGCCGGCACGCGCATCTCGTGAAAGAACACCTGCGCCGTCGTCGATCCGTGCAGTCCCATCTTCTCGTCGTTCGGACCGACCTCGAGGCCCCCGGTCGCGCGCTCGACGACGAACGCAGAGATCCCCTTCGAGCCCTTCTCACGATCGGCGTTCGCGAATACGACGAACACGTCCGCGATCGGCGCGTTCGTGATGAACGTCTTCGCGCCGTCGATGACGTATGCGTCGCCGTCGCGACGGGCGGCGGTCTTCAGGCTTCCCGCGTCGCTCCCGGCGCCGGGCTCGGAGAGACCGTACGCCCCGATCTTCCGCGCGCTGAGGAGGTCCGGAAGGTACCTGCGGCGGAGGTCGTCCGGACCGCCGAGGTCGATCGCCGTTCCACAGAGGCCGGCCGATCCGCCGATGACGTTCCACAGGGCCGCGTTCGTCCTCGCCAGCTGCTCGACGGCGACGCAGTACCCGAGCTTACCGAAGCCCTGTCCACCGACCTCCTCGGCGAAGCCAAGGCCGAAGAGACCCATCTCGGCCATCGCATCGATGACCGACCGCGGGATCTCGTCCTGCTCCTCGATCTGCTTCCCGAGCGGAACGAGCCGCTGCTCGACGAAGTCCCGGACCGATCGCTGCAGCATCACGAGCTCGTCCGGAAGGACCGGATTCACGTGCGCTTCGCCCCAAGGACGCCGCGCAGATCGTCGGGGATGCGCACCGCGCGCCCGGTCGCGCGCTCGATCATGACCTGGAGGGTGCTCGCCTCGGCGCAGTGGGCTCCATCCGCTCGGTCGATCGCATACTCGAACGACCATGAGGAGTGACGGATCTCGCCAACGCGGACCTTGATGTCGTATTCGTCGTCGAAGCGAAGTGGTGACCGATACCTCACGCGTGCCTCGCCGATGGTGAAGTCGAGGCCCATCGCGACGAGGTCCCGCGCGTACTCGACCCCGAGCGCGCGCAGGTATGCGACACGGCCGACCTCCGCGTAGACCAGATAATTCGCGTAATACACGACTCCCTGCAGATCCGTTTCGCCGAAGCGGACACGCTGGCGATGGGCGAACGGGAAATCCACGATCCGCCGCAGGTTAGCCGCTCGACCCGCGGGCTGCTGAGTGCTGGCACAGCGGTTGCTGCCTCGAGGGCATGGTCTTAGATCGTCACGACACCGACACGGACACGACAAAGCGCGTCGATCGGTACGAGCGCGAACGCGTCGTCGAGCGGCCGCCCGCGTACGCACCGCCGACAGGTACAAGCAACGTGAACGTCGGGCCGACGACAGCCGCGCCGGCCGCGCCGAACACCGCGGTTTGGGTCTTCACACGCGTCGTCACGCTCCTCTTCACGGTGATCGAGGTGCTTCTCCTGCTGCGGTTCGTCCTGAAGCTTCTCGGCGCGAACGCTCAGCAGCCGCTCGTCGACGGGCTGTACCGGATCACCGAGCCGGTCGTCCGACCGTTCCAAGGGATCTTCCCGAACCCGGGCGGGACCGCGATCGACCTTCCCGCGTTGCTCGCGGTCGTGTTCTTCTTCCTGCTTGCCGCGCTGATCGTCGCGATCGTGCGAGCGGTCACCGGCAACCGGGCGGCCAGCTACTAGGCTCGCTCGATCGGTGGGGCATGCGTGCCCCACCGCGTGCCCACGACCACCCCCGGCTGCTTCGCGCGGCCGCTCCAACCCGCACTACGGTCTGATCGACTGGGGGAAGTGGAAGAGGCCGGCCGGGTCGTAGATCCGTTTCACCTGCTGCAGCCGCGGATAGTTGGCGCCGTAGTACGCCTGCGGCCAGTCGGCGAGATCGGGATCGGCGTAGTTCGCGTAGGCAGCCGAGCTCGCCTGCGCGCGGACGCCTGCGTGGAACGAACGCACCCACGCAAGCGCCGCAGGTTCAACGTCCGGCGCGGTCGCCGACCAGCCCACGACAAACTGCAGGATGCCGATCGCGGCGCGATGCGGGAACGGGGTCGCATCGGCCGGCATCCGCGAGACGGCACCACCGAGCGCGTCGAAGATCACCGATGCCGAGGTGCCGCTCGGTGGATTCGCGATCCCGTCGACGAGCGCGCCGATCGCCACCAGCGAAAGCGCCGTGCTTGCGACGATCGACTTCGCCGCGTACGTCTCCCGAGCGAGCTGTGCATCCGCTGAGTCGCCCTTGAGATGGCACTGCGAGACGGTCCGCCCGAGACAGCCGGCGTCGACCAGCATCGTGTCCATGAACGAGCGCGTGCCGAGGCTTCGCGCGGCCCGCACGCCGACCATCCCATCCAGCCGGTCGAGGTGCGCACCGAGCGACGCGAGGTCATCCGCGTAAACGCCGTAGAGCGAAAGTGACGGGGTCGCGTTCGGCCCGGCGTCGAGGTGAAGGTTGGACCAGAGCGTGTCAGGCGCCTGCCGTTGCCACTCCTGCCATCCGGCGATGACCGCGCGCGCGTCCCGCCACTCCCAGCTCAGCTGCGCGAGCGCGAGCGGCCGCGTCGGATGTGTTTGAAACGTGAGTGAGGTGACCACGCCGAAGCTACCGCCGCCTCCGCGCAGCGCCCAAAAGAGGTCCGGCTCGGTCTGCGGATCGCATGCGAGCATGCGCCCGTCGGCGGTGACCACCTCAGCCGCCAGCAGATCGTCTGAGGTCAAGCCCCAGAGGCGCGATAGGACGCCGATGCCCCCACCGAGCGCGAGGCCGGCGATGCCGACGGTCGGGCAGCTTCCCCCGCCTATCCCCACCTGCGCGGCCGCGAGCGTCTCGTAGAGCTCGATCAGCCGCGCACCGGCGCCCACGATCATTCGGTTCCCGGTCGCTTGCACCGATCGCATCGGGCCGGTGTCGAGGACGAGGCCGTTGCCCGTCGACCATCCGCCGTAGCTGTGGCCTCCCGAACGAACCGCCAGGGGTACGCCGGTCTGCGAGGCGAACATGACGCAGGCGCGAACGTCGCTCGCCGACGAGCAGCGCGCCACACCCTGCGGGAGCACGGAATCGAAGCGCGTGTTGTAGAGGACGCGCGCCGCGTCGTAGCCGGGATCGCCGGGGCGGACGAGCGAGCCGCGGAGCGACCGCGCGAGCGCATCCCAATCTGGCGGCCGCAACGTCGCCGTCGCGGTCGGCGAGGCGGTCGCGGCCGTGGCGGAAGCGAGCGGCGAGGGTGATGGGCTCGCGGTCGATCGAGGCGCGACGCAACCCGCGAGCGCGGCAGCTCCAGCGATGCTCGCCGCGCGAAGCAGCGAGCGGCGGTCGATCAGCGGGCAGCGGCTCCCATCGCCGTCGCACGGATCTCGTCGATCGCCGCGGGATTTTCGAGCGAGCTGAGATCGCCCAGATCGTCCTTCCCGAGATATGCGCCCTTGATCACGCGCCGGAGGATCTTCGCGTTGCGCGTCCTCGGCAGCTGCCTGACGAACCGCACCGCCTCGGGACGCAGCGGCTTTCCGAGGACCTCCACGATCCGGTCCTGGACCGAGCGCGCGAGCGCGTCGCTCGCCTCGTTGCCTGGACGAAGCACGCAGAAGACCACGATCGCCTCGCCTTTGATCTCGTGCGGCACGCCGATCGCCGCCGCCTCCGAGACCGCGGGATGCGCCACCGCGGCCGACTCGACCTCGGCCGGTCCAACCCGCTTGCCCGCGACCTTGAGCGTGTCGTCGCTGCGTCCCTCGATGTACCAGAAACCGCGCTCGTCGATGCGGGCCCAATCGCCGTGCACCCAGGTACCCGGGAAGCGGCTCCAGTACGTTTGGAAGTAGCGCCCCTCGGTCGTGTGCGGGTCGCGCCAGAAGCCGCGGGTCATCCCGGGCCAGGGCTTCCGGATGACGAGCTCACCCACCCTGCCGCGGACCGGCCGGCCGCGCTCGTCAACGATGTCGGCGTCGATCCCCGGGCAGGGGCCGGTGAACGAGGCCGGCTCGATCGGCGTCCACGTCGTGCAGCCAACGATCCCGCCGGAGATCTCCGTGCCACCCGAGTAGTTGATGACCGGGCAGCGCCCCTCGCCGACGTTTCGGAAGTACCACCACCAGGGATCGGGATTCCACGGTTCGCCGGTCGATCCGAGCACGACGAGCGATGAGCGATCGGCGCCACGCACCGGCTCCTCACCCGACCGCATGAGCCCGCGGATCGCGGTGGGGGAGATGCCGAGGTGGGTGACGCGATGGCGAGCGACGATCTGCCACATGCGCGAGGCGTCGGGATGGTCCGGCGTGCCGTCGTACAGGACGATGGTCGCGCCGAGCATCAGTCCGCCGGTGATGAGCCAGGGACCCATCATCCAGCCGATGTCCGTCGACCAGAGGATCACGTCCCGCTCCTGCAGGTCGAAGCAGTGCGCGAGGTCCTGCGCGGCCTTGAGCGGAAACATGCTCGAGCTCTGACCAGAGCACATCGCGCCCACGCTTTGGGTAGTCGCGCCCGACGCGCCTCACGACGACGACCGCGTCGACGCTGGGCGCCGCGTCCGCCGCCGCATCGGCGGTCTCCTTCATCGTCACGATCTGCCCGCGGCGGTAGAAGCCGTCGGCGGTGATCAGCACCTTCGCTTCCGCGTCGCGCAGGCGCCCCGCGATCGACTCGGCCGCGTAGCCCGAGAACACCGGGATGAAGACCGCGCCGATCGCGCCGATCGCGAGGACGGCGACCGCGCACTCGATCACCAGCGGCAGGAAGACGGCGACGCGGTCGCCCTTGCGCACGCCGAGCGAGCGGAGTCCGGCGCCGACGCGCGCGACCTCCGCCGACAGCTCGCCGAAGGTGAGCTGCCGCACCGTGCCCTCCTCGCCTTCGCCGATGACCGCGACGCGGGCGGGGTCGTGGCGCAGCGCGGTCGCGACGTAGTTCATGCGGCCGCCGCTCCACCAGGTGGTCCACGGGATCCCGCGCCGCGTGTTGAGCACGTGCTCGTACGGGACGCGCCAGATGATGCCGAGATCGCGCTCGGTCGCGCGCCAGAAGCCCTCAAGGTCTTCGGTCGACCAGCGCTGCAGCGACGCGTGATCGCGGTGGCCGTTCCGCTCGGCGAAGCGCCGCAGCCTGCTTCGCTCGAGATACGCCTCGCTCGGCTCCCACGCCGCTCGCATCGCTGCCACGTTACGACAGCGCATCCGTGCCGATCGGGCCGATCTCGAGATCGGCGTCCCGTCCGAGAAAACGGCCGACGCGACGGGCCTCCGCGGCAAGCAGCAAGCGCTGCCTGGCGGTCAGGCGAAGCACCGGCTCGACGGTGATCGCGATCCGACCGTGCCGCGCGCGCCGATCCCATACCCCGGCGACGATCCCGTCGACGAGCAGCAGCGGAACGCCCGCGGCACCCTCCCACCGGCCACGTCTGAAGGTCCTGATCCGCGCGCGTACGGCGTCGGGCACGATGCGTTCGCGCGGCCGCGTGCCCATGACGTACGCGTCGTACTGCGGCAGCAGCCGGACCGAACGTCGCGTCACGGGGACCGCGCGTCGATCGCCACGCAGGACCCAGCCCTCCCCGTGATCGACGACGTCCGACCCGAGCGACGCCAGCAGCGCGCGAGCTCGCGCCGGATCGAGACCGAACCAACCGGCGATGCCCTCGAGCGGAGCGGGCCCGTATGTCCGCAGAAAGCGGCGGACAAGCTCCGACCAGGCCTCGTCGGGTGCGACGTCCCGCCACGAGCGCACCCATTGGTCGGCGCGGACGAAGGTGACGTTCGGACCCCTCATCGGACCGAAGCAGAGCCTCCCCATGTACGTGACCGGCGCGAGCAGCTCGCCCCAGAGCGAAGCGATCTTCGGCCGGAGCCGGGGTCCGACCCGGGCGGCGACCGCGTCGGCGATCTCCTGGCGGGTCAACGTCTTTCCGTCGAGCGCGTCCGTGATCGTGTCGAACACGGCGACCGCGTCCCTCACGGTCCGATCGCTCCGCGCGAGCCACTCGGGCGACTCCCAGTAGCGACTCGCGCGGATCGCCGCGCTCCAGAGCGGCAGGTCGTCCGCGGGGACGACGTGGATCGTGCCGCGGACGGTCCACGCGCGCACCAGGCTCCGCCGCTCCCACAGCGCGATGCGGACGTCGGCCTGCGTCAGGTCCTTCACGCGCGCCGAGAGCGCGAGCTCCGCGGCCGAGAGCAGCTGGGCCTGCACCGCGCAGAGATCCCGGACCACATCGACCAGCCGCGCTTTTGGCGCAGGTGTGACGAGGTGGTTCCGCGCGAGGCGGACGGGATCCGCGCGCGGCGGCACGCTCAGCCGTGGATCGGGTCGAGAAGCCAATCCAGATGCAGCCATACGACGCGCGAGTAGCGCCACACGAACGGCGCCGCGGCGATGAACAGCGCGTCCGCCGTGATCAGCACGGCGGTGACGTCCCAGCGCGTCGCGACCCACACCCCGAAGAGCAGCGCCGCGAGCAACGGCACACCGAGCGCGTAGCTCGCGACCATCGCGCCCGTCCAGTAGCCCTGCTCGCGCTCGAAGAGAAGGCCACAGACGGGGCACACCTGGTTGATGCGGAACGGTCCGCGCCAGACCCGGCCTTTGAGGCAACGCGGGCACCGGCTCGCGACCATGGCGATGAGGCGGCCCACGTTCAGAAGTACTGCAGGAGCGACGCCGCCAGGACGATCGCGACGAGCGCGGCCACGATGAGAACGAGCGGAACGAGATAGAACACCGTCGCCCCGATCACGAAGATACCGAGCGCGCGATCAGCGCTCACCTCGTAGTGCAGCTCGATCCCGCGGAACGCGACGAATCCGAACCAGACCAGGGTGACGACGCTGACGATGCTGGCGACCTGCGGGCCGGGACCCGAGCCGAAGGCGCCCAGCAACAGGCCGGCGGCCGAGGTGGGGACCTGGTACACGACCGTCGCGTACGCGAACAGCACGAGCATCGGCAGATACGCGTGGCCACGCACGCCCCGCAGGCGCGCGGCGGCGTGCATCGCGCTCGAGCCGAGGATCCACAGGAAGAAGGGCGTGACCGCCGAGGCGATGACGAGCGCGTCGAACGATCGCTGGAGCATGTAGACCAGGACCGCGGTGCGCTCGACGCCGAT
>VBGS01000238.1 GCA_005889445.1 Chloroflexota bacterium
GAGGGCGATCACGCCTTGCGCTATTCCGGGAGGGCGATCACGCCTTGCGCTGTTGCGGGAGGGCGATTCGAACGCCCGACCTTCGGGTTATGAGCCCGACGAGCTACCGCTGCTCCATCCCGCTCCCTAATTTTAGCGCTTTATCGACTCCCGAAGAAGAACGCGATCCACTTCTCGACATGCGTGGTCGTCTTCGCGGTCCCCCGTGCCGATGGATCGTTCGCCGACGCGTCGCGCTGCACCCCGAAGAGCGTCTCGTTCTGCCCGATGAGCCCAAGATTGCGCGCGACCTGCGTCACGTAGTCGTCGGTCTTCTGCGTCGCGATGTGCGCCTTCAGGGCCGATTGATCGGTGAGCGTCGAAGCGATCTCGGCCTGGAGCGTGGCCTTCTCGCGCGCGAGCGCGTTGGCCTGCACCGTGATCCCGAGGAAGGCGGCGGCGAGGACCATCCCCGAAAGGCACAGCGCGACCGCGACGACCGAGCGGCCGACGCGCACACGTGGGGAGCGTCGTCTGTGAGCCGATCGCGCGCCCATCGCGCGAATCATGCGGTACGAACGAGCTCCGGAGGAAGGGGGTCGCCCGCGAAACCAGCCGCCCGGTAGGCGCACCACCCCAGAACGCCGAGCCACGACACCGCCGCTTCGGTGTCTCGCAGCTCCTTGGTGAACGCCGCCACAACGACCGCGCGCTCGCCGCGGATGATCGCCGCATCGTTGCGCGACTCGTCGAGCGTGCCCGTCTTGTTCGCGACGATCGCGGTGTACGGCAGGTAGCGCCGCAGCATCGTTCGGTCCTGACACTGGGCGAGGATCGCAAGCACCGCGTCGCTGGTCGCCCGGTCCTCGCACTCGCCACGCACCAGGCGCAGCAGAAGCGAGGCTGTCTCGCGCGGCGTCATCACGTTCTCGCGACCGGCGCGAGCGGCCTCGAAGTCGTACATCCGCCGCTCTAGGCGACTCAGCGGACAGCCCCACTCGCGCATCCGCTCGTTGACGCGCTCGGTGCCGATCCGATCGATGAGACGATTCGTCGCGGTGTTGTCCGAGACGATCACCGCCAGCATCGCGTAATCACGGAGGCTCATGGGCGCGGCGTCGCGCATGTGACGAAGGACGCCGCTCCCATCGACACGCGTACCGACCTCGACCCGTTCGTCGAGATCCGCGAGGCCGCGGGCGGCATCGGCGTACAGGGTCATGACGAGCGGGAGCTTGATCACTGACGCCGAGGGAAAGAGCTCGTTCGCCCCCTCGCCGAACAGCTCCCGACCGTCCTCGTCGCACGCGTACGCTCCGGCCTCGCCGGGGAGCGTGGCGAGCCGCGCTCGTGCTGGCCCGAAGACGTCTTCCATCGATGCGAGCCTAAACGCGGCGGCGCGTCATAGGCTCGTGTCGTGAGGCTGCGGCTGCTCGTGGTCACCGGACTGCTCGTCGCCTCGTGTATCCCGCAGCAGAGCCAGCCGTCGCCGGCGCCAACCGGTCGGCCGACCGACGCGCGCCCGCGCTTCGAGCTGGCGTCCTACATGTACGCGCTCCAGACGAAAGGCAAGATCCGGATCGGCGTGCTCGGCAAAGCGCCGCCGTTCGCGACGAGCGACCCAAGCGGCGCGCGGGGCGGCTTCGAGATCGATCTCGGACGCGAGCTGGCACAGGCGATCTTCGGCCCACAGCGAAACCCCGACGCGGTCATCGAATGGATTGCCGTCGATCGAACCACCGCGGTGAGCTCACTCACCACCGCACAGGCCGATGTCGTCCTCGCGCGTCTCGCTGTGACGCCGGAGCTGGCCGCGGCCGTCGATCTCTCGGATCCGTACTTCGTCACCGGCGAGCGGATCCTCATCCGAAGCACGAACGACGAGATCAAGGACCTTCCCGATCTCGATGGGAAGACCGTCTGCGTGACGCAGGGCACGAGCGTCGGCGACGATGTCGACGAGGCGAACGCCTTCGCGAAGACCCTGGCACTCGACACTTACGCGTCCTGCCTTCAGGCCCTGCAGAAGGGGCAGGTCGACGCGATCGCGGCGGACGAGCCCACGCTGTGGGACCTGAGCAAGCAGGACCAGAACACGAGGCTCGTCGGACGGCGCGTCACAACGGAGCGTTACGCGATCGGCGCCAAGAAGAGCGCGAGCAACGATCGCGAGGGCTTCATCGGCTTCCTGAACAGCTGGCTCGTGACCCAGATCGTCATCGGCACGTGGGGCCGTCTCTACGAGAAGGACATCTCCCCCATTTCCCAGGATCGGAGGAGCACGCCCGACTAGGCCTCCGCAAGCGGGCGCCGATGTACCCAGCGTCATGGACAAGGCGTCGCCGCGCGGCACGATGGAGGAATGCCCGGACTGCGGGAGCGTCACGTTCCGTGGGGCGTGGGCGATCGACGGCGCGCGGACCCTCCCCGAGGCCGCGCTCATGCTGCGCGAGTACGCGGACGAGATCGAGGATCTCGCGTCCGAGGGCTTCGTTCTCTCGGAGACGATCCACCACGACTACGGCTACGCCGTCTTTCCCCCGCCCGACGACGACGAGGTCGACGGGGACGGATGAGCGCGCATCCGCGACTCCACGCGATCGCGGGTGGCAAGGCCATCGAGACCGACGTCCTCGACCGCGAAGGAGGCGACCGCGTTCGCGAACCGCGCGGCCGTCTCGAGCTGATCTCCTTCGGCGAGCGACAGCGCCAGCCCGGCGCAGAACGCGTCTCCCGCGCCCGTCGGATCGACCACGCGCTCCGCCCGAAATCCTTCCACGACGATCTCCCGCCCGCGGCCTAGCAGCACGGCGCCGCGCTCCGCGAGGGTCACGAGGACCGGCGCGGTCTGCGACCATCGCCGCGCGAGATCGAGATCGGCCTCGATGTCGTCCTCGCTCACGACCGCGACGCTGACGCGACCGAGCACGTCCGCGGCTTCGTCCCAGTCACGGCGGCGGATGGTTC
>VBGS01000016.1 GCA_005889445.1 Chloroflexota bacterium
AACTGCCAGCGTGTCGAGGACGTCGCCGAAGACATCGTCGCGCCGATGCTCGCCGCCGTCGGCCGCCGCCACGAGTTCCAGGTCGACCACGCGGCGCTCGACTTCTACGGCCTCTGCGCCTCGTGCCGGCGGCGCCGCCGGTAGCTACACGCGCTCGCCGATCCAGACGATCGCGTTCCGCACGAGCGCCTCGCCGTTCGCCTCGACCCAGTCGCTCGTGAAGAGCGCGCGCTCGGCTCGCGGCCGCACGTCGTCGACCGTCGCGACCCCGGCGCGGTAGCGGCCGACCCAGTGGGCGAAGCTCAGAGCACCGCGCACCATGAGCAGCGCGGGCAGCGCGGCGAGCTCCGTCACGTCGAGCGGTAAGACCGCGCAGTACGCGCGGCCGAACCGCTCGCACTCGCCAAGCGCACCGAGCGTTCCGGGGTGCGCGGGGAAGCGATAGAGCGCGACCGCGAGGTCGCACGCCCGGACGTCAATGCCCGCGTGCTCGAAGTCGAGCAGCCCGGTGACGCGTCCGTCGGCGACAAGGGTGTTGCCGAACGCGAAGTCGCCGTGCGTCACCTGCTGTGGGAGCGACGCGTACAGCGGGCCCGTGAGCTCGGACGTTCGCAGCAGGCAGTCGCCGAGTGCCCGCGCATGCTCGGGCGAGAGTCCCGAGTCCTCGAGGGCGCTCTCGACGTCGGTGACGAGCGGATGGACATGGCGCATGTCGCCGTCGAACACGGCCGGCCGGGCGCCCCAGCGCACGAGGCCGCCGAGCGCGGCGTCGAGCTCCGCCAGCGCGGCCGCCGCCTTCTCCACATAGAGGCCGCCGTCCTTCGAGAGAGGGGCTCCAGGAATACGCGCGTAGAGCGCGGCAAGCCGGCCATCCACGACCCGCAGGGTGTCGCCGTCGTCGCTCGGAAGCGGACGCGGGACCGCGAAGCTCAGCTCGGCCGGCTGCAGGCGACCGAGAAGCTCGTGCTCGAACCGCTGACGCGCTGACTCGGCGACGTTCGTGTAGAGACGGACCACGAACTCGCCGGCTGCGCAGCTGACGTATCTCGTCAGGTTCTGATAGCCGCCCTCCGTCGCGCTGTATGCGCGTGGGCGCGGCAGTCGCCACAGGTCGCAGACAGCGTCGAGGTCGCTCGGTCCCATCACTGGTGGCTCGCGTGCTCGATCCGCCTTCGGTCTTCGGTCTCGAGCTGGAAAGTCGAATGAGCGATGTCGAAGTCACCCCGCAGGCACGCCTCGAGGTCACTCAACACCGCGCCAGCGTCGGCGTCGCGTTCGACGACCACGTGCGCCGAGATCACGTTCACGCCGCTCGTGATCGTCCAGACATGCAGGTCGTGGACGTCCTTCACGCCGGCGCATTCGACGACATGCCGGCGGACGGTCTCGATGTTGACATCGCGGGGGGTCGCCTCCAACAGCACGTCGAGCGCCTCGCGCAGCAGCGACCACGCGCGCGGAACGATCAGCGCCACGACCAGGAACGCGGCGACGGTGTCAGCGAGAAGACGGTTGAAGACGATCGTCGCGAGCGCTGAGACGACGACCGCCGCCGATCCAATGACGTCGGTGACGACATCCAGATACGCGGCTCGCACCACGAGCGAGCGATGCGCGTTGCGCAACAGGAACACCGAGATGACGTTGGCGGCCAGGCCGATACTCGCGACGACGAGGACGAGCCGGCTCGCGACCACGACGGGCTCGGAGAACCGCCGTAAGCCCTCGATCAGGACCACGCTCGCGACGACGAGCAGGAGCACCGTGTTGAGCACGGTCGCGAGGATCTCGAGGCGTAGGAGACCGAAGGTGCGGCGCTCGGTCGCCGGCCGGGCCCCGAGCCAGAGCGCGCCGACGGCGATCGCGAGACCCACCACATCGATCAGGACATGGAAGGATTCGGCAAGCAGCGCCAGGCTGTTCGCGAAGACCGACGCCGTGGCTTCGATGACGAAGACGAGCGCCGTGAGCGTGAGCGCGGCGAGCAGACGCGCTCGCCCGGACCGCCCTTCATGCACGATCGCAACGGTACAATCGATGTGAGAGCAGGCAGCGCGTTCGCTCATTGGAGGCTCCCAACCCGTGTCGCAGATCAGCCCCGACATGACCATCTCGAGCGTCGTCGACCGCTGGCCGGATACGGCGCGGATCTTCGCGCGCTACGGGCTTTCGTGCGCCTCGTGCGCGATCTCGAAGAGCGAGACGATCAAGCAGGGCGCGACCGGCCACGGCGGCGGGCGTGTCAGCGTCGAGGACCTGATGCGCGATCTGAACTCGTTCGCCGACACCGGCAAGCTTCCGGATAGTCTCCCGCCGGCGAGCGGCACCGCCGCGCCGGGCGGTGGAATGAAGATGCGCGGCATGGCCGAGCAGAAGGGCATCAAGCACGTCATCGCGGTCATGTCGGGGAAGGGCGGGGTCGGCAAGTCGCTCGTCGCGGGCCTCCTGGCGGTGGGCCTCACGCGGCGCGGGTTCCGCGTCGGCGTGCTCGACGGCGACATCACCGGACCATCTATTCCGAAGATGTTCGGGGTTCGCGAGAAGCCGCCGGTCGCGGCCGATGGCAAGTCGCTCGTTCCCCCGCGCTCCCGGGGTGGCATCCCGATCATGTCGATGAACCTGCTGCTCCCCGACGAGGGAGAGGCCGTCATCTGGCGCGGACCGATGGTCTCCGGAGCGATCCGCCAGTTCTTCAGCGACGTCCAGTGGGGCGAGCTCGATTACCTCATCGTCGACCTTCCCCCGGGGACCAGCGACGCGCCGCTCACGGTGATGCAGGCGTTGCCGATCTCGGGCGTCGTGCTCGTCACGACGCCGCAGGCGCTCGCGGCGATGGTCGTCACGAAGGCGGTGAAGCTCGTGAAGCAGCTGGGCGGGGACATCCTGGGCATCGTCGAGAACATGGCCTACGTGCGAATGCCCGATGGCTCTCAGAACGAGGTCTTCGGCCCTTCGCAGGGGCTCAAGCTCGTGATCGTCTCGAACGCCCCACTCATCGCGAAGGTCCCGATCGATCCGGAGATCGCGCGGCTCTCGGATAGCGGGCAGATCGAGATGTACGACGCGCCCGAGTTCGAGGAGCTGATCGCGAACTTCCTCGCGGTCGCTCCGGAGAAGCACCCGCAGGTCCCGGTCGCATCGGGCGCCACGTAGACCGGATCACGCTCGCGGAGGCGCGCCGCCTCGCGGTCCGCGCGCAGCTTCTCGACAGCGGTACGCGCCCCACCGCCGTTTCGATCCTGAAGGCGGTCCAGCATCTGGGCTACCTGCAGCTGGACCCGACCAACGTCGTGGCGCGGAATCATCTGCTCGTTCTGTGGAGCCGCTTCGGGCGATACAAGCTCGCTGACCTCGATCGTCTTCTGTGGCGCGATCGCTCCCTCTACGAATCGATCCTGTTCATCGCCGGCATCCTGCCGACGGCCGACCGTCCGCTCCACGCTCTCCGGATCCGCGCGGCCGTCCGGGGCCAGACTCCGCAGCACCAGCGGATGAACGTGTGGCTCCGAAAGAACGCGGCGCTGCGACGAGACGTGCTGGCACGCCTTCGGCGCGATGGACCGCTGCCGCTCGACGCGTTCGAGGATCGGTCCATCGATTCGTGGACGTCGAGCGGATGGAACGACGATCGGAACGTTTCGATGATGCTCCACTTCCTCATGCGCCTCGGCGTCGTGGCGATCGGCGCGCGCGCGAGTGGCCGCCGGGTCTTCACGCTCGCGAGCACGTGGCTGCCCACGGTGCGTCCGCTGGGCCGGCGACAGGCCGCCCGGCTCGCGACAGAGCGGGCGCTGGGCGCGATGGGGGTCGCGACGTATCAACAGCTGCGCCATTACTACGGGCTCGGCTACTACGTCACCCTCGACGCGCTGGGCGATCTCGAACGCGCCGGCGTCGCGCGCCGCGTCACGGTCGAGGGTCTGCCGGGCGAGCACTTCGTGGCCGGGACAGCGGCCGGCGATGGCGATCGCACGACACTGCTCTCGCCCTTCGACAGCCTGATCATCGATCGCGCTCGCACCGAAAGGCTGTTCGGGATGCGCTACCGCATGGAGATCTACGTTCCGAAGCACCTGCGCACGCGCGGTTACTTCGCGATGCCGATCCTGCACCGCGACCAGCTGATCGGTACGGTCGATCCACGGATGGACCGCGAGCATGGTCGCCTCGAGGTCCTCTCTCTGCGGCTCGAGCCAAGCGCCCCCCGCGACCGCGCGACGCATCGCGCGATCGAGTCTGCGGTCGAGGATCTCGCCGCGTTCGCCGGCGCGAGCGACGTGCGCTGGGCTGAAGCTACGCCGCGCGCGCGGTGAGCACGCGGTCGACGCGTTGGCGCACCACGCGCCGCAGCGGCGCGATCGCGACCGCGACAAGGACGGCGACGATGATGTTCGCGACTTCGGAGTGCTGCCCGGTCACCGCGAGGATCACCCAGTTGGTGATCGCCGACACGCCGGTGAAGATGCCCGCAACGAGCGCGGTCAACGTGGTGACCACGATCGTGTGTCCGATGACAATGTCGACGTCGAGAAGGTGGTTCCGTACGACCGATAACGCGATCGCGAGCGCGACGACCGCCGCGGCGACGTCCCAGTAGAGGACGCGGATCACGTCGAATGCGAATCGATCGACGGTGCCGGCCTGCGTCACGGTCGGGAAGATCAGCGGCGGGACATCGCGCACGACGGCGGCTGGGAACATGACAAGGAACGCCCAGAGGATCCATTTCGTGCGCCGCCGATCCGCCGTCGTCGAGCGACGGGCGTACCGATAGCACTGGGCGCCGACCGCGATCGCGAAGACGGCCAGCTCGGCAAGGATCGCGATCCCGTCCAGCGCCTCCCACCGCAGGCCCGGAACAGCGAGCATCGCGCAGAGATAGCCGGTCCAAGCGACCAGCAGCGGCGCGCCCCAGCGCGGGACGAACCGTCCGGTGGGGAAGGTGAGCAGCACCGCGAGCGCGAGCGCGTTCGCCGCGTTCCCGACCGCGAGGACCGGGACGGTCCACGCGGGGTCCGCCGCGCGGAGCGCGGCGAGCGCATCGGTGAGGCCGAACCCGACCAGCGCGAGGGCCGTCCCGACCACGGCCGCGTGTGCGCGCTCGCCGCGCCAGAGCACGATCCCGGCGGCCACGCCGTAGGCGATCACCGCGGCCGTCCCGACCGCGAGAAGTACCGCCGCCACGACCGCCCACGAAAAGCCGAGCGCGGCCGCGGCCGTCGCGTCCGGCGAGCGGACCGTCGAGTCGATCCATTCGGGGACGGCTCGCAGGAACACGATCGCGGCAAGCGCGATCGTCACGACAGCCGCCGCACGCGCGCGCATCGCGCCTAATACTGGCCCGCGCGTGATAACCCGCCTCCGACCGCACGCCGGCGCGATCTGGCTCCTCGCCGCGACGACCATCGCCAACGTCCTCGGATACGGCTATCAGGTGGTGATGGCGCGGCTCCTCCGCCCCGAGGACTACGCGATCCTCATCGCGCTCTTCGGCGTGCTCATCCTCGAGTCCATCTCGAGCCAGGTGATCCAGTCGGCGACGGCGAAGCTCACGGCGCAGTACCGCGCACGAGACGATGAGGCCGCGCTTCACGCATTCGTGCGCCGATGGTCGGTCCGCGTGGTCATCGCCGTCGCTGCGCTCGCCGCGGCGATCGCGCTCCTCTCTGGTCCGATCTCGAGCGCGCTCGCGCTGCCGACATTCACGGTCGTGCTTCTCGGCGTGTCGCTGTTCTTCGCCGGGGTGCTGACGTTCGCGCTCGGGCTCCTTCAGGGACTCGCGCGGTTCGGTTGGATGGGCAGCGTGCTGATCGCCCAGGCGGGCATGCGGCTTGTCCTCGGGATCCTCCTGGTGACGCTCGGCTTCGGCGTCGGCGGCGCGTTCATCGGCGCCACCGGCGCTGTCGGTCTCAGCCTGGTCGTCGCGGCGGTCCCGCTGCTCGGACTGTTGCGTGCCGCCCGCGGCGCGAGCGCGATCATCGAGCTCGGCGCGTCCGAGACGCGCTTCTTCGTTTTCGCCGGCATTGTGCTCCTTGCCTACGCGGCCCTGACGAACGTCGACGCGGTGCTCGCGCGCTCGGTGCTCGCACCGGATCAGGCCGGGGCGTACGCCGGCGCGGTGACCCTCGGAAAGATCGTGCTCTTCGCGCCGATCGCGGTCGGCTTCCTGCTCCTCGAGCGGACCTCCCGGGCCCACGCGCGCGGCGAGCCCACCGAGCGCGCGCTCCTTCTCGCGCTGTCCTTCGTCCTGGCGACCAGCGGCGCGGTCGCGCTCGCGTATGTAATCGCGCCGGCGTTCTTCGTCGGCATCGTCGTCGGCGACCAATATCCAGCCGCCGTCGCGATCGCACCGCTCTACGGGATCGCCGCGCTCGCCAACGCCCTGCTCAACCTCTGGATCAGCTACTTCATCGGACGCGGCGAGATGCGCGTCGGCTTGCTGCTTGCCGTCGCCGTCGTCGCCGAGGTCACCTTGTTGCTCGTCGCCGCGACCGATGGGGTCTCGGTCGCGCGGATCGTGCTGGGCGTGGCTATCGCCACGCAGCTCGCGGCGATCGCCACGTTCGTGTTCGAGCGGACTCGCGAGCGGCACGCCACCGCGCTGACGCCTCGCTGAAACGACCGACCGCTACCCTCTTCGGTCTCATGCCGTTGAATCTGTCGCTGGTGGCGGCCTTCGCTGTGGCCGCCACGCGGGTGGTCTGGGGGACCGGCTCGGGAGAGGTCGCGACCCAGGCTGACGTCGCGGCCGACAAGGTCGCGCTCCCCGGCCAGCGGCTCCTTGCGGGCGCGGCGTTCGTGATCGGGCTGCTGGGTGGCTTCCTCGTCCTCGCCTCATTCGGGTTCGTGGGCGTGTGGGAGCGCGGCATCTTCGGAAACGACTTCTCGCTCATCTGGACGGGACCACATCTGTTCGTGATGGGAGCGAATCCGTACGACCCCCAGGTATGGCAGAGACAGATCTCCGAGCTGGGCGTTCAGGCGACCTCGACGTCGGTGTTCATCTATCCGGGCTGGGTGCCGATCGCGATAGCGCCATTCGGCGCGTTGCCCCTGCCGATCGCCGCCCCGCTCTGGCTCGCGATCACGCTCGTGATCGCGGCCACGGGTCTCTTCGCGCTCGGCGAGGCGCGCTTTCGACAGCTTCCTCTCGCCCACACACTCTTTGCGTTCGCCCTGATCGGGTCCGAGCCCGGGATCGTGACCTTCTATTCCGGGCAGTGGGATTTCCTTCTCGTCGGCGGGCTCGCGCTGATGGCGCTCTGGCTCCGCCGACGGCCGGCGCTCGCCGGCGTTGCCGCGAGCGTGATGCTGTTCAAGCCGCAGCTCTTCTTCGTCGCGGTGCCCGCGCTCTTCCGAGTTGCTCTGGTCCGCAAGGCACGCGGTTTTGTCTTGGCCTTCGTCGCCTTCGCGGTCCTCGCCGCGGTCGCATCGGCCATCGCGTTCCCAGGCTGGTGGCAGGCCTGGGCGGCCGTGCCGACGAGCCAGGCCGGAGACATCCGGGCCGCGACGCTGCCCAACGGTCTGCGCGACACGTTCGGCACGCCAGGCCTCGTCGTGGGGGTCGCGCTCGTGTTGACCCTCATCGCCGCGGGACTCAGGTTCTCCCCGCGTTCCGAGGCCGCGGTCCCGGTCTGGATCGCCATCTCGCTCAGCGCCGCCCCGTACGCGTTCGTGTACGACCATGTCCTGGCGCTGGTTCCGCTCGCGCTCGCGACCGGGATCATCGGACAGCGTGATCGCGCGCGCGCCCTCGGCCTTGCCGCCGTCGGAGTGGCCATCCTGGTGGTCGGAGCGGTCCTCCTGCACGCCTTCCCCGGCGTCGACCACGGAACGCTGAGCTTCAACGGCATCGGGCAGTTCGCTCTCTTGGCGATGGTCGTCTGGGCGCTCTGGCCGTACCGACGCGTGTCCGTCGGCTAGATCGCGGCCTCCGCCTTCGTCCGATGGGTGGTGGTAAGCGCCGCGAGCGCCCTCTTGCCGTCGACGACGCCGGCGCCGCCGGCGTCCGCGCCGACCCCCACGTCGATCGCGCCCTGAAGCAGCGCGCGCTTCACGGCCATCGCCCGGGCTGCACGCCCGAGGCGCGGATGACGCGCGCGCGATGCCTCGACGAGCAGCGCGCACAGACCGGACACGTGCGGCGTGGCCATCGACGTCCCGCTCATCCGAACGTAGCGCGACGAGAGCGCGCATGGGTCGGCGTCGAGCGCCGCGGCTCGCGCGCTTGCCACGCCGACGCCGTAGTGACAGGCGGCCGATGGCGTCACGCCGCCGCCGATCGCGAGCACGTCCGGCTTGTGCGCCGCGAGCCCGGGGACCGGACCGCGTGAGCTGTAGGCCGCGAGGCGGCGATCCTTGCCGGTCGCGCCGACGGTGATCGCCCCGGCCGCGCAGCCGGGCGAGCCGATGGTGCCCGAGGCCGGGCCGGCGTTCCCGGCGGCGATGCAGACGATGATGCCCTCGGTGGCGAGCGCATCGACCTCGCGCGAGAGCGGGTCTTTGGGATCGCCCGCTCCGCCCAACGAGAGATTCATCACGTCGACCCGCTGGCGGCTGGCCCACGACATCGCCGCGAGCACCGCGTCCTCCGTGCCGCCGCTGGCGCCCAGCGCCTTGGCGATGACGAGCGAGGCTTCCGGCGCGACGCCCCGATAGACCGCGCCAGCGCCGGCGACGATGCCGGCAACGTGCGTTCCGTGCCCGACGTCATCAACACCACCGTGCCCGGTGAAGTCCCGCGCGGCCGCGATCCGGTCGGCGAAATCCGGATGACGATCGGCGCCCGTGTCGATGATCGCGATCCGAACGCGCGCACCCGCGAAGCCCGCGTTCCACATCGCCGGGACGTCGAGTGAGGGGACGCTCTCATTCAGGAGCGGGTACATCGGCTTCGGCGGCCGGACGACGAAGCCTGCATCGCCGAGGTCGCGAGCAAGCGCGACCTGGCGATCTTCAGGTACATCAACGACGATGACGTTGGCGCGTCGATGCGTCTGCCGGACGCGCGCCCCGTGTCGCGCCAGGATCGCCGCCGGTACGCCGGACGACTCGGCGACGCGCGAGGCTTCCGCGGGATCATCGAGCGGGAGCACGGACAGGCTCACCGGCATGGCGGGTTCGACGATCAGCCGGGTGCGCGTCGGGCCGGGGGCACCTCTTTGAGCCTGGCCGAGCATGTCAATGCATTATTGACATGCCTGTCAAGGCTACGATCGGCGCGTGCCGATCGACCGCGAGCTGCTCGAGATCCTCGCCTGCCCCGACGACCATCACGCTCCGGTGCGCGAGCAGGGCGAGTACCTGGTCTGCACCCAGTGCCGACGGCGATTTCCGATCCGCGACGGGATCCCCGTGATGCTGCTCGACGAGGCGCTTCCGCCCGAGGATTAACGGAGGCGATCGCGCGGGACGACGATCCGGATGGTCGTTCCTTCGCCGGGCTTGCTCTGCACCTTGCACAGTCCGCCCAGGAAGGCGACCCGCTCGCGCATTCCGAGGAGGCCGAAGTGCCCAGGTCGAACGCCGGCCTCGCCCCATTGCTCGGTCGCGAAGCCATGGCGCTCGTCCGCCACGTCGATCTCGAGCGTGTCCTCGGTCTTGAGCAGTGCGAGGCGGACCTCGTGCGCCGCGGCATGTTTCTTCACGTTGTTCAGCGCCTCGACCGCGACGCGGTAGAGCGTCGACTCGGCCTCGCGCGAGAGCGGACCGGGGTC
>VBGS01000239.1 GCA_005889445.1 Chloroflexota bacterium
AGGAGGCCGTTCGCAAGAGATCGATGTGGTATCCAGGTGCGATCAGAGCGGCGTTCGATTACCTCGCGCGCAAGCACGGGACGGCGGATCTCCTGTAGTCCTGCGGGTCCGTATCGGCTAGGCTCCCGCTACCGAAATAGGGAAGGGGAGGACGAATGCTCCGGACGGTCGCGCGTGTCGAGCAGCGCCCCTGGCTCCTTCTCGGGCTCGTCTTCGCGATCACCTGCCTGTTCGGTTTCGTGCTCCAGGCTGCGGGCAGCGCCTGGCTTCGGTTGAACGCTGATCCGATCGCCACCCACTATCGGACGACACTCTCGTACACCTCAGCTCTGATCGGCGACGCGATCCTCATCCCGCTGGTCAACGTCTTCATCGTGAGTCAGCTCGCGCTCTGGCGGCGTCGTCCGCGCGGCGCCGAGATCGCGGGTGCCGCGCTTGGCGGCGCGGTCATCACGGCAGCGGTCCATCTGTATCAGGCGGCGAACGCGCTGCTCAACTGGACGATGACACAGCCATATCGGTGGAGCGGCCTCGGCTACGAGCACGCCGCGTTCATGTTCGCGGAGATCAGCCTCGTGCTGTTCTTCTGGGGTCAGGTCGCGATGGTCGCCAGGGAGACCCCGCGCGCCATCCTGTCGCACCGGATCGTCTTCGTCGCGCTGTGCGGCCTGGCGTTCCTGAGGCTCGTCTTCGCCGACTACGGGTACTTCAACTAGGAGCGCGGGGCCGCCGAGCTCGTCTCGCTCCAGATCTTTCCTGGATTCAGGATCCCCTTCGGATCCATCACGTCTTTGATTCGCTTCATCACGTCGAGGGCATCGCCGTGCTCGGCGCGCATGTACGGCGCGCGTACCGCGCCGGTGCCGTGCTCCCCGGTCACGGTCCCACCCATCTCGATCGCGAGGCGATGCAGGCGGTCCGCGAGCTCATCCGCGCGGCGCACCTCGTCCGCGTCGTCCGGGTCCACGAGGATCGCCGAGTGCACGTTCCCGTCGCCAAAGTGGCCGTAGAAGATCACCGCGATGCGCAGCTCCGCGCCGATCTCGCGGGCGCGTCGGACGGTCCGCGGGATCTCGGTCAGCGGGACGGCCAGATCCTCGCCCGCGAAGATCCGGTGCTTTCCGGGATGAGCGAGCGCGGTGGCGGCCGCGAGGCCGCCGCGCGCGGCCCAGAGGCGGCTGATCTCCTTTTCATCTTCGGCGAAACGCGTGACGGTCGCGCGTCGTCGGATGACCGCGTCGGTGTAGCGGACGTTCGCGGCGACCTGGTCCGGCGTTCCCTCCACCTCGACGAGCAGGACGGCCTCGCCTTCGGGCAGAGCGAGCTCGGGCCGCCAGAGCCGCAGCGCGTCGACGGCGCTGCGGTCGAGGAGCTCCGCCGTCGACGGGAGGATGCCGGATGCGAAGAGGTCGTCGAGCGACGCGACCGTGTCCTCGAGCTTCGCGTATCCGGCAAGGATGACCGCTCGCGCCGGCGGCTTCGGCTGCACCCGCAGCCGTAGCTTCGTGAAGATCCCGAGGGTCCCCTCGGAGCCGACGAACAGCTTCGTGAGGTCGATCCCACTGGAGGACTTGAGCGCCTTCGAGTGGACGCCGCCGGTGGTGATGACGGAGGCGTCGGCGAGCACGACCTCGGCGCCGAGGACGTACGCCGATGTCGTGCCCCAGCGCACCGCGTGCGGTCCGCTGGCGTTGTTCGCCGCCATGCCGCCCAGGGTGCAGGCGCGGCCGCTGCCCGGGTCCGGCGGAAAGAACAGCCCATGCGGGGCGAGGGCGTTCTGGAAGTCGAGATAGACGAGTCCCGGCTCGACCACCGCCTGAAGGTTCGCGCGGTCGATGTCCAGGATGGCGCGCATCCTCGCGAACGAGATGACGATCCCGCCGGTCGGCGCGACCGCGCCTCCGGTCTGTCCGGTCCCGGCGCCCCGCGCGACGATCGGCGTGCCGGTCTCGGCCGCGACGCGCACCGCCGCGACGACCTCGGCGGTGGACTGGGGCACGACGACGGCCTCGGGCATGCGCCGCTGACGCAGCGACCAGAACGACGCGTCGAACATGTAAGGCACCAGCGTGGCCTCGTCGGTGATGACCCGGTCGTTTGGCACCGCCTCGCGCAGTCGCGTCGCGATACTGGCGGTCCCGAGTGCCATCCTCCGTATGCTAGGGACATCGCCCTCTCATCCGCGGTGCGTCACGAGGATCTCGCGACGTGTGTCTCGTGCGGTCTGTGCCTCAACGATTGCCCGACGTATCGCGTCCTGGGCGACGAGGCCGACTCGCCGCGCGGCCGCATCCAGCTCATTCGCGGCCTGATTGCCGAAACCGCCGCGCCCAGCACGACGACGCGCGATCACCTGGAGGCGTGCCTCGTCTGCCGTGCGTGCGAGACGGCGTGTCCGTCGCTGGTGCCGTTCGGCCGGATCATGGAAGGCGCGCGCGAGGTGCTGCGCGAGCGTGAGGACCGGACCTTCGCTGGATCCGTCGGGCGCGCCGCTCTTGACACGGTCGCGCACCGCGGTCGCCTCGCGCTTTTTAGCCGGATGACGGACCTGTCGCGCCGGCTCGGTCTCCTGCGCATCGCGCGAGCGCTCGGCGGCCGTCTCGCGTGGGCAGCGTCGCTCGCGCCGGCCCGAGAGGGCAGGTCCTTTGAAGGCACGGACCGCCCCGGGGCGGACCTCGCGCTGTTCGCCGGATGCATCATGCGGGAGAGCTTCGGCGACACCGAGCGCGCCACCGTCCGTCTCCTCGAGCGTCAGGGCGACACCGTCACCACCCCCGAGGAGCAGACCTGCTGCGGCGCGCTGCACGCCCATGCCGGCGAAGGCCAGCGCGCTCGCGAGCTGGCGCGCTACAACGTTGACGCGTTCGCGGGCAGCGACGCGAAGATCGTCGTGAACGCCGCGGGGTGCGGCGCCCATCTCAAGGCGTACGGCGAGCTGCTCGCCGACGACCCCGCCTGGGCGGAACGAGCCAAGGCCTTCGCCGCTCGGGTGCGCGACGTGAGCGGCAACGCATCCGGACGCAGCCTCGGGCGCTTCTGCAAGCGATCGAGGGCGTCACGCTCGTCGAGATCGCCGACCCCGAGCGCTGCTGCGGCAGCGCCGGCGTCTACAACCTGATGCACCCCGAGATCTCACGCACGCTGCAGCGATCGAAGGTCGAGGCGATCCTCGATGTCCGACCGGATGTCGTGGTGAGCGCGAATCCGGGCTGCATGCTGCAGATCGCGGCCGGACTTCGCGATGCCGGCTCCAACGTTCGCGTGGTCCACCTCGCGCGTTTCCTCGACGATCCTGAGGCGGCGCTCCGCTAGCAGCCCCTAGCACAAACGTCAAGCAGGCGACTGGCGGCTTCCATCGAGCGGGGCGGACCGATTCATGCGAAAATACATGCAGACATGAGCGTTTCTCGTTCCACTTATCGCCACCGCCTCAGCTCCGAAGATGTTCGAAAGACGCGCATCCTGATCACGAAGGACGCCTGGAAGCTCTTCCCAGGGCCGGGCGAGCGCGTTGCGCTCCGCATCGGCGCTCGACGCTTCGACGCCGAGATCAGGAGCGAGCGCTGCGAATGTGTGCCCCCCGAGCACGAGCACTACCACCTGATCTGTCAGGCGCTGAAAGGGCAATCAGGCTTCAAGAATGGCGCGCTCGTCGTGATCGCGAAGGACTCCGATGGCGGCTACCGCTTCGTTGAGGAGCGCGGCTAAACTCTCACGAAGTGGCGGCGTCCTCCACGTACATCCTCATTCACGTGTTCGGCACCGTTCGCGATGAGATCGATCGCGGCGATCGCGGCAAGCGCACGACCTCCGGGTGGCTTCGCCAGTACGTCTCCGAGACTCCCAAGCGGCTTACCGAGATCGCCTATCTGCTTGATCAGCTCACCGAGAACGGTTGGAAAGTCGTCGGCTCTCCATACGACTGCGATGTCATGCTCGAACGGGACGTGACGCGCGAGCTGGCCGAGGAGGAGATCCGCCGCGCCGAGTTCTGGGACCGCCTGGTCCAGGTCGCCTCGGCTGACGATGACGGACACATCGTCTGGAAGGAGCATCCCGAAGGACGCCCCGCCGGCCCGCGCCGCCGCCGACGCGTCCGCAGACCTCCCACCCGCGAGCAAGGCAGCTAGCTACTCGTCTCGGAGGCCGCGGCGTGCGGCACGCCGGCGGAGAGATCGGGCGCGCGGCCCGCGGGTGGCACCGGAGAGCTGGTTCTCCGCGCGACGCGCGGGCCCCATGGGGCCCCGCGCCGCCCGTACGCAGAAGGGGACGAACAGCAAGCGGCGGCTGCGGGGAGGGTGCGCGGAAGCGCGGAGGGCCGGCTCTCCGGGGACAGGACCCGCGGGCAGTCGCGGACTCGACGATCGAC
>VBGS01000240.1 GCA_005889445.1 Chloroflexota bacterium
AGCACGCCCTGCGCCTGCCCGGTCTCGACCAGCTCCTTGATCTCGTCGTCCGTCACGAGCATGCCGCTCTGCGGCGTGCCGCCGAAGGGGCCGGTGATGAATCGTGTCAGCGCGAACAGCACCGCGACCAGCGGCCGCGTGATCCAGGTGACGAACTCGAGCGGCCAAACGAGAACGAGCAGCACCGCCTGGGCATGACGGGCGCCGATCGCGCGCGGCACGAAGAGGCCGAAGAGAACGGCGACGAGCGAGAGCACGGCGACGGTGGCGACGACCGCGGCGATATCGCGGACCACCGGCGCGTCCCGCCCGAAGAGGAACTGGAGCACGTCGGAGAGCCGAGGGGCGAGGTACGCGGCGGCGATCCCCGAGAACGCGAACACGATGAGGAACTCGGCCACCTGGATCGCGGCGAGATACTCGATGGCCTTGCGGCCCATCGTGCCGGCGCGGCGGCCACGGCGGCCCCGCTGGGTCAGCTCCTCGATGACCTGCGGGCGGCGGATCGTGTGGAGCGCCGCTTCGCTCATCGAGAGGACCGCCAGCATCGCGACGAGCACGAGCTCGAGGAGCAGCAGCTGCTCGGTGGTGGCGCTCACCCGTTGCCCTTCTTCGTCCGACGGTCGGCCTTCTTGATCGCCCTGGCAGGCATCCCAACCGCGACCATACCCTCGGGCACGTCCTTCGTGACGACGGCGCCGGCGCCGGTGGTCGCGCCGGCTCCGACGGTGACCGGCGCGCGCAGGAGCGTGTCCGAACCGATGAACGCGTCGTCGCCGATGGTCGTGCGGTTCTTCCGCACGCCGTCGTAGTTGAGCGTGATCGTGCCCGCGCCGATGTTCACGCGCTCGCCTACGTCGGCGTCGCCGACGTAGCTGAAGTGATGCATCTTGGTGTCCTTGCGCAGGCGCGCATTCTTGACCTCTCCGAAGTTGCCCATCTGGACGCCCCGCTCGAGGTACGCGCCGGGGCGCAGATGCGAGTACGGACCGATGCGCACGTCCTCCTCGAGCGTCGCGCCCTCGAGCGTCGAGTTCTCCACGGTGCAGCGCTCTCCGACGATGGTGTCGCGCATGACCGCGTACGGCCCGACCCGCGAGCCCGCGCCGATCCGCGTCTTGCCCTCGAGGATCGTGCCGCGCTCGATCACGACGTCGGCGGCGATCGTGACGTCGGCGTCGACCTGGCACGATCCGGGGTCGCGAAAGGTGACGCCGGCAAGCATGTGCTGCTCGACGATCCGCCTGCGCATCGCGGCTTCCGCGGCGGCGAGCTCGACGCGTGTGTTCACACCCATGCCTTCCTCCACGTGGTCGGTGCGAAGCGCGGCCACCCGCCGGCCGTCGCGCCGCGCTTCGGCGATGAGATCGGTGAGAAAGATCTCGCCGGTCTCGTTGGCGCGCAGGCGGGCGATCGCCGCGCGTGCCCAGGAGAGATCGACGGCGTACGCGCCCAGGTTGGACTCGGGGAGCGCGCGTTCCGCCGACGTCGCCAGACGCGTCTCGACGACGCGCGCGACGTCACCGTGCTCGTCGCGAACGATGCGCCCGTAGGCATTATCGGTCCCCACATCGCCGGAGAGGACGGCGAGCGCCGCGCCCCGCGATTCGAGCAGAGCGCGAAGCCCACGCAGCGTCGCCGCTCGGAGCAGCGGCGTGTCGCCGTACACGATGTAGCCGATGCCCTGATCCGCGGGCGCCGCCGAGAGCGCCACGCGCACGGCGTCGCCCGTCCCGCGCGGCGGATCCTGGACCACGACCGCCGTCTCCGTGCCGATGAGCTCGCGCGCGGCGGCGCCCTCCTTCGACATGACCACCAGCGGGGTCGCACCCGCCTCGCGGACCGCGCAGAGCACGTGTTGCAGCAGCAGTCGTCCCGCGAGAGGATGCAGGACCTTCGGGGTCTTGGAGCGCATCCGCGTCGAGAGCCCCGCCGCGAGCACGATCGCGAGCGGCGTCTCGCCCACCTGGGAGCGCGTCAGGCTGGGGCGCCAGGATTCGAACCTGGGATAGCGGATCCAAAGTCCGCTGCCTTACCACTTGGCCACGCCCCATCGGACATGGCTCAAGGATATTGGGGGCCGTTACTTAGCGGGTTGCTTGCCCCGCTTGATCAATTCGGCAACGCGGCGTCCGCCTTTGCGGCCAAGCTGCGCGTAGCCCTCGCTACCCAGCTGAGACTTACGGGCCTCGCCGCCTTTGCGGCCGAGCTCGGCATACCCACGCGACCCGAGCTGCGTCTTGCGCGCCTCGCCGCCCTTGCGGCCGAGCTTCGCATAGCCCTCCGGTCCGAGCTGACCCTTTCGGGCCTGCCCGCCGCGGCGCCCGATCTCGCGATAGAAGGATGACCCGTGCTTTCCCGCGGTCGATGTGCCACCACGTTGCCCAGCCTGTCTCACGGTGAGCTCGCCTTTTGGATCCACGCGTCAACCGTAGGGGGACAGCCCTCGGTCGCTTGTCGATCGCGGAGCGACCCCGAGCGCACAGAGACGCGCCTTGAGGCCCGCTCGACGGAGGACGCGGGCCATCTGCAGCGCATGCGCTCGGTCCTTCGCCAGGGTGAAGAGCGACGGGCCGCTGCCCGACATGGTGAGGTCGATGCCCAATATGGCCGCGAGATTTCGCGTGTTCGCGATCGAGGGAGCGATGCGCTCGGCGGTCTCGGTAAGGTCGTTGACCAATCCGTCGCGAAGGACCTCGACGGTTGCCGTTCCGTTTCGCAATCGCTCGGCAATCGCTCTTGACCGGCTTCCGTCGGAGCGTCGTTCGGGAAGCGCCGCGAAGACGCTGGGCGTGTCGAGGCGGGCCGCGACGAGCACGAGGACGATCCAGAGCCGCGCCGCAGGAGGCGGCAACGATTCGACAAGCTCGCCGCGGCCGCGCACCAACGCAAAGCCGGCTCCGCTCGCGAAGAACGGGACGTCCGAGCCGACCTGCGCGCCGACGCGACAGCTTGGCGATGCGGATATGCGCGACCGCGGCTCTGCCGGTCGCGCTCGCCAGCGCGGCGACCGACCGCGTCGCGAGCTCGTCGTGCGGGCCTACGGGTATCGGCGGGGAGACGCGCACGTCGAGCCTGTGCGAGGCGGCGACGCGCACGTTGTCCCGAAGATCGATGGTCGCGAACACGCTCGCGAGCTCGTGATAACCGTCCTCGCGCTTGCCGAGGACCTCGAGCGTCAGATTGACCTTCGCGTACGCGGCAACGACGACGCGCCGGCTCATTCCTCGGGCACGCCGGCCGCGCGGGCGAGCGCGACCCATTCCTCGAGCGTGAGCTCTTCCGGCCGCCGCTCCGGCGCGATCCTCGCCGCGCTGAGCACCGCGGTCGCTGCGTCGCGGGTGAGTCCAGCTTCGTGTCCAAGCGCCGAGCGGAGCTGCTTGCGGCGATGACGGAACGCGTCGCTGACGAGCTTGAAGAACGGTTGCTGCCCGAGCGGCGCGAAGGCGGGCCGGTCCCGGGTCGTCATCGCGACGACCGCGGAGTCCACCCGTGGCGCGGGCCGGAACGCCCGGGCGGGCACGCGCCGGACGATCCGCGGATCGGCGAACGACTGCACGAAGACCGACAGGAACCCGCGCTCGCGAGCCGCCCGCGGCGTGGCGCAGATCCGTGTCGCGACCTCGCGCTGCACGAGCACGACGACGAGCGGTGGCCGCCTCGGGTCGGCGAGGAAGCGCTCGAGGAGCGGTGTCGTGATCTGGTACGGCAGGTTGGCGACGATCCGCGTCGGTGCGCGAGGCGGCAGGCCGTAGAGGTCGACCTCCAAAGCGTCGGCGTTCACGATCCGCACGTTGGCGTGGTCGCGGATCGTCTCCTCGAGGACCGCGACCATCCGCGGGGCGACCTCGACCGCGGTGACTGCGCCGCGGTGATGATCGCCGCGAGGACCGAACGGTCGACAAGGAATCGCTGCCCCAGGCCGCGTGCGGCACGGACGCCGTGTCGGCGAAGCGTCTCACGCAGATCTTTTGGGTCCGCGACGTCCACGGGCTGAGGCTAGCCGCTCACCTGCAGGCCCACTGGCCGGCGGCGCCGCGGGCGAACATCCACGCCGCGACGTTCGCGGCGGCGACTGGATCGAACACGCTCGCGCCGCCGTACCCGGCGCGCACGCTGTTCGCCGCCCAGGTGCCGGGCATGAACTGGAAGAGACCGGACGCGCCGGAGGGATTCACCGCGCCCGGGTTGTAGCGGCTCTCACACCAGGCGACGCGCAGCAGCTGGCCGGGATCGGCTCCCTGCGCGTCGGCAGCTGAGCGGATGATCGTCTCGATGTTGGCGGGCGCCGCGGGGAC
>VBGS01000241.1 GCA_005889445.1 Chloroflexota bacterium
TCCTACAGCCGACCCCGGCGCAGCCGTCCGCGGTGGAGCAGAGCGCCCCGCTCGCCCCGCAGACGCTGGAGGAGACCGGTCTCACTTCGGCGTTCGTCGCCGATCTCACGCTCAAGCTCCTCTACCAGAAGGGTCAGACCAGCGCGGGCGAGCTGGCCGACACACTGTGCCTTCCGCTGCCGAAGATCCTCCAGGCGACGCTCGATTTCCTCAAGAACGAGCACTTCGTCGAGGTCAAAGGGGGCTCGGGCGTCGCCGCGGCGACGTACGTCTACGTGATCTCCGAGAAAGGCGCGGCCCGGGCCAAGGAGGCGATGGACCGGAGCGGCTACGTCGGTCCGGCGCCGGTCACGCTCGGCGCGTACGTCGCGCGCGTCCGGTCCCAATCGATCGGCGAGGTCCAGATCACCTTCGAGGCGCTTCGCAAAGCGCTCTCGCATCTGGTGCTTCCCGAGCGCACCCTCCGCCAGCTCGGGCCCGCGATCAACAGCGGACGCTCGATCTTCCTGTTCGGCCCTCCGGGCACGGGCAAGTCGTCCATCGCGGAATCGCTCGCGGCGCTGCTGCACGGCAACATGGCTCTGCCGTACGCGGTGCTCGTCGGCCAGCAGATCATCCGCGTCTATGACCCGTCCCGGCACCGACCGCTCATCCAGCTCGACGCGCGGTTCGACCGCCGTTGGGTCCCGGTCGCGCGCCCCTTCGTGGAGGTCGGCGGCGAGCTGACGCTCGAAGACCTGGACCTCAACTACGACCCGGTGACCAAGGTGCACGAGGCGCCCTTTCAGATGAAGGCGAGCGGCGGCGTCCTGCTGGTCGACGACTTCGGACGCCAGCGCGCGTCCCCCGAGCAGCTCCTCAATCGCTGGATCGTCCCGCTCGATCGCGACGTCGACTTCCTCACCACGTCCGACGGCCGCAAGATCGAGGTGCCGTTCGACTGTCTTCTCGTGTTCGCGACGAACCGCACGCCGTCATCGCTCGTCGACGAAGCGTTCCTGCGGCGCATTCAGTACAAGATCGAGATCAAGCCGCCGACGGACCCTGAGTTCTCCGAGATCATGCGTCGCGTCTGCGAGAAAGAGAAGATCACCTTCTACCCGAAGGCCGCCGAATGGATCGCGCAGTACTGCCGCGAGCGCAACATCGCGCTGCGCTCGTGTCATCCCCGCGACCTGATGCAGCATCTCGGCGCAGCGGCGCGCTTCCTCTTGAAGCCGGCCGAGCTCACGCCGGAGCTGGTCGAGCTCGCATGTGAGACCTATTTCGTACCGCTTTAGGGCCTAGAGCACCGAAAGAACATCTCGCGGTCACCTCGGCGTCACCTATGACGCCGGCCCTCGCCGCGACCATCGATGCCATGGAATCACCCAAACCGCTACGCATCGCGCTGATCTCACACGATCCGCAGAAGCAGGCCATGAGGGAGTGGGCCGTCTGGAACCGCGGGCTGCTGTCGCGTGCCCGCATCTGCGCCACGGGCCACACCGGGAAGATCGTCGCGGAGGCGACCGGTCTCGAAGTGCGACTTCTCCTGCCAGGCCCGATGGGCGGCGATGCCCAGATCGCGGCGATGATCGCGCACAAGGAGCTCGACCTGGTGGTGTTCTTTTGGGATCCGCTCGGGACGCAGCCGCACGCTGCCGACGTCCGCTCGCTCATCCGGCTCGCGGTGCTCCACGACGTCGCGATCGCGTGCAACCGGCGAACCGCGGATCTGCTGGTGACCTCGACGATGCTGGGAGAGACCGGCGGCGTGCCGGCCTCTCCCATCGCATAGCGCTATTTCGCCGCGTCGACGAATTCGTTGGTCCAGGTCTTGGTCAGATCGATGGTCTTGCCCTTCACGTTGTTGTTGTACGTCTGGAGCACTTTCAGGATGAAGTCCGGCGCGCCGGCGGGCATCTTCCCGTCCGGGCTGAACATCGGCATGCTGCCGGTGAGCGATGTGAGGTAGAGGTCCTTGTCACCGGCGTAATAGTCGGCGGGGAGCTTGTCGGCGATCTCAGCCGGCGTGTGCGTCGCGATCCACTTGAGCGTCTTCACGTACGCGTTCACGACGCGCTGCACGACGCCCTTGTTCTGCGCGACCCAGTCGGCACGCATGTAGATCGAAATGAACGGGTAGTCGCCGCCGAGCGCGGCGCGGGTCAATTCCGGCGTGCGGAGGTCGATGAGGACCTTCGCATCCCCTGCTTTGATGAGGCGCGAGATCGTCGGCTCGGTCGTCATGCCGGCGTCGATCGTTCCCTGCTTGATCGCGGCGATGAAGGTGTCGCCCGCGCCGACGGCGATCGGGGTGAACTGGTCGGGCGTGATGCCCTTCGTGCTGGCGAGGTACTGCGTGAGGCCGTGCGTCCCGGAGCCGATGGAGGTGACGCCGAGCTTGCGGCCCTTGAAGTCGGCCGGACCCTTGATGTCGTTGGCCTTGGCCGTGGCGACCATTTCAGCCTCACCCGGCGCGCGCAAGAGCTGCACCACCTCGACCAGGTTCTTGCCGAGGCCCGCGACATCGATGGTGTGGTCGTACGAGCCGGACGAGGCCTCCACCTCGCTCGCGATCAAGGCGCTGGTTGCGTCCTTGCCGGACGGTTCGTCGATGAGGTTGACCGTCAAGTTCTGGTCCTTGAAGTACCCGAGCGCCTCGGTGAGCTTGTTTGGCAGGTAGATCTGCTTGTTGAGACCACCCACCATGATCGTGAGCGACGCCGGAGCGGCGGCGCTCGCCGCGGCGCTGCCGCTCGGGTTCGTCGTCGGGCTGGTGCCCGCATTATTGGTCGCTCCGCCGCAGGCGGCCAGGACGATCGTTGCTACAAGACCGAGTGTCGCGATGGTTCGCTGCATTCGTTCCTCCCTTTTTTTCTAGATGAGCCCGTCCGTGTTGATTCCGTTCGGACGCCATTTGATGAGACGGCCCTCCAGCCAGGTCAGGCCGACTTCGGCCGTGAGCGCGACGACGGCGAGGATGAACATCGCCGCGAAGACGCC
>VBGS01000242.1 GCA_005889445.1 Chloroflexota bacterium
CAAGGTTTCTTTGCCGCGCGTAAGAATCGCGTAGCTTGCGACGCCAGTTCCGCCAACGCCCTGGCTGAGCATGAACTCGGCGACTGCAGGTTCCACCTGCGAGATCGCCGTGCATCCGCCCACCGCTGCGTTGCTTGGATTTGGCGCGAGCCCAAAGTTCATGACGAGAACGAGCGAGACAGCAAGACCCAGCCGACGGATCATCCCTTGTACCCCCAACTTCCCCACCGCGAAACCCCGCCAGATGGCGGAGAGAAACCGTTGGACTATAGTCCCGCGCGCGGTTCGAGTCGCCTCTTTTTTGAAACGGGCGTCGAGTTCGGCTAAACATCGCTCAGGTCGCTTTCAGCGGAACAGCTGATCACGGACAGGCGCGCCTATACCCGGAAATCGGTAGGTCGGCTTGTGGGCGCCACCGGTCCAACGCCCAAACGAGCGCATGCTCGCGGCTGGCGCGCGACATGGTCGCAGGCCCGACCCGGCCTTGCTTTGCCTCCACGACCAGTGAGCGATGCCCGGATGAGTGTCCGGGCGCCGGCAAAGTCCGCGACATGCAGAAGGTGCGTGTAGTCGGCGGTCGCGCGCGCGTGCGCGAGCTCGCGCTTCTGGACGAATATGGGCGCCCCGGGAAAGTGGCGATTGCCACCGGCATGGTCCGCGTGGAAATGGCAATTCGCGATGAGTGCGACGTCGGCCCGGTCGTGGCGTCGGCGCGCAGCGCGTCCTCGGATGCTCGATCACGAAGACCGTCACGACGATGCGCTCGCCGAGGAAACGCTGATCATCGGCCGCGATCCCCGCTCGCCGAGGAGACGACCGCTCGAACGCACGCGAGGGGCACGAACCCTGCTGAAGCTGTGGCGTGCTGCCCTTCGGCTTCATCTTCGCGTTCATCGGGCGTCAGCTCGGTCGGGTCCTGAGTCTCGCCTTCAACTGGGCGACGATCGTCCTCTTCGGACGCGTGCCGAAAGATCGTCAGCTGTACCTGTCGGGGATGGCGGGTGCGGCGGTCGCCTGGCCGGTGGTCATCGCGGGAATCGCGTTCCCGTCCTTCAGCACCTTTCTCCTGGGGCTCGTGACGGTCCCGGAATGGCTGCATCCCTGGGTCCGCCTGGCGATGCTCGCGCTCGCGATCGTGCTACCGCTCATCGTCGGTTGGCTGTCCTCGCGCATCCCGGAGGAGGCACGGCGTCCACGTGATCGCGCGCTGCTCGCGACGCTCCTGCGCGGGTATCCGAACTCGGTCGCACTCTTCGTCGTGATCGCCTGGATGATGGTCGTCGCGCCGCTCGGCAGGATCCATGCGCTCGTGCGCCGTTGGGATTCGGTCCACGTACCGATCGCGGTGAGGCCGGGCTCGTACGACGTCGTCGTCCGCGATCTCGGTGGCGCGCTGGACCGCGCGGGCATCGCGGTGACCCGACGTCGCGCGTCGTGGGCGTACGAGCTGCCGGGAAAGATCCTCGCGGTACTTGGCGGCGAGACCGTCCGGACGCTCGTGCCGGTGCGCCTCTGGCGTTTGGTCGGTGACGAGTTCGAGATGACGCTCCACCCGATGGACCTGTCGCTGGTCGGCCGAAGCAAGACGCTCTCGCGCGCGCGCGCTGCGATCGTTCGCGAGCTCACCTTCACCGACGCATATCAGACGTGGACGAAGGAAGCGCAGGTCCTCGAGGACCGCCTCGCCAGGGCCGCTCGTCACGAGGACGACATCGGTGCGATCGGGAAGATCCTGAGGGACATCGAGCTCGACTTCGAGGAGTGGGAGATCCTCTACCGGCTGCTGCTTCAGGTTCGCCTGCGCCTCAGCCCTGTCGAGACCGACGAGGTGGACGAGCCCGGCGAGCCATCGCCGCCGCTGCGCGAACGCGTGGTCTCGGCCGTTCGCGTGCTCGCGGGTCAGCGGAACGGCCACGGGGGCCGGTCCGCTGGCGACGCGGGCTGACCATCACACGCATCCCGCGTCGGAGGCGGGACGCGCGCGCAGATCGCTGACTTGCGGGCACTGCTAGAGCACCGAACGTGCCAGCCGATCTCCCAGGCCCGCGCCGTAGAGGCGCTCGAGCGTCTGGAGCGGCGCGTCGTAGAACCGCGCGGGATCGAGATCGCCGGACCATGCCGACGCCGGCGGCGCGGCGCGTTCCCGACCTGACCAGCGACCCAGCGCGGACGCCGCCGGCTTGGGCTCGCCGTCAGGGCGCCAGACCCCGAAATGCCGCTCGTGCGGCGCGTCGTCGAGCGGCGGCTCGGACCAGATCCGCTCCGCGTAGTCGGCGAAGCACCAGACCAGACCGCCGACCGTCCCTGCCGCGTGCACCGTCGCGAAGGCTCGCTCGATGTACTCTCCCGCGACCTTCTCGTCGAGAAGCCTGTCGCCCCAGAGGCGATCGGCCTGGCGGTCGTCCGATCGGGTCGCTGCGCCGAATTCCGCGAAGAGCACGTCGCGTCCGCCGAGCTGCCGCGTCACGGCAGCGAGAAAGCCAAGGAGCGCCGCGTCCGTCGGACCGGCCGCCCACGAGCAGTACATCGGGTAGCCATGCATACACAGGATGTCGCAGACGCGCGCCGCTTCAGCCGGCCCGATGCGGCGATCCTCCTGGAGATCTTCCATGTGAAGGCCGAGCGTCAGATGGCAGCCCGGGTCGCTGCGTCGG
>VBGS01000121.1 GCA_005889445.1 Chloroflexota bacterium
CCCGGCCAGTCGGATCGTTCGGCCGTTCTGTGTCTCGGGCGGTATCCGCAGGGACACTCGGCCCTTGAGCGTGGGGACGGTGACCTCCCCACCCAGCAGCGCCTCGTGCAGCGCGACCGGTAGCTCCACGCGGAGGTCGTCGCCGTCGCGGGTGAAGAAGGGGTGCGGCTTCACCTTCACCCGAAGGAATGCGTCGCCAGGCGGGCCGCCGTTCGCGCCCGGGGTGCCCTGACCGGCAAGACGGATGCGCTGCCCGTCACGGACTCCGGGCGGGATCTTCACCGTGAGGCGCCGGGGCTTGCCGTTTTCCGGCGCGATCTGCACGACCTGCTCGGTGCCCTTGTAGGCCTCAGGCAGCGTGACCTCGACCTCGCCTTCCACGTCCTCACCACGCGCGCGCGCTCGCGTGCGCCCGCGCCTGCCCAGAAGGTCGTCCATGGTCGTGCCGCCGCCGAAGCCGCCGTTGCCCTCGCTCCCGAACAGCGTGCGGAAGAAGTCCGAGAAGTCGCCGGCGGTATCGCCGAAGGGATCACCGCCGGCGCCGGCCGGTCCGTTGTAGACCCAGTGGAAATCCCCACCGGGCCGTCCGGGCCGTCCGCCCATGCCCTGCGCGTATCGCTCCCAATCCGGGCCGATCGTGTCGTAGCGCTTGCGCTTCTCGGGATCGCTGAGGACCTCGTTGGCCTCGTTGATCTCCTTGAACTTCTTCTCAGCCTCGGGCTTCCTGTTCACGTCCGGGTGGTGCTGACGCGCCAGCTTCCGGTAAGCCTTCTTGATGTCGTCGGTCGTCGCGTTCTTGGGAACGCCAAGGGTCTTGTAGTAGTCCTTGTATTCGACCGGCATCGGTTCGGGCTCCCGGTGACTTTAGTGCGCTGGCGCGGCGGGCGGCGTCATGCTCGGACGGGCGGCTTCGAGCTGGGCCGGCGTCACGCTCGGCCCAGGCAGAAGCGCCGCCTTCAGCACTTCGTCGATCGTCGACATCAGCTTGATGTCGACCGTGTCGATGACCTCCTGTGGGACGTCGACCAGGTCCTTCTTGTTCTTCATCGGCATGAGGAAGGTCTTGATCCCGGCGCGGTGCGCCGCGAGCAGCTTCTCCTTCACGCCTCCGATCGGAAGCACGAGACCGCGGAGCGTGATCTCGCCGGTCATCGCGACGTCCTTGCGGACCTTTCGCCCGGTGAGCGCGGACACGATGGCCGTCGCCATGGTGACGCCGGCGGACGGGCCGTCCTTCGGGATCGCTCCCGCGGGGACGTGGATGTGCATGGCGTGGTCCTTGAAGAAGCCCTTCGGCACGCCGAGCTCGGCATAGTGCGCACGCACGTAGCTGAGAGCGGCGATGGCCGACTCCTCCATGACCTTCTGGATCTGGCCGGTGAGGACGAATTCCTCCAGCTTCGATCCCTGGTCCATGATCGTCGCCTCGACGGTGAGGACGTCGCCGCCGTGCTCGGACACCGACACACCGGTGGCCGCGCCGACCTGGTCCTCCTGCTCCGCGAGACCGTAGTCGAACCGCTCGGGGCCGAGGTACGTCGTGAGGTCCTCGGGCTTGACCTCGACGGTCTGGGCTTTCCCCTCGGCGATCGCACGCGCAACCTTGCGGCAGATCGTGCCGATCTCACGCTCGAGGTTCCGAACGCCGGCCTCGCGCGTGTACTCGCGAACGAGCTTCTTGAGCGTCGTCGGGTCGATGACGAGCTTCCCATCCTCGAGGCCGTGCTGCTTCAGCTGCTTGGGGAGGAGGAAGCCGGTCGCGATGTGCATCTTCTCGTCCTCGGTGTATCCGGGGAGTCGGATGATCTCCATGCGGTCGCGAAGCGGGGCGATGATCGTGTCCTCGACGTCCGCGGTCGTGATGAAGATGACCCTCGAGAGGTCATACGGCACCTCGAGGTAGTGGTCGCTGAAGGAGTTGTTCTGCTCGGGGTCGAGCACCTCGAGGAGCGCCGAGCTCGGGTCGCCGCGGAAATCCGCGCCGACCTTGTCGATCTCGTCGAGCATGAACACTGGGTTCACCTCGCCCGCGGTCTTCATGTTCTGCAGGATGCGGCCGGGGAGCGCGCCCACGTAGGTGCGCCGGTGGCCGCGGATCTCCGCCTCATCGCGGATGCCGCCGAGCGACATGCGGATGAACTTGCGCCCCATCGCGCGAGCGATGGACTTGCCGAGGCTGGTCTTGCCAACGCCGGGAGGTCCGACGAAGCAGAGGATCGGCGCGCGCAGGTTCTGGCTGAGCTTGCGCACGGCCATGTACTCGATGATCCGGTCCTTCACCTTGGGCAGGCCGTAGTGGTCCTCGTCGAGGATCTTCGCGGCCTGGGCGATGTCCCAGTCGTCGCTCGCCGACTTGTTCCAGGGGAGCGAGACCAGCCAGTCGACGTAGGTGCGGATCACGCCCGTCTCGGGAGAGGCCTGCGGGATCTTCTCGAGCCGGCCGACCTCCTTGAGCGCCTTTTCCTTCACGGCGTCGGGCATCCCGGCCTGCTCGATCTTGTCCTTGAGCTCTTTCAGCTCGGCCCCGCCCTCATCCTCGCCGAGCTCCTTCTGAATGGCCTTCATCTGCTCGCGGAGGATGTATTCGCGCTGCGTCTTGTCGAGGGTCTGCTGGACCTCGCTCTGGATCTTGGCCTTGAGCTCGAGGATCTCGTTCTGCTTCGCAAGGAAGACCGAAAGGAACTTCATCCTCTCGACGACCGACGGCATCTCGAGAAGCTGCTGACGCTGCTCGAGCGTCAGGTCGGGGCTCGATGCGACAAGGTCGCTGAAGTGACCGGCGTCTTCGGTGTTCTTCGCGGTCATCGCAAGCTCAGGCAGGATCGAGCCACCGTTATCGACGTACTTCTCGAAGAGCGCGCGCACGCTCCGCAGGAGCGCCTCG
Organism: Chloroflexota bacterium; assembly: GCA_005889445.1. Classification (GTDB taxonomy): domain Bacteria; phylum Chloroflexota; class Limnocylindria; order P2-11E; family P2-11E; genus 3-1-20CM-2-70-9. The sequence continues at coordinate 2,885 of VBGS01000121.1, forward strand.
CGCTCGACGGCGTCGCCGGCGTCCTCGGCCAGCGCGTCGAATGTGACGCGCAGGTAGCGCTGCTCGGGAAGGTAGTCCTTGATGCGCACGCGATTTAGGCCCTGGACGATGATCTGCGCGCTCCCATCGGGGATGCGGAGCAGGCGCACGATCTCGGCGAGGGTCCCGACCGCGTAGACCTGATCGGGCTTGACGTCATCGATCTCGGCGTCCTTCTGTGCCGCGAGGATGACGTAGTGCTTGTCTTCGGCCATCGCCGCGTTGATGGCGGCGACGCTCTTCTCGCGACCGACCCCGAGCGGAACGACCAGCTTGGGGAAGACGACCGCCTCGCGGAGTGGCACGAGCGGCAGGTCGTGGGCATATGCGGGTCCGGGGGTCTCGGGTGTCGTGGTCTTCGTTTCGGGGTCGGTCACTTCTTATTCCTTCTGGTTACTTGGTCGCGTTGATCTTGATCTGGCGCGGCTTCACGTTCTCAGCCTTGGGGAGAACAAGCTCGAGCACGCCGTTTTCGAACTTCGCGTCGACCTTGTTCGGCTCGATCTGCATCGGCAGGCTGAACGCTCGTGAGAACTTCCCGGACCGGCGTTCCTGACGCAGCCAGCCCTCGCTGGTCACGTCGGTCTTCGCCTTGAACTCGCCCGAGACCTGGAACGTGTCGGCTGTCGCGTTGATCTCGATGTCCTCGGGGGTCAGCCCAGGCAGGTCGGCGCGCAGGTGGTAGGCGTCCTGCGTCTCCCAGAGGTCGACGGGGACGGCGACCTGTCCCGCGTTGAGACCGCTCCACGAGCCGTTCGGCCGGATGAAGCTGTCCTCGAAGAGACGATCCATGGCCTCGCGAAGGGAAACGACGTCGCTGATCGGGCTAAAGCGTGCGATGGACATAAACGGCCTCCTCGCTTAGAGGTCAACGCCATTCCGGCGTTGCCGATTTCGTGTCTTGTGGTCGCGGCGCCCGTCATGTCCCGCCGGCGCGTCGGTCAGCTGCTGCACCTCGGCGTCGCTCGTCATCGCCGACTCGCGACGGTCCAGCACGTCCGCGATCTCGTCGAGCAGATCGGCGGCACCGCGGAGCTGGAGCAGGAGCTTTACCCCCGCGAGGTTCACGCCACGCGTCTGCGTGAGGTACCTGATGGCTCGGACGCGCTCCAGATCGTCGTCGGAGTAGAGGCGGATGTTCGTGTCCGTACGAACCGGATCGAGCAGGCCCTCCTCCTCGTAGATCCGCAGCGTCCGTGGATGGCAGCCGACCAGGTTCGCCGCGATGCTGATGACGTACACGGGTCGACGGGCACCTGCCACAGCTGATATCTAAAAGCCTATCAATGGTGTTGTCAAGAGTTCTCTTCCCGGCTATACAGCCTCGGTCGCCCGCTGGACGGCCCGCCGACCGAAACCCTCTGTTCGCGACGGGGTCCTCCCGGCCTTGGCGGCCGGCTCCCCATCGCGCGGGGGCCCTCGGTCGGCGGGCCTTCTGCCCTCTCCTCCTAGGCTGTGGCGGTGCGCTTTGGCCTGGATTTCGGGACGTCGAACACTTCTCTCGCCGTGTGGGATGGGTCATCGGCACACGTGCTCCCGATCGACCGCATTGCCGGCGAGACCATGCCGACCGTCCTCTATGTACGCCGGGACGGATCCGCGCTCGTCGGTCGGGAAGCCATCGACGCGTACCTCTCCGACAACCGCGACCGCGGACCGCTGAAGCGCGAGATCAAGATGCTCGGCATCAGGCTGCCCTCCACCGACTGGACGCACAAGAGCCTCGAGGCCTACATCCTCACCGACACCAGCGCGCCGGGCCGGTTCTTTCAGGCGCTCAAGACGTTCCTCGGCGATCCGCTCGATACGAGGACGAACGTCTTCGGTGACGCGAAGGGGCTCGAGGACCTCATCGCGCTGGTGCTGGCGCATGTCCGCGCGCGCGCCGGAGAGCTCGTGGGCGAAGCGCCGGAGGCGGTCACGCTCGGACGGCCGGTGCGCTTCATCGGATCGGCTGGAGCGCAGGAACGCGCGACGACCCGACTGCGCGCGGCGGCGGAGCTCGCGGGCTTTCGCGAGGTGCGCTTCGTGCCTGAGCCGATCGCCGCCGCGCACGCCGCCGGCGCGGCCGAGGGCACCGCCGTGGTCTTCGACTTCGGCGGCGGCACGCTCGACCTTTGCCTCGTGCGACCCGAGGGAAACGGCCTGCAGGTGCTGGCGACCGCAGGCGGACCGATCGGGGGCGATCGCGCGACCGAGCTTCTCATCGACGAGACCGTCGCGCCGCGTCTGGGGTCGCGCGCCACGTGGGGCCCGAAGCAGCTCCGGCTGCCCCGCTACATCGTCAACGCGCTGCGCGACTGGCACGCGCTCAGCGCGCTCAACGAAAAGCCACTCCTGGATGCGCTCGACGACCTGGTCCGTGCCGGCGCGCCGAAGCGTGAGCTCGCGGCGCTGCGGAGCGCGATCGAGCTGCAGCTTGGCTACGAGATCTTCCAGGCGGTGGACGGGACGAAGATCGAGCTCTCGAGCGCGGCCACCGCGTTGCTGTCGTTCCATCACGCCGAGGTCGACGTCGACGCGCGCGTCACGCGCGGTCGGTTCGAGCGCCTCATCGGCCCGATGCTCGAGGAGATCGAAGCGCTCATCGACGCGCTGCTCCGCGACGCGGGGCTTCGACCGGACGCCGTCCGCGAGGTGATCTACACCGGAGGCTCCAGCGCGATCCCGGCGGTCCGCGCGCTCCTGCACCGACTGCTGCCGAGCGCCGCGACCCGCGATTCGGCCGCGTTCACGAGCGTCGCAGCGGGACTGGCGATGCCGGACGTGGAGAGTGCGATCACCGTCTAGGTGGAGAATCGTGTTGTGATGCGACGCGTCGTTCCCTACGTCGTGGCGGCGGCGGCGGTGGGGTTGACGACCGCGCTCATCGGACTCGCGAGCGGGCGCTTACCCGTCGCGAATCTCTCGATGCTGTACCTCGTCACGGTGCTGCTCGTCGCCGTCGCGTACGGGCGCGCAGCGGCCATCGCGGCGAGCGTCCTTGCGTTCCTGACGTTCGACTGGTTCTTCGTGCCGCCGACACACCAGCTGGTCGTCGCGGACCCCGACGAGGTCTTCTCGCTCGCGCTTCTTCTCATCACCGCGGTGGTCACCGGGACGCTGGCCGCCCGCGAGCGCGCGCGCGGAAGAAGCGCGCCGCGGCGAGTTCGGCGCGACGCTGCTGTACGAAGCGGCGTTTCGCATGGCCACCGAGACCGATCTCGACCGCGCCCTCGCGGCGGTGGCTGAGCATTTCCGCACGGCGCTCGACCTCGACGCGCTCGCGATCGAGGTCGATCCCGGAACGCTGGCGCGCCCGGCGATCGCCGCGCGGGACGCCGCCTCGCGCGAGGCCCTCCGCAGCACCGGATCGGAGCTTCGTCTCGTCGAGCCTCGCGGCACATCACGACGGGTCCGCATCGTTGGACCGCATCGCGACGCTCGCGATCGCACGCGCCGCGTCCGCGTGCTGCCGATCACCGTGAGCGGCACCCGCGTCGGCAGTCTGCAGATCCTTGCGCGCACCGGCGCGCCGGAGCTCCCGCCGCAAGACGAGCGGACCCTGGCGATCGCCGGCGCCCAGCTGGGGCTCGCGATCGAGCGCGCGCGGCTGCGAAAGGACGCCGTCGATGCCGAAGTTCTGCGACGCGCCGACGAGCGAGTTCGCCAGCGCGATCCAGGACGAGGCCCTGCGTCTCGATCGCGTCGTGGGAAACCTCCTGGACCTCTCGCGGATCGAGAACGGCAGCCTCGTCCCGCACAAGGCATGGCATGACGTCGGCGCACTCGTCGAAGACGTCGCCGGCAAGATGCGCCCGATCACCGCCGGCCACGCTGTCCGCCTCGAAGTCCCGGAAGACCTTCCACCGGTCGAGCTCGATTACGTCGAGATCCAGCAGGTGCTTTCGAACCTCGTCGAGAACGCGGCGAAGTTCTCGCCCCGCGGAAGCGAGATCGCCATCCGCGTGGTGCGGGCTGGCGGCGACATCCGCTTCGAGGTCGCGGATCACGGTCCGGGCATACCGCCCGTCGACGCGGAGCGGATCTTCGCGCCATTCGTGCGCCTGCAGCGCGCCGGACAGGCCACGCGCGGAGTCGGCCTCGGGCTCGCGATCGCCAAGCGATTTGTCGAGGCGCACGCGGGTTCGATCTGGGTCGATCCGCGGCCGGCCGACGGGGCCCGCGTCATGTTCACGCTCCCGGTGCAGGCTGGTGTCAGCGGCTAACGCGCCTCGTCCCGAACCGACAGGCGCGCGGCTCCTCGTCGTCGACGACGAGCCGGCGATGGTGCGGACGCTCCGGACGAATCTTCGCGGACATGGCTTTCAGGTCGAGACCGCCGAGACGGCGAGCGAGGCGACGGCGAGTTACGACCGCCGGCTCCCCGACCTCGTCCTTCTGGACTTGAGTCTCCCCGACGGCGATGGATTCGAGATCGTCCGCCACATCCGTGAGCGCTCGGGCACGCCGATCATCGTCCTCTCGGCGCGTGGCGGCGAACGTGACAAGGTGAACGCCCTCGATCTCGGGGCGGACGACTACATGACCAAGCCATTCGGGATCGACGAGCTCCTCGCGAGGATCCGCGTCGCGCTCCGCCATCTCGCGCGGCCGCCCAGCGGGGCTGAGCGGCGGATGCGCACCGGCGAGCTGGTCGTCGATTTCGAGCGCCGCGAGGTCACCGTCGCGGGACGGCCGATCCACCTCACGCCGACGGAGTACGACCTGCTGAAGACGTTCCTCGCCAATCCGAACAAGGTGCTCACCGACCGGATGCTGCTCCAACAGGTGTGGGGCCCCGACTACGGCGATGAGTCGCATTACCTGCACGTGTACGTCGCGCGATTGCGCAGGAAGATCGAGACCGATCCCCAGGCGCCGAAGTACCTGCTGACCGAGCCGGGCGTCGGCTACCGGCTGCGCTCCGACGATCTCTAACCCGCTATTGCGCGGACGTTGAGGCGCAGCCAGTCCGCGTTGATGTGTTGTTGACGCTTCATCCGCGACTCTCTGGGGATGCTCGAAACAGCTCTGGGTCGCGAGACTAGGGTCGAGCGTGGGCCTCACATCGTCGTCCCTCTCGAGCGTCTGGACCCTCCGGCGCTTCGGGCCCTTGCGTACGCCCGATCGATCGCGGGTCACCGCTCGCTCCTCGTTCGTGATCGGCGTACCGCAGGCGAGCTGCGACGCGCCGGTTTCGACACGACCGCCGAGATCGTCATTGGGCCGGCCGACCTCGACCCTGTCGAGCGTGTCCTCCGCTTTCTGGAGCAGACCGACGGCGACCGGCCCGTCGCGGTGGTCATCCCGGAGGTTGTGCCGAAACGCCCGTGGCTCTACCCGCTGCATGACCAAACCGGTCTGCGGCTGAAGCTCCGGCTCTTCTTCCGACCGAACACCGTCGTCATCGACGTGCCGTATCACGTCTAGGCGACGCGCCCGCACCTATCCGAAGAGGGCTTTGCGGACCTCGCTCTCGTACGCGGTCGGCGAGAACACGATCACGCGGTCGCCGACCTCGAGCTTTGTGTCGTCGTCGGCGTGCAGCAGCTTGCCCTTGCGAACGATCCCGCCCACGAGCGCGCCCGTCGGAAGCTTGAGGCTCCCGACCGTCTTGCCCGCGGGGGGCGTTCCGCTCGCGATCTCCGCCTCGATGATCTCGTTCGCGGAGCCGGCCAGCGGCATGAGCGGCATGAATCCTCCCGAAGGAAGCTCCTGCTCGATGACGCCCATGAGGACGCGCGTCGAGGAGATCGTCTCGTCGATGCCGAGCGTCTTGAAGACGATCTCGTTCTTCGGGTTGTTGACGCGCGCGATCACGCGCGGCGCCCCGCATTTGACCTTCGCGAGCTGGCAGATCACCAGGTTCTTCGCGTCGTCGCCGGTGACGGCGATGACCGCATCGGACCGCGAGCAGCCCGCCTCCATCTGAGCACGGCCTTCGTCGGCCGCCGCGTTGAGGACGATCGATCCCAGCCGCTCCTGCACGAAGGTGGCGCGACGACGGTCAGCCTCGATCACGGTGACCTCGTGACCGGCCTCGAGCAGCGCCTGAGACAGGTGGAACCCGACCTCGCCGGCCCCGGCGACGACGAAATACATCTACCGGACCTTCACGGGCTCGTGCGCTGATTCCTCTTCATGCGCGAGCGCCTTGCGAAGGAGGACCTCGCCGACCTCACGATCGTCCATGAGCATCGCGAAGAGCAGGGTGCCCAGGATCGAGGTCCGGGAGATCGTGTCGATACCCATCTGCCGGTACATCTGCGCCCGCACCGGGTCGTTCACCTTGGCGATCACACGCTTCACGCCAAAGATCTTCTTCGCGATCTGCGCCGCCATCAGGTTGCGGTTGTCCCCCTCGGTGAGCGCCAGGACCGCGTCGGCCTGCTCGATCCCGGCCTGCCGCAGGATCTCGAGGTCGGTGCCGTCACCGAGGATGGTGTCGCCCTTGAACGACGACGGCAGATGCTGGAACCACGCGCGCTCGGCCCGCGCCGGCGTCGTCGACGCGATGTCGACGACGCTGACATGGTGTCCTTCAGCATCCAGGAGACCCGCAAGGAATCCACCCACACGACCGCAGCCGACGATGAGTACCTTCACGCGTTCTGCTCCTGACGATACGCGAGCACCGCGCACGGCGCGTTGACGTATACGTTCTGCACGGTGCGTCCGATGTACACCCGACCTAAACGCTTCCGGAACGGCATCGCGACCACGATGAGGTCGCACTTTCGCTCCACGGCGGTGTCGATGATCGCGGCTGCCGCCTCGCGGGCTTGCAACAGCTCGGTCTCGAGCGAAAAGCCCGCCTGTTCCGCGACCTTCTTCGCGCTCTCGAGGAGCTGCTCGCCGCGGTCGAGCTCGGCCTCCATCACCGCATCGAGCGGCAGGTTCCAGCGCACCTCGATGACATGGATCCCCATGACATTAGCTCTGGCCGACTTGGCGATCGGGGCGACGAGTCGGATGACATCCGGGTCCGCGCTGGTCCCCGCGAGCGCCACGAGGACGCGCTTCGGCTGCATCAGTGCGCGGAGTCTAGCCGGGTCGCGGGCCGAGGTCGCCGGTGTCGTGCGAGTGATAGGGGACGTCGATGACGATCGTGTTCGGCCGGAAGAGGAGCGATGCCTTGAGGCGCATCGCCGTCTGGCTGTGGAGGAACCACTCCCACCAGTGGCGCGGCACGAACTCGGAGAGCACCACGGTGATCGGACGGTCGTCCGACTTGTCGATCGCGTCGATGTACTTCAGAAGGGGCGCGAGGAGCGACCGGAAGGGCGACTCGACGATATCGAGGGGGATGTCGCTCCCGAGCCGCTCCCACCGGCGCTGAAAGTCCGCGGCGCCTTCGGTCGATAGCGAGATGTGGACCGCCTTCAGATTCGGCGACACCGAGCGTGCGAACGCGAGCGCCTGCATGGCGGCCCGGTCGATCCGGGCCACGGGGACGATCACCACCGGCGCCCCGAGGGTCGGCAGACGCTGCTCGCCGCCGCTGATGACGAGCGCGTCCTGCACGTTGGTGTAATGGCGATTGATGCTGTAGAGGAGCGCGACGATGAGCGGAAGCAGCAGCAGCACCATCCAGGCGCCCAGCTGGAACTTGGTGACCGCGACGACGACCAGGACCGTACCGGTGACCACCGTGCCGATCGCGTTGATGAGGATCGAGACGCGCCAGCCCGGGTTGCGCAGCCGCCACCAGCGGCGCACCAGACCCGACTGCGACAGGGTGAACGCGAGGAACACGCCGATCGTGTACAGCGGCACGAGGGCGTTCACGCTGCCGCCGAAGGCCGTCAGGATGATCGCCGCCAGGATCCCGAGGACGACGATCCCGGTGTTGAACGCGAGCCGGGATCCCATGTCGGCGAAGTGGCGTGGCATGAAGCGGTCGTTCGCGAGGACCGAGGCGAGCCGGGGGAAGCCGGTGAAGCCGGTGTTGGCGGCGAGCAGCAGGATGATCGCGGTCGAGAACTGCACGATGAAGTAGAGCGGCGACGTCGCGCCCACGACCGTCCGGGTGAGCATGCTGTTCACCGTCTCGATCTCGTCGGCGTCCGGACGGATGCCGAACTGGGTCGCGAGGAACGTCAGTCCAAGGAAGAGCGTCGCGAAGATCGATCCCATGAGGACGAGGGTGATGACGGCGTTCCGCGCCTCGGGTTTCTTGAAGCTGGGCACGCCGTTGGCGACCGCCTCGCTTCCCGTGAGCCCGACCGAGCCCGACGCGAACGCACGGAGGACGAGCAGGATCGTCAGCGGCGCCGTGCCCGCCGGATCGAAGGGGTGCGGTGGCTGGGCGATCGGCGGGACGACGCCGACGTACCACCGACCGAGACCGATGAGGATCATCGCCCCCATGCCGATGATGTAGGCGTACGTCGGCGCGGCGAACGCGACACCCGCCTCGCGGACCCCGCGAAGATTCCCGATCGCGAGCAGAGCGATGAGCGCGAGACCGATCGGGACGCGATAGGGATGGATCTCCGGCGCGAAGCTCGAGATCGCCGCGACCCCGGCCGCGGTCGAGACCGAGACCGTGAGCACGTAGTCGATGAGCAGCGCAGACGCTGCCACCAGGCCCGCGATGACGCCGTGGTTCTCCCGGGCGACGAGGTAGCTGCCACCGCCGTTGGGGTACGCCCGGATGACGCGCGACTCCGAAAGCACCACGATCGCGAGCACGAAGACGACGGCAAGCGCGATCGGCATCGTCAGCACGAGCGCGCCGGTGCCGGCGATCGCCAGGATGCGCATCGCCTCCTCCGTGGCGTACGCGGAGGAAGAGATGTTGTCCGAGGCGAGGATCGGTAGACCCGTCTCGACCCCGATGCGCTCGTCGGCCTCCGCGTCGGAGTGCAGACGCTTGCCGATCAGGAACGCACTGAGCCCCTGCCACGCCCGCCCGACGGTCCCGGTCGCGGCCATGGTCTGCTCGGTCGCGACGTAACGCCCGCCATGGCCGCGCAGACCGCTGCCGATGGGCCGGACGATCCGGACGTACCGATCGCCGACGTGACGGCCGGCGCGCGTGACCCTCCGCTCCAGGGAGGGCGGCGTCTCGTCTTCCTGCTGCTGCTGGGGCTCCTCGCCGCTCACGTCCGCCGGCGAGACCCATCCTCGAAGTGGTACGGCACGTCTATGACGATCGTATTCGGCCGGAAAAGGAGGCTGGCCTTGAGCCGGATGGCGGTCTGGCTGTGGAGGAGCCATTCCCACCAGCTGTGCGGCACGAACGAGGCGAGGACCACGGTCACCGGGCGATCATCGCGCTTGCCGATCCCATCGATATAGCTCATCAGTGGCGGGACCAGAGAGCGGTAGGGCGACTCGATGATGTCTAGAGGTACGCGCCCGGCCCAGTGCTCCCAGCGATCGCGGAACTCCTTCGCGCTTTCCTCGCTGGTCGTGATGTGGACCGCTTTCACCGCCGGGGAGATCGAGCGGGCGAACGCGACGGCCTGCACGGCGGCGCGATCGAGCCGTCCGATCGGAACGATCACGATGGGCGGTCGGGGCTCGGGAAGCGGCTCGTCGAGGCGCTCGAGGACCAGCGCGTCCTGCACCCGCATGTAGTGACCGTGGATCGCGAGCAGGAGCATCACGATGAGCGGCAAGAGCACGAGGGTGATCCAGGCGCCCTCGGTGAACTTCGCGATGATCACGACGATCAGGACGAGGGCGGTCACCAGCGCGCCGATGGCGTTGATCGCGGCGCGCCACTGCCAACCCGGCGTCCGCAGCCGTCGCCACCGTCTGATGAGCCCGGTCTGCGAGAGCGTGAACGCCAGGAACACGCCGATCGTGTAGAGCGGGATCAGCAGCGTGACGCTGCCCTGGAAGAGCGCGAGCACCACCGCGGAGACAAGGGCGAGCGCGAGGATCCCGAAGGAGAACGCCAGCCGCTCGCCCCGGTACGCGAACTGGCGCGGCATGAAGCGGTCGTTCGCGAGCACCGATGCGAGGCGCGGAAAGCCCGTGAAGCCGGTGTTGGCGGCGAGCGCGAGGATGATCGCGGTCGACACCTGCACGACGTAGTAGAACGCGTCCTTCCCGACGAATGACCTCGTGATGAGGCTGTTGAGGGTCTCCTGCTCGGATCGGTCCGGCGTCACGCCGATCGCCTGCGCGAGCAGCGTCAGTCCGAGAAAGATCGTGCCGAAGAGCGTCCCCATGACGACGAGCGTGATCGTCGCGTTGCGCTTCTCCGGCGGCTCCATGCTCGGCACGCCGTTCGCGATGGCTTCGCTGCCGGTGAGGCCGACGGCGCCGGACGCGAACGCGCGAAGCACCAGAAGCACGGACAGCAGCTCCAGTCCTTCGGGCGGGAAGGGCCGCGGCGGCGTCGCGGCGACCGGGATATCGCCGCTCGCGACCCGCCAGATGCCGTAGACGATGAGCGCTCCGATCGACAGCACGTACACGTACGTCGGGCCCGCGAAGACAAGCCCAGCCTCCCGGATCCCCCGCAGGTTGCCGATCATCAGAACGCCGATGAAGGCGATGCCGATCGGGACCCGCTCGTCGTAGAAGAACGGGACAAAGCTCGAGATCGCGGCGACGCCGGCGGCGGTCGACGTCGCGACCGTGAGCACGTAATCGATGAGCAGCGCCGAGGCGGCGACGAGACCGGGGAGCGTCCCGAGGTTGTCGCTCGCGACGACGTAGCTCCCGCCCCCGTTCGGATACGCCTGGATGACCTGCGACTGCGAGAGGATGACGATCGCAAGCACCCCGACGATCGCGATGGCGATCGGGGTCAGGAACACGAACGCCCCGACTCCCGCGAGTGCGAGGATGCGCATCGCCTCTTCGGTCGCGTAGGCCGAGGACGAGATGTTGTCCGAACCGAGGATCGCGAGGCCGGTGGCGACCGAGAGCCGTTCCTTCGCCTCGAGATCGGATTCGAGTGGGGGGCCGAAAAGGAAGTGGCGGACCCGGTCGTATGCGCGACCCGCCGGGGTCTTCGGCCGGAGCGCTTCGGTGCCGGCGATGTAGCGATCGCCGCGTCGGCTGAACTCCGCGTGACGGTGGATACGAACGTAGCGATTGCCGAGTAACCGGCCGCTTCTGGTGGTCCGCTCCTCTAGCGACGGGGTTTCGTCATCGCCGTCGTCTTCGCTATCGGCCACTCAGGGCGTGGATTGTGGCACGGTGGCGCGGCCCTTCTCGACCCCCGATTGATCGACCAAGACCGCTTCGCGCACGCCGGTCGCATCGGAAGGCGCGATGGATATCAGCTGCGCGGGAGAGGTGATCACCTGGATCGTCAGCGCCCCTGACGGAGGGGCGCCAAACGTTGAGCGAATATTGAGCCGGTCCCCCACCCGCTCGACGGAGTCGACGTGAACGCTGTAGCCGCCCGTGCGTTGCTGCCCCGCGAAGACGCCGAGGTAGACGCGTCCAGGGTCCGGCGGGACATTCGGATAGAGGCTCACGAGATTCGCGCGAGTCGCATTGTCGGAAGCCACCAGGAGCTGCGGCCCGCCGTCGTTGGCCGATTGCTGCGTCGCGCCGTGGTCGATGAATGAGATGGTGCGCGCGCTCACCGACGCGCCGCCGCACGCGGCGATGACGATGACCACGAGCAGGAGCTCATAGACCGAACGCGAGGCGCTCCACGAGCATCGTCGGGAGCCTCCGTACGTGCATCCGCCGCTGCGTCGCCTCGATCGGATAACCGACACGCTGGAATATCACCGTACCAGCGGCCGGGTCGAACACCGCGTAGGCGGCGCGCGGATCGCCGTCGCGCGGCTGCCCGACGCTCCCGGGGTTGAAGAACGAGCGTTCGCCGACGGAGTACGGCTCGCCGTAGCCGATCTGGCCGGTGCGCGTGCCATCGGCGCGGTACAGCGCCGGGACGTGGGTGTGTCCCGCGCAGCAGTGCGAGGTCTTGGCGAGCGCGAGCGAGGCCGCGGCGGCACGCGCGCTGGTCACGTACTCCCAGAGCGGATCCCGCAGGCTCCCGTGGCAGAGCGTCACGTCGCTCGTCTCGAGCGTGCGCGGTAGGGCAGCGAGCGCGTCACGCTCGGCGACGGTCAGCCAGCTCCGGTGCAGCGTCACCGCGGTCGCCGCGGCTTCGTTGAAGAGCTCGAGACCCTCGCCGGTCGCGACCGCGCGGTCGTGATTGCCGGCCACCAGCGTCGCGTGGCGCTCGTTCAGCAGCGCGAGGACCTCGGAGGGATCGGGGCCGTAGCCCACGGTGTCGCCGCAGACCCAGAGCGCATCGACCGAGCCGAGATCCCCCAACACCGCTTCGAGCGCGGGGAGGTTCGCGTGGATATCGCTGAGAACGCCGACCTTCACGCGTGCAGCGCGGCGCGCTGGGCGTCGTGCAGCGTGAACCGGCGCTCGGCGAGGGCACGGCCGATCACGACCGACGCGACGCCGCGCGCGGCGAGCGCGCGGAGATCTTCGAGATTGCGAACGCCGCCTCCGGCGTGGAGGGTGACCTGGTGGCCCACCACGGCGCGGATCGCGTCGATGAGCGCGAGCGGCGGACCCGACAGGCGACCCTCCGCCGACAGATCGATGACGTAGAGCGCGGAAACGCCGGCAAGGAGCGCGGCGCGAGCCGACGCGAGTGCGCCTCTACCGGTCGCCACCTGAGCGAGGCTCCGCTCACCGCCGCGCGGCGCGAGGAACCCATCGCGTGCTTCGATCTCGACGATCGCGGTGTCGCCGAGCCTGGCGATCCGGCGGACGAGGTCGTCGTCGCCGAAGACCGCGCTCGAGAAGAGCACGCCCGCGAAACCGCGCTGCGCCGCGTCGATCGCCTGCTCGACCCGCGACACGCCGCCGGCGAGACGGCAGGGGACCGCGGCCGCGCGCGCCGCCTCGGTCAGCACGTCGAGATTCGCGAACGTGCCGCTCGCCGCACCATCGAGATCGACGAGATGCAGCTCCGTGGCGCCGTCGCGAACGAGCTCGCGCGCGCGGTCGGCGACGCTGACGCGAGATCCATCCGCCGGACGGCCTTCGCGGACGTCCAGAGACGGGACGATCACCACGGTCGCCGCTTGGCGTCGACGGGAGCGCGCGGGAAGCGAAGCGGTGTCGACCGGATCTTTCGCACGACCACGAGCGATCGGCCAGGGAGGATATCGCCGAGGCCGAGATCGGCCGTCGATCGGATCGCGACGATCTCGCCGCCGATCGCGGCGCAGGCCTTGCGCCCGCCCTCGAGCTCCGCGTCCAGACGTCCCTTCCACGCGATCGCCTCTCCACCGATATGAAGGAACGGCAGCAGGTACTCGATGACCGCGCCGAGCGTGCCGACCGCACGCGCGGTCGCGACGTCGTAGCGCTCCCGACGCTCGGTCACCAGAGACTCGGCCCGTTCATTGCGGATCTCGACTCCGTCGAGCTCGAGCGTGCTTGCCACGAGGCCCGGGAGCGCGAGCCGCAGCGCGAGACCGGGAAACCCCGCGCCGCTGCCCACGTCGATGAGCCGCTCGCGTCCGGTCCACCGCCGGACCGCGAGCGCGCTGAACGAGTCGGCAAAGTGCTTGCGGGCGATGTCCGCCGGTTCGGTGATCGCGGTGAGGTTCACGTCCGTATTGCGTTGGATGAGCAGTGCTCCGTACCGCGCGCAACGCTCGATCACTCCGGGCCCGAGCTTGAAGGGGATCCGCTCGAGCTCCCGCACCAGCGGCACCAGCCGGGCGTCGGCGGCGACAAGCGGCACGGTCGATATCGTATGCGGGTAACTCGGGCTGCGGTCGGCCTCTGGGCGGTGTCGTTGCTCGCGTCGCTCGTGCTGGTCGCGCTGCCGATGACGGTCGATGCGGCGACTTCCGCGGTGACGATCCAGAACTTCGCCTTCGCGCCGAGGACGCTGCAGGTCACGGCGGGCGACACCGTGACCTGGACCAACCGCGACGGCGCGCCGCACAGCGCGTTCTTCAGCGACGGCTTCAAGACGGTCGTCCTGCAACAGGGTCAGAGCGCATCGCTCCTGTTCGCCACGGCCGGAACGTTCAACTACGTCTGCGGCATCCACGGCGCCTCGATGCCTGGAACGGTCGTCGTCGTCGCGGCAGCGACCGCGCCTCCCACACCTGTGCCCACCCCCGCGCCGACGCGCGCGCCGACACCGGCGCCCACCGCGGCACCGACGGCCGTGCGAACGGCACCGCCGACGGCGGTCGCGACGGACGCGCCGACGGGCGCGCCGACGCCAACCGCGGCGCCCGCGGCCACCGAGAACGCGGCGCCGTCAGCTGCCTCTGTTTCACCGACGGTCCAGGTCGCGGTCGTGGCGACAAGCTCGGCTGCCGCCGCGCCGGCGACCAGTGCAGTCCCCGGCGACTCGGGCCCAGGCCCCGCGCTCGTCGGTGGCGCGGCGGTCGCGGTCGCCGGACTCGCCCTGCTGGCCTGGGCGCTCGCCCGCAGGCGTTAGCCAGCGGCGCGACAATCCGCCACGTGCGGCAGGCGAGGCTCGCCCACCTCGCGGCAGCGGTCATCACGCTCGCGATCCTGACGATGCCCGACGCCGCGTACGCCGCGACAGCGTCGGTCAGCATCAAGGACTTCGCGTTCCAGCCGAGCGCGACCGTGATCCGCGAGGGTGACACGGTCACCTGGACGAACCTGGACGGCACCGCGCATACCGCGACGTCGGTCGGCGTATGGGATACCGGCAGCATGCCGCTCGGGGCGTCGCGTTCGGTCACATTCACGGCCCCGGGGACCTACCTCTACTACTGCGTGTTCCACTCGATCATGTTCGGAACGGTCGTGGTCGTTCCGGCGGGCGAGGCGCTCCCGGCGGTCGCGCCCACGATCGCGCCGGCGCTGCTGCGCGGACCCGACGCGCGACCGCTCATCACCGTCGGCACCGAAACGGCACCGACACTCGCGCCGCGCGGCGAACGATCGGCGCCGACGGATGCGCCGGGCCCGAGTCTTTTCGCCGGCGCGGTGTTCATCGCCGGCATCGCGGCGCTCGCCTGGCGGCTCGCCCTGGTGTCGCGCGTGCGGTAGGCACCTGCGACAATCGCCCTCTGATGACGCTCGTCGCGACGCCCCGACCGGCCGACGACATCGCCGAGATCCTCGTGAACGCCGAAGACATCGGCGCGAAAGTGCGCGAGATGGGGGCACGGATCGCGGCCGACTACGCGGGCAGGGACCTGGTCCTGGTGAGCATCCTGAAGGGCGCGCTGCCGTTCCTGGCGGACCTCATGCGCGCGACGCAGATACCGCTGGCGCTCGATTTCCTCGAGGTCTCCTCGTATGGCACGGGAACTGAATCGAGCGGGGTGGTGCGCATCCTGAAGGACCTCGCGCAGCCGATCGCGGGTCGTGATGTCCTGGTCGTGGAGGACATCCTCGACACCGGTCAAACGCTGAACTACGTCATCGACCACCTCCACGCGCAGCGGCCCGCATCGGTCCGGCTGTGCGTGCTCCTCGACAAGCCGACACGCCGCGTCGTGCCCGTCGAGATCGACTACCGCGGCTTCGAGATCCCCGACAAGTTCGTCGTGGGCTACGGGCTTGACTACGCCGAGCGGTACCGCAACCTGCCGTTCGTCGGCGTGCTCAAGTCGGAGGTGTACGCGAGGCCATCGTGATGGCGCGCGTCACGCTCGCCCTCGTCGCCACCATCGTCGCGCTGGCGGTCGCGCCGCGACCATCGCTCGCCGCGCCGCTGGGAGCGCTGCCGGCCACGGTCCGCGTGAACATCGCCGGCCTCGGGACGACCTACGCGCGCATCGGGTCGACGGGCGGGTCGCTGAGGGCCACGGACGCGGGCGGCACGACGGTCTGGAGCGGTTTCGGCAACACGATCACCCGGCTCGGCGTCCGCCGGCTGGCCGAGCCGGGCGGCACCGCCGCGAAGATCCCGGACCCGATCAACAGCGTCGACGAGCGGCTGAATCGCGCGCGACAGCTGCGCGAGGCGAAGCTCGCCGCGAAGATCAACGACGTTCCGATCGTCAGCGTCCCGTTCGAGTTCTCGATCGAGAAGGATGACCCGCTCGCACCGCCGCTCTTCGCGTCGCAGACGATGGTCCCGCTGCGCTTTGCGACGACGGACGGGCTGCTCACCTACAACGGCCGGGTCTTTCGCGGCACGCTCGAGCTCGCCAAGGACGACGAGGGCGACATGATCGTCGTGAACGAGGTCGACACCGCGGCGTATCTCGCGTCGGTGATCGGATCGGAGGAGCCGGCGACGTGGATGCCGGAGGCCCTCGCCTCGCAGGCGATCGCGGCGCGCACCTACCTCGCCACGCACCTGCAGCGCCACGACCACTACGACCTCGAGGGCGACACGCGCGATCAGCAGTACGACGGTCTCGCCGGCGAGGACAAGTCGACGGTGCGCGCCGTCGAGCGGACCGCCGGCATGATCGCCACGTACGACGGCCGCCCGATCTCAGCGCTCTATTCCGCGAACGCGGGCGGGGTCACCGAGAACAGCGAGAACGTCTACGCGAACGCGCTGCCCTACCTTCGTTCCGTGGCATCGCCGGGCGACGAGGTCGCGGACGCGAGCTCATGGGGGCACACGAGCTGGCGGTGGACGACGGAGTACACCGCTCCACAGCTTCGCGCGTACCTGCGGCCGCGGGGCATCGACGTGGGCGACCCGCAGCGCGTCGAGATCACCCAAACGACCGCGACCGGCCGGGTGATGGCTTCGCGGGTGATCGGCTCGGCGGGGACCAAGGAG
>VBGS01000122.1 GCA_005889445.1 Chloroflexota bacterium
CGTTGGGGCCGCCGGGTATGCGGGCGGCGAGCTCCTGCGCCTGTTGCTGAGCCATCCCCAGGTCGATGAGGTCGTCGCGGGGAGCGAGTCCCTCGCGGGGAAGCCGATACACGCGGCGCATCCCAATCTTCGGAAGCGGACCGCTCTCTCGTTCGTGCATTACGAGGACGTGGGCGGTTGCGACGTCCTCTTTCTGTCTCTGCCGAACGGCGCTCATCGCGCGCACGAGTTCGAAGATCGCGGGCGCATCCTGATCGACCTGTCCAGCGATCATCGGCTTCACAACCCGGCCGACTACGAGCTGTGGTATGGAGCGCCCCACCCGCGGCCCGACCGGCTGGACCGATTCGTCTACGGGATACCGGAGCTTCACCGTCAGGAGATCCGCACGAGCACCCGCATCACCGGCGCGGGCTGCAACGCGACCGCATCGATCCTCGCGCTGCTGCCGCTGTTCCGGGCTGACGTCGTCGACCGAAAGCGCCCGATCGTCATCGAGTGCAAGGTCGGATCGAGCGAGGGCGGCCGCGAGCCGAGCGAGGACAGCCACCATCCCGAGCGGTCCGGGGTCGTGCGTTCGTTCCGCCCGGTCGGCCACCGGCACACGGCCGAGATCGAGCAGGAGCTCCGCCTGTCCGGGGCGCCGCTGCGCGTCGACCTGTCGGTGACAGCCGTCGAGCTCGTGCGCGGCGTTCTCGCGACCGCGCACGCGTATCTGGGAGCCCCCCTCGAGGACAAGGACCTCTGGAGGATCTACCGCGACGCCTACGGCGCGGAGCCGTTCGTGCGCATCGTCAAGGAGCGCGCCGGCATCTACCGCTATCCCGAGCCGAAGCTCCTCGCAGGGACCAACTTCGCCGACGTCGGCTTCGCAGCCGACCCGCGCGGCGAACGTGTCGTGGCCCTCTGCGCGATCGACAACCTGACCAAGGGCGCCGCCGGGAACGCCGTGCAGGCGATGAACGTCGCCTGCGGCTTTCCGGAGATGGCCGGGCTCGATTTCGCGGGGCTGCATCCGTGACCCTTCGCGCGGTCATCAAGGCGGGGGGCAGCGCGGGAGTGGACCGCGATGCCGTCGCCGACCTCGTCGCTGACGTTGCCCGGTCCGACGAGATCGTCCTCGTGCACGGCGCGTCCGCCGAAACAGACCGCCTCGCTGACGCGCTGGGACATCCGCAGGAGACGGTCACGTCCCCGTCCGGGCACGAGAGCCGGCGGACCGATCGGAGGACGCTCGAGATCTTCGCGATGGCCGCGCTCGGGATCGAGAACTTCCACTATGTGGAGAAGCTGCAGCAGCGCGGCATCGACGCGGTGGGGCTGTCGGAGCTCTCCGGACGACTTCTAGTGGCGAGGAAGAAGGATGTGCGTTCGCCGGGTGCCCGTTGTCGCTCCGCTCGCGCTGTCGACGGAGCAGCAGGCGCTCAACGTGGACGGCGATCGCGTCGCCGCCGCGATCGCGGTCGCGATCGATGCCGACGCGCTGATCATCCTCACGAGCGTTCCGGGCCTCCTCCGGACGATCGACGACCCGACCAGCATCGTCGCGGAGACGACCCTCGAAGAGGCGGAGTCGCTCGCGACGGGTCGCATGAAAGTCAAGATCGTCGCGGCGCGCGAAGCGCTCGAGGGCGGTGTCGACGAGGTCGTGATCCGGTCCGCGGGCGGCGACACCAACGTACGGACTGTGATCAGGTCGTAACACCCATGCATCTGGACCCGGCCGATCTCGCTCTGGTCCACGGTCTCGTCGAGATCCCAAGTGTCTCGCGAAGGGAAGGCGAAGCGGTCGAGTGGCTCGTCGCGCAAATGGCGGCCCGCGGCTTCCGCGCCAGCGTCGATGACGCCGGCAACGCGGTCGGTGAGATCGGCAGCGGAGATACCCACGTCGTGCTCCTCGGTCATATCGATACGGTGCCCGGCGAGATCCCGGTCCGTGTTGACAACGACGAGCTCGTCGGTCGAGGCGCCGTTGACGCGAAGGGCCCGCTCGCGGCGTTCGTAGCCGCGGCGACGGAGCTCGTTCGAGGCGTGCGCGTCACCGTCGTCGGGGCAGTCGAGGAGGAATCGCCGACGAGCGCGGGCGCGCGCTTTCGCGCGACGCTCGCGGCACCATCGTGGTGCGTGATCGGCGAGCCCTCCGGATGGAACGCGGTCACCGTCGCCTACAAAGGGCGACTGGCGATGCGCATCGCGCTCCACCGCACGGCGCGCCATGGCGCCGCGCCTGGCGCGACGATCGCCGAGGAGGCGCTCGCCATCTGGTCGCGCCTGCGCGCGCACGCCTTGGCGCTGACGCCCGAAGGACGCGGCTTCGACACGCTCGATTGCCGCCTCGAGGGCGTTGCTGCGGGCGAGGGTGACGGGCTCAGCGAGAAAGCCGAGCTCCGCGTGGGGTACCGGATCCCGCCGGGGATCGATCCTCATGACCTCGAACGCGACGCGACCGCGCTCGCCGGCGGTGGCGAGACCGGCGTCAGCGTATCGGTCATCGGCATGGAAGATCCGGTGCGTACGCCACGAACGAGCCCGCTCGCGCGAGCCTTCGCGCGCGCGGTGGGGGATCCCGATGGTCGCGTATGGACCTGGTGACAGTCGCTACGACCACACACCCATGGAACGCCTCACGCTCGGCGATTACGCGCGCTCGATATCGGTCCTGAAAGGGGTGATTCGCCGAGCGAGCGACCGCATAATCTGACGCCGACTCGCGACGCCGAAACAGGGAGGCGCCGAACGGTGTTCACGAAGCGTCAGACACGCCAGCGCGCGGTCGTCGCCGGGCTGACGCTCGTCGCCGTCCTCAGCGGCGCGCTCGCGCTTTCGGCTGAGGTCTTCGACACCACTCTGCAATCGGCCGTGTACGACCAGGCCATCAACATCGCCTCGGCGACCGTACGCAACCAAGTCACGATCGTCGCGATCGACGAGCCGACGATCGCGCAGTACGGCCGCTATCCGCTGCCGAAGCAGGCTTACACCGACCTTCTTCGCGCCCTCAGACCGCAGGGCGCGAGCGTCATCTCGTTCGACGTGGCGTTCTACGAGCCTTCGCCGAACCCGCAGGACGACGAGAAGCTGGCCGCGGCGATCCGCGACGTCGGGAACGTCTATCTCGCGATGCAGGGCGCTCCAGACGCGACGCTCGGCGACCACATCGAGCGCTATCCGACCGTGCAGCTTCCCATCGCGATCCTGCGTGACGCCGCCGCGGGCGTGGCGGCCGTCAACATCCATCCCGACCCGGATGGCCGCGTGCGGTACGCGCAGCTGCAGATCCAAGGACCCGACGGGCAGACCTATTACTCGATGCCCCTCGTGACCGCGGCCCGGAAGGTCCGCGGCGACCTCACCCAGGCGCGCCGCACCGCGGACGTATTCACGGTGCCCGCGCCGCTCGGCGACCGCGTGATGCCGATCGACCGCCGCGGCGGGATGTCGGTCTACTACGCGGCGCCTCCGGCGCCCGCGACGTACGACAACCCCGCGAGCTATCCATGCAAGGACCCGCTCTACCTCTGTGTTGTCTCGATGAAGGACCTGATCAACGGCACGATCCCCCGCGACCTCATCGTCGGACGGGCGATCCTCATTGGCGCGCATTCGCTCTCCGCGGTGCCCGACAATTACCCCGTCCCGAACTCGGGTGGCCAGAAGATGTACGGCGTCGAGATCTGGGCGAACGCCGTGCAGTCGATCCTCACGAACCGTTATCCGGTCCTTCGGCAGAACGACCCGATGACGCTCGCCGAGCTCCTCGTCCTGACGCTCGTTGGGCTTCTCGTCGTGCTGCGCTGGCGCCTGCTCGGGTTCCTGGCCTCCCTCGTCCTGCTCGCGCTCTACGTCGTCGGCGCGTATTCGTTCTTCGCGATCCAGACCCAGGGCCTCGTGGGTCAGGGCCCGGTTGAGGTCCCCTCGATCGCGTACGTGGTGCCGGCGGTCTTCTGGTGGATCATCCTGCTCGGCTACCTCCTGGTCGAAGAGCAGGTCGCGGTGGCGCGCACGCGCGTCACGTTCGGTCGGTTCGTCACGCCGGCGGTGGCCCGAACGATCATGGAGCGCGAAGAGGCCGGGAAGCTCGCGCTCGGGGGCGAGGAGAAGCGGGTGACCGTACTCTTCGGCGATATCCGAGGGTTCACCACGCTGTCGGAAGGGATGGCCCCGGGAGCGCTCCTGAGCCACCTCAATCGCTATTTCGACGGTATGGTGGACATCGTGAATCGCTATGAGGGCACGGTGAACAAGTACAACGGCGACAACATCATGGTGCTCTGGGGCGCCCCGCTGGAAGTGAAGGACCAGGCGCGCAAGGCCGTCGAGTGCGCGCTGGAAATGCAGCGCTGGATCGTCACCGAGCGCGAGAAGGGCGGACCCGACGTTTCGTTCGGCTTCGGGATCAACACCGGCCGCGTTGTCGCGGGCTTCCTCGGGGCCAAGGGCCGCATGGAGTACACGGTCATCGGCGACAGCGCGAACGTCGCGTCGCGGCTCACGTCGAGCGACATCGCGCGGCGCGATCAGGTGGCGTGCTCGGGTGAGACGCTGCGCGAGCTCGGCGACGACCTCGATGCCGTCGATCTCGGCGCGGTCCTCGTGAAGGGTCGTGTCGAGCCGGTCCCGTGCTGGCAGATCAACCGCCTCGGCAGCGTGCGTGCGCCGCGACCGGCGCCGCCGCCGGAGATCCCGATCGGCCGGGCCGCCGTGGCTGGGTCGCACTAGCGAGAGATTGATCATGGACGACAAGGTCGCTCTCGTGCTGGTGAAGCTCGGGCACCTCGCGGTCCAGAAGGACCGCGAAGCCTATCTGCGCGGGCTCGTCGATCTCTGCAGCCAGGCGGTCGACGCCGAGCGCTGCACCGTGTACATCGTCAATCACCGCAAGAAGGAGCTCTGGGCGCGCGTCGCTCAGCGGACCGCGACCGAGATCCGGCTGCCGATGGGCCAGGGGCTCGCCGGGCACACGGCGATGACCGGCGAAACGGTGAACGTGCCGGACGCGTATGCCGACGCGCGATTCGATCGGAACGTCGACCTGCGGACCGGCTTCCGGACGCTGAACATGCTCGTCGTCCCGGTATGGGGGAGCGACGGGCAGACGGTCGTCGGCGTCATCCAGGCGCTGAACAAGCGCAACGGCGCGTTCGAACGACGCGACCAGATGCTGCTCGAACAGATCGCCGAGACTGTCGGTCCGGTGCTCGAGCACATCCCCCTCGAGGACTGATGCCCGACGAGCGACGTCGCGCCGAGCGACGGATCAAGGCGCGCCGCACCAGTGACCGAAGGGCGACGACCGGGGCACGGCTCGACGTGATCCTCGACGTGACCCGCCGGCTCATGTCGATCACGGATCTCGATGCGCTGCTCCGCGACATGGCCGAAGCGACGACGCGGCTGCTCGATGCGGATCGCGCGACTATCTTCATCGTCGACCGCGACCGGAACGAGATCTGGTCGCGGGTCGCGCTCGGCACGGGTTCGGGGGAGATCCGGCAGCCGGTCGGCGTCGGGATCGCCGGCAGCGTCGCCGCGTCCGGAGAGACGATCAACATCCCAGACGCGTACGCCGATCCGCGGTTCAACCCTGAGCCCGATAAGAAGAGCGGCTACCACACCCAGAGCCTGCTGACGTTCCCGATGACCGGGCAGAACGGACGGGTCATCGGAGTCTTCCAGGTGGTCAACAAGAAAGGCAGCGATCACTTCAGCTCTGACGACGAGGACACGCTCGCGTCACTCGGGGCTTCGGCTGCGGTGGCGGTCGAGAACGCCCAGCTCGTCGCGGAACAGCGGCGTCTCTGGGAGACCCTCATCGAGACGCTCGCCGTGACGATCGACGCGCGGGATCAGCAGACCGCCGGGCACAGCCAGCGGGTGACGCGATATGCGGAGGTCATCGGTCGGGGGATGGGTCTGGCCGGGATCGAGCTGGAGAAGCTCCGCGCGGCCGGGCTCCTTCATGACTACGGGAAGATCGCGGTGCGCGACCAGTACCTGCAGAAGCCCGGCAAGCTCGACGACAACGAATTCGCGTACATGAAGGCCCACGCGGAGAAGACCGGCGAGTTCCTCGCGCACATCGAGTTCCCGCACGACATGCGCGAGGTGCCGGTCATCGCCGCGCAGCACCACGAGCGCATGGATGGCAAGGGCTATCCGCGCGGGCTCCCCGCCGAGCGGATCCTGCTGGGCGCGCGCATCGTGGCGGCGGCGGACGTGTTCGATGCGCTCACCGCGCCGCGCTACTACAAGCCGGCCTACACCCTCGAGAAGACGCTCGAGCTCATGGACGCCATGGCCGGCGACCATCTCGACCCGGCGGTCGTCGCGGCCGTGCACACATCGCGCAAGGATCTCGAATGGACGCTCGAGTCGATGAAGCACACCTGGCCAAAGCCTCAGGATGAACGGGTGACCGCGGAGACGGGCCTCTCGGAGCGCGATCAAGCGGCCACGAAGGCCGGCGGCGCGTAGCCGTGAAGGTCCGGTTCTGGGGAACGCGCGGCTCGATCCCGACGCCCGGCGCGTCCACCGTCCGCTACGGGGGAAACACCGCGTGCGTGGAGGTCCGCGACAGCACGGGCTCGCTGCTCATCCTCGATGCCGGGACGGGTCTGCGGGAGCTCGGGGCATCGCTGATGAACGGAGGCGGCCCCCGACCGTTCTCGGTCGACCTGCTGCTCTCGCACCTCCACTGGGATCACATCCAGGGCATCCCGTTCTTCAGGCCCGCGTACGACCCCAAAACGTCGCTTCGGATCAAGGGCCCGAAGCAATCGCGAACGATGCGCGAGCTGCTGGGGCTGGGCATGGACGATCCCTTTTTTCCCGTGGACCTCGACGAGCTACCGGCGCGCATCGAGGTGGCCGAGCTCGACGACGGGAGCGACGAGCAGATCGGTCGGTTTCGCGTGCGCGCGGCCAGCCTCTATCACCCGTCGCCCGCGCTCGCGTACCGTCTCGAGGCCGATGGTCAGTCGCTGGTCTACGCGACGGATACGGAGGACCCGTTCTCGGGACGGCCGAATCCGGTGATCCCGCTCGCGATGGGCGCGGTGTGGCGACGAAGGCGAAGGTGAAGAAGCTCGTCCTCTATCACCATGACCCCGATCGGACCGATGAGGCGCTCGATCAGATCGCCAAGGATGTCGGCGGACGCGCCGCGGACATGGAGATCGTCGTTGCGCGCGAGAAGATGGAGCTCGCGGTCTAGCAGATAATCGGCCGAGCGAAGGGGGAGCGACGATGAATGCGCTTGACGCGATCAATCAGGCGAAGGACACGATCACCGTCCGCCGCGTCTATGGGGATCCGTATCAGGTCGACGGGGTGACGCTCATTCCGGCCGCGAACGTCATGGGCGGTGGCGGCGGTGGCGGGAGCGCCGAAGGCAACGGCGGAGGCTTCGGCGTGCGAGCGCGGCCAGCGGGCGCGTGGGTGATCAAAGATGGCGAGGCGGAGTGGCGCCCCGCGCTTGATGTGACCCGTGTGATCGTGATGGGTCAGATCGTCGCGATCGTGGCCCTTCTGGTGGCGCGAAGCATCGCCAAGACGATCGCGCGGGCGAGGGCCGGTCGCTAGCTACAAGCAACGTACGGGGATCGACTGCGTTGCGGCGGCTGAGTGGTACCAACGTGACATTGACCGCGTCCCCGCGTCGAAATTGAATTCGCGCATGAAAAACCCCACATGGCCCAAGGCGTTCGCGTTCATCGGTCTCGCGATCTTTGGACTGGTGCTGGCGCTCTATGCGACGTCGGTGGCGACCGCCGGCGTGACCGCTCGGATCCTCGGCGCTGACAAATCCGGGGACTGGCTGACGACCGGGAGCGCGCTCCTCACGATCGGCATCGCGGCTGCGGCGGTGTTCGGGTTCCTCGCGCTCACGAACATCCGCGCGCTCACCCGCCGGTAGCAGACGTCGCGGGGCGAGGTGGGACGCCGACGCCCAGTCGGCGGGCTCGCCTCCGCCCTCGCGCCTCTAGGACGGTGAGGACTTCCCGTCAGTGCCCAAGGTGGGATTCGAACCCACACGGGTGTTACCCCATCGGCTCCTAGGGCCGACGCGTCTGCCAGGTTTCGCCACTCGGGCGCGGTTTCATGCTAACCGTGCCGAGATCGGCGGCTACGTCTTGCGGCGGTCCACCGCCCAGGTCGACCCGGGCCGACGCTTGGCGACCTCTTTCATTTCGGCGGCTGCCCGAGCTGCGGCGGTTGCGCCATCGAAGCGGCCCGGCGGGACGTTGACGACGCCGACCGAGAGCGAGGCGAGTGCGGTGCGCCGCAAGCGGCCACGACGGTCCCGGACCTCGAGCGATGCCCGCATCCGATCATCCTGGTCGTACAGCTCTGGCGCCATCTCGTCGAACCGTCGAGTCAGTATCTCCGCGATCGACTCGGCTTCGTCGATGTCGGCCAGCAGGACGAAGTCATCACCACCGATATGGCCGACGAAGCGGCTCTTCCCGCCACACTGGGCCACCCGCTCAAGGAGCTCGGCGAGGCGCGCGATCATGACGTCCCCTCGCAGGAAGCCGTAGTAGTCGTTGAACTCCTTGAAGCGGTCGATGTCCGCGTAGAGAAGGGCGAACGCGTCACCCGACGCGAGACGTCGTTCGATCTCCTCGGTGATCGTCATATTGCCCGGGAGCCCGGAAAGCGGGTTCAGGGCACGTAGCCCGTTGCTGCGGCGAAGCGAGGAGTTCACCCGCGCGATCAGCTCGTCCGCGTCGTACGGCTTGGTGATGTAGTCATCCGCCCCTGCGGAGAGCTCGGCGAGACGCGCCTCGCGGTCACCGTGCGCGCTCAAGAAAATGATCGGAAGGAAGCGATGCCGCGGATCGTGACGGACGGCCTCGCGCACCTCGGCGCCGGACATTCGGGGAAGCGCAAGGTCCAGAAGGACGAGATCGACGTGATCGTTGCTGATCGTCGCCAGCGCGGACACGCCGTCCTCGGCCTCGGAGCAGGTGAAGCCCGCGTCCACGAGGAGCTCGCGGACCGCCGCGCGGGTGTCGGGATCGTCCTCCACGACGAGGACTCGTCCCCCCACGCATCAAGATTCGATCGGCCGCCAGCCTGTCTCAATAGGAGAGGGGTACCGGAATCGCTTGCTTTGCCGCTCGAAAAGTTAACGGGCGGTCAACGTAGGCGGGCTTCGATCCCCGAGAGGCGCTCGATGACGCGGAGTAACGCGTGGTTCCCCTCGCGCCCGCCCCCGTCCTGCTGAAGCGCGGTATAGAGGGCGTGAACGAGGGATGTGCCGGGCAGCGAGACGTGACCCGCGTAGGCGCCCTCGAGGACGAGTCGCAGGTCCTTCTGCTGGAGGTCGACCATGAAGCCGGGCCGAAAATCGCCGGCCAGCATCTTCGGTGCGTAGTTCTGCATCGCCCACGACGAGCCCGCCCCACCCGCGATGACCTGACGCGTGCGTTCGAGATCGATGCCCTGCGCCTTCGCGAAGACGAGCGCTTCGGACACCCCGAGGTTGTTGATCGCCACCGCGATCTGGTTCGCCAGCTTGCACGCCTGACCTGCCCCGTGGTCCCCGATGTGGACGATCGTCTTGCCGAGCGCCTCGAAAAGCGGCATCGCCCGCGCGACGTCCTTCGCCTCGCCGCCGACCATGATGGCGAGCCGTGCTTCGATCGCGCCGACCTCGCCGCCAGAGACCGGCGCGTCGAGCGTGTCAAACGGCGGGCGGTTCGCGGCCGCGCGTCTCGCGAACTCGCGTGTCGCCGCCGGGCTGATCGTGCTCATGTCGACGGCGAGGAGACCCTCATGCGCGCCGGCAGCGATGCCATTCGGCCCGAAGGTGACCGCTTCGACATCCGGCGTGTTCGTGACCATGGTCACGACGATGTCGGTCCGCTCGGCGACCTCGCGCGGGCTGGCGACCACGGTCGCGCCGGCTTCGGCGAGCGGCTTGGCGCGATCCGCCGTCCGGTTCGTCACGGTCACGGAGAATCCCGCACGCAGCGCATTTCGCGCCATCGGCGTGCCCATGATCCCGAGACCGACGAACCCGACGCGCTCCACGGTTAGTTCTCGCGGTCGAGGTCGTCGTCGCGCGAGAGGAACACGCTGCGGTCGCCGGCCTCCTCGCTCACGAGGAAGGTCCCCTCTTCGGTCTCGTCCACGTTGACCGACGCGACCAGCAGATCGTCGGTCACATGAGTGAAGCCATGCGCGCGCGCGAGCTCGTTGGCGATCGCCTCCGCCAGCGAGGCCTCCTCGTACGACTCGATGAGCAGCGTGCGCGCTTTCTTCACGAGCGCGAAGAATTCGACCGGCTCGAAGCGGCGCTCGTGCACGAGGAGCACCGCGGTGCCGAGATCTTCATCGCCTTCATGGATCTCGTAGAAGAACACCTGCGGTCGTCGAGCGTACCCCATTAGAATTGGGTCATCTCCATGCAGGAATCGCAAAGCGCCGTCGCGCCGTCAGTGCGTCACACCCTGAAGAGAGAGCCTGGTTCCCGGGTCGTTCTCGAGGTGGAAATCGCGCCAGATCGGCTCGCGCGCGCGACCGATTCGGTCTTCGCGCGGCACGTGCAGCACGCCAAGATCCCGGGCTTCCGGCCGGGAAAGGCGCCGCGCGGCATGTACGAGCGCACCTATGGTCGCGACCACCTCTGGGAGGAGGCCGCGGAGGACCTCGTCGAGGACACCTACCGCGAGATCCTTGACGAGGAAAAGCTCGAGCCGATCGACCGTCCCGACGTGAAGCTCGACGAGGTGGCCGAAGGAAAGCCGGTCCGCTACACGGCGACGGTCGTCGTCCGTCCCGAGGTGACGCTAGGCGACTACCGCGCGCACGGCGTCACCGTCGAGCCGGTGCCGCCGGCCGAGGACGAGATCGATCGGACGATCGCAGCGATGCGCGAAAGTCACGCGCAGCTTCGACCGGTCGAGCGCCCCGCTCAGAAGGGCGACGTGCTGACCGTCGACATCGACGCGAAAGTCGGCGAGCGAAACGTCACCTTCGCCCGGAACGCCCACGTCGAGGCGGGGAAGGAGCTCGGGATCACCGGACTCGGCGAGGCGCTCGTCGGCATGAGCGCCGGCGAAGACAAGAAGATCGAGCTCACGTTCCCGAGCGACGCCAGTGAAAGGGAGCTGACCGGCAAGCCCGGCACCTTCAGCATCCGCCCTTCGCAGGTGGCCGAGAAGGTCCTGCCGCCGCTCGATGACGATTTCGCGAAGACCGTCGGTGTCGCGGACCTTGCCGCGCTACGCCGCAGCGTCAAGAACGAGCTCGCTCACGCGGCCTTTCATGAGGCACGCGATGACGCGGCCGACAAGGCGATGGAGCACGCGCTGGCGACATCGCAGGTGGAGGTCCCCGAGGTCCTCGTTCGCGACGAGCTCGACCACCTGGTGGCCGACCTGAAGGCGCGCATCAAGGAGGAGGGGCTCACGTATGAGAAATTCCTGCTCCAGACACGCAAGACCGAGGAGGAGCTCCGGACGGAGTGGCTTCCCATCGCCGAGCGCCGGGCGCGCTCGCTGCTGGTGATCGACGCCATCGCACGCCAGGAGGGGATCACGGTGAGCGGGAACGAGCTGGCCGCGCAGGCGGCGATGTCGCCGCTCGCGCAGGTCGATCCGCAGGCGCTGCGCTCGCCGCAGGTGCTTTCGTCGCTCGCCCGCTCGATCCGCAATCGCAAGACCGTCGATAAGCTCATCGGGCTCGAGAGCCCGGACGCCGAGCGGGAAGCGATCAAGCGCGCCGGCGGCGAGGACGTCGATTTCCACGGCGGCGAAGCGCCGCCTCCGGATGAGCCGAAGATCATCATCCCCGAGAAGACGGACGCCACGCCAGAAGGTCGCGAAGCGCTCCGGGCGATGTTGGAGAAGAAATAGCCGGGGTCGGCTACGCGAGGTACCTCCGGAACCACTCGATGGTCGCGACCCATGCCATCTGCGCCTGCACCGCGTTGTAGCGATCGCCCGCCGCGTTCGTGTCGTTGTGGAACGCGTGATTCACGCCCGGATACACCGTGATCTGGTACGGGACGCCCGCTTTCTTGAGCTGCTCTTCCATCTGCGGCGCTGTGCCGGTGATCCGCGTGTCCTGCTCCGCGTAGACCGCGAACACGGCGGCTTTCGCTTTGGCGAGCTCGGCGAAGTTCGCGGGCTGCGGGCCATAGAAGGGGACGGCGGCCTTCAGCTCTGCGGGCGCGCCGCCGCAGAGGATGTTCCAGACCTCACCGCCGCCGAAGCAGAAACCGACGGCGCCTGCCGTCCCGGAGGTCTGTCCCCGGAGGTAGGCGAACGTCGCGTTGTGATCGGCGAGCTTGTCGGGGACCGATCGTTTCCCGAGCGCGGCGTTGTACGCCGCCGGATCGATGAGCTTCTCCGCACCGCCGTCGCGAGCCGCGAGGTCGATGTTGACCGCGACGAATCCGGCCGTGGCCACTCGCCGCACGACGTCCTTGATGTGTTCGGTCTGACCGCGGTTCTCGTGTATGACGACGACGCCCGGGACCTTTCCGCTCGCCGCGGCGGGTCGGGCTTGGTAGGCCATCAGACTCGCGCCGTCGGCCCCGCGCACATCGGGCTTCGACACCGCGATCCGCGGATCGGTCTCCTTGACCGTGATCCCGTCGGCGGTCGGCGCGGCGGGAGGCGTCGCAAACGGCTGTGCCACGAGGGCCGCGGCGCTCGGGCTGGGTGTCGGGCTCGCGCTCGACGCGGCGGGACGCGCCGAGAGGTCGCACGCCGCCAGGATCGAAGCGGCCAGCGCAGCGCTGCCGGCGATGAGTGACACGCGGCGGACGAGCTCGCGCCGCGGGATCAGACCGTCACGAAAATCCTCGACGTGCTCCTCGATGAAGTAGCGCTGGGTTTCGTTCAGCTCACCCATGATCGGGTCTCCTTCAGCGGCCGGCAGGTGCGGCGACCGCGATGTGCGCCGCAAGGTCGCGGATGACCTTCGACGCCGCGCTGTCGGGGTGCAGGACCGCGAGCGGCCGACCGCGGTCGGCCGCATCGTCGCAGGCAGGTGTGTAGGGGATCACGATGTCGGCCTTACGGTTGAAGAAGCGCGAGATCTGATCCATCTCCACGCCCGATTCGCTCGAGCGGTTGACTACGACGATGATCCGCTCGCGGGGGAACGAGAGCTTCTCCAGGACCTCGAGCGATTCCTTGGTCGCCTTGAGTGACGGGAGGTGGGCCGCAGTGACGACGACCACCGCATCGGCGACGTCGAGGGCGGCGAGCACCTGCTGGGTGAAGCTCGCCGGCGCATCGACGATCACGTAATCGGACTGCCTGCGAAGCTGGTCGATCGCCTGCTGCACCGCGGGCACCGTGACGAGCTCGGCATGCTCGGGCACATCGCTGCCGGCGAGCACGCGGACGCCGCTGCGGTCCTGGACCAGGTAGCGGTCGAAAGCCGCCTCATCGATGTCACCCGATGCTTCGGCCGCGAGGTGGGCGAGCGTTTTGGGGGGCTGCAGGTTCATCAGCATCGGGGCGTTCCCGAACTCCAGGTTCAGGTCGAGGAGTGAGACGCGGTAGATCGTCGTCGCCGCGAGCGCCACCGCTGAGTTCACGGCGAGCATCGTGTTGCCGACGCCGCCCTTTCCGTGGACGAACACCACCACATTGCCGCCTCGCTTGGTCGTGCCGGTCCCGTGGATCGCCCTGAACCGTTTGATCAGGACCTCGATCTTCGCGGAGAGCACGGCCATCTCGACCGGCTTCGGGATGTACTCGTCGGCGCCTTCCGCGTAACCGGTGAGAACGTCGTCGGCCTGCTTGCGAGCGGAGAGCATCACCACCGGGATCCGCGCGGTGCGGTGATCGGCCCGGAGCCGGCGCGTCAGCTCGAAGCCGTTCATGTTGGGCATGTTCACGTCGGTGATCACCAGGTCCGGCGCCTTCGCGCGGATGAGCTTGAGCGCCTCCCAGCCGTCGTTCGCGACCTGGACGTCGTAGCCGTGACGCGCAAGCCAGGTCGA
The DNA here is from genome assembly GCA_005889445.1 of Chloroflexota bacterium. Classification (GTDB taxonomy): domain Bacteria; phylum Chloroflexota; class Limnocylindria; order P2-11E; family P2-11E; genus 3-1-20CM-2-70-9. The sequence goes on from VBGS01000122.1 coordinate 13,970, forward strand.
GAGCAGCTTTCGGATCTGTTCTTCGTCGTCGACGAAGAGGACGCGTTCGCCTGCCACTAGCTCTTGGCGAACTCGGCGACCCGCGCGCGCAGCTCGCTCACCGTGAAGGGCTTCGCGAGATGCGCCGCGGCGCCGTGCCTGAAGCACTCCTCAATCTGCTCGCGCTGCGCCGACGCGGTCACGAAGACGATCGGGATTTGCGCGAGCCGCGCGTCGGCGCGCATCGCGTCCGCCATCTCGAATCCGGTCATCTCGGGCATCGCAACGTCGCTGAAGACTACGTCAGGCCGCATCTCGGTTATCAGCGCGAGCCCGAGCCTGCCGTTCTCGGCGAAACGCACGTCGTGCGTTGTCGCGCGGAGCGCCGAGGCCACGAGCTTGCGGATCATCGGGTCGTCCTCGCAGAACACGATGCGGCTCACGAGGCCGCCTCGACCACGGAGCCGGAGCGTTCGTCGGCACCGACCGGCAGCCTGACGTGGAAGACAGAGCCCTCTCCAACGGTGCTCTCCGCCCAGACGGTGCCGCCGTGCAGCTGGACGATCTGGCGCACGATCGGCAGCCCTAGACCCGTGCCCTGGATGTGCCGGGTCGCCTGCGACTCGACGCGTCCGTACCGCTCGAAGATCGCCTCGAGAGCCTCCTTGGGGATGCCCATGCCGTGATCCCGCACCAGCAGATGCACCGCCTCGCCCTCTCGCCGGGTCGTGACGACGATCTCGCCGCCGTTCGGCGAGTACTTGATCGCGTTGCTGAGCAGGTTCGCGAGGACCTGGGTGAGCTTGTCGCGATCGCCGAACAGCTGCCCGATCGTCGGATCGAGATGGACCGCGATCGGATGGGCCGGTGCGTTCGGGCGGACGTGGCCGACAGCGTCGGACACGACCAGGTTGAATGGCACGTGCTCGCGATGGAGCTGCATGCGTCCGGACTCCATCTTGTCGAGATCGAGCATCTCGGTGATCATCCGATTCAGCCGCTGGGCGTCCTTATTGATGTCGCCGGCGTATTCGCGCATCTCGTCGATCGAGAGATCCTCGCTCCGCATCATCTCCGAGAATCCCTGGATCCCGGTAAGCGGCGTTCGAAACTCGTGGCTGACGATCGAGACGAAATCGCTTTTCGCGCGGTTCAGCCGCTCGAGCTCCGAGACCGCTTTGCGCTGCTGTCCGTACGCTTCGGCGGCCGCGATCGCAAGGCGAAGCTCCTGCGCCACCGACTCGATGAGGCGGATATCGTCCGCGCTCCATTCCCGGGAACGATCGATCTGCGAGAACGAGAGCGCGCCGGCCAGGCGACCACCGACACGGACCGGCGTCGCTGCCGCGGCGATGACGTCCTCACGCACGACGTCGTCCGGACCGGCGGGCGCCGCGAAACGCGAATCCCGGCGCACATCGCTGACGACGACGGTGCGCCCGAGCCGCGCAGCCAGACGCGCGATCGGCACATCCGTGGCGCCGACGCCGGCGGGGGCGATCCCTGGCGCATCCCACTCGTAGCTGACGGCCAGGTCATTCTCCGACGCCCCCACGCACACGAGCACTCGAGAGACGCCGAGGACGCGCCCGAGCTCGTCGACCGTTCCGCGGGTGATCTCCTCCGGCTCGAGGCTGGCTCGCGCCCGCTGCGCGATCCGGTTGACGAGGGCCTCGCGGTCGGCTCGCGCCTCGGCCTCGGCGACGGTGAGCGCGCTGTGGAGCGACCCGGCTACGTACTGTCCCATCATCATCGCGACCTGCAGGCGATCAGCGGTGAGGACGCCCGCTCTGTCGGTCAACAGGATGAGCGCACCGACCAGGCGCTCGCGCGAAACGAGGGGCAGGGCCGCGAACGAACGAGCTTTGGCGATCGCGGGCATCTCCTGCGCGAGCTTGGGCCATGAGTCCAGCGCCTTCGCGGTGTCAGGCACGACCAGCGACTGCCGATGGTCGATCACTCGCGTGCGGACGATCGCGGGAAGTGCGCTCGCCGAGTAGGTCTGCCCGGCGAGAGGCGCGCCGAGCGGTCCGTCGGCAGCGACCGTGCGGAACGCCTCGAGCACGTCGTCGTAGACGATCAGCGCGAGCGTGACGTCCGCCGGAAGAACGCCCCGGACGCCGGTCACGAAATACTTTCCGATGTCCTCGAGGTCGAGCGGGCCTGCGAGTGCGGCGGCGAGCCCGAAGATCGCCGCGAGCTCCTGGTCCTTGCGCTCCTCCGCGGAGCGTGCGCCCGCGAGCGCGCTCGCGAGGCGATGCATGACCATGGCCGCGATCAGGCTTACGCCGAGCCAGATGACGAATGAGACGATCTGGATCGACGACAGCACGTCACCGGTGTCCCTCCGAGCGACGATGAGTCCACTCTCAGCCAGCTGGAGGGTGTAGAGGAACTGAACGCCCAAGAAGACGACCGCCGCGTAGAAGGTCGACGCCGCCACGTAGAAGCGCAGCGAGCGCGGGAGCTTCACATTGCCTTCTTGGTCGGCCATCGTACCGGCACGACGGTGGACCGAATACCCCAAGGCCGCAAAGACGCCTTTGCGCCTGATCCCGAACGGCTACCGATGCGCGTGATAAAAATCGAGCTCCGCGAGCGATGCG
>VBGS01000123.1:0-11753 GCA_005889445.1 Chloroflexota bacterium
CTCGGCGTTCGGCACGTCGATCACGCAGTTCGCGATGCCGCTCATCGTCTTCAAGCTGACCGGGTCGGCGGTGGCGCTGGGCGGGGCCGCGGCGATCTTCACCGTGCCGCACCTTCTGTTCGGGCTGGCGATCGGCGCCTGGACCGACCGCACGGACCGCCGGCGTCTCATGATCGCCGTCGATGTCCTGGCCGCGGCCGCCGTGGCGTCGGTCCCGATCGCCGCGGTCATGGGGCTCCTCACCGTCTGGTGGATCTACGCGGTGACGTTCGCGACGTCGACCCTTTCGATCTTCTTCGAGACCGCGCAGTTCGGCGCCGTCCCGAGCCTGGTGGATCGGAGCGACCTCGTCGCCGCGAACGGCCGGATCCAAGCGAGCTTCGCGGCGGCGAGCGTCCTCGGGCCGGTGGCGGCGGGTGTGCTCCTGGGTTTCGTGTCGGTCGAGACCGTCCTGTACGTCGACGCGGCCTCATTCCTGGTCTCGGCGATGACGCTCTCGCTCATCCGGCGCTCGTTAAACGTGGAGATCGCCCGGCGCCGCATGACGAGCATCCGACATGACATCGCGGAGGGGCTGCGCTATGTGCTCTCCCACCCCGTCCTGCGGAACATCTCGCTGATGATGGCGATGATCAACCTCGTCTCCACGGCGGTCTTTGCGGAGCTGGTCCTCTTCGCGAAGCAGGAGCTTGGCGCCGCCGATAACCAGATCGGGTTCATCTTCGCGGCGGGCGGCGTCGGCGTCTTCCTCTGCTCGCTCGCAGCGGGACCGCTCCGCAGACGCTGGTCGTTCGGCAACGTCGCGCTCGGCGCGCTCATGCTGTCCGGGATCCTCACCGTCGCGCTCGCCTATACGCGATCGCTCTGGCTCGGGATCGTCTTCTGGGGTCTCTCGGCTGGCCTTGGGACCCTCTTCAACATCAACACCGGCTCGCTCCGGCAGGCGATCGTTCCGAACCACATGCTGGGCCGGGTGATGAGCATCGCGATGGTCCTCGCATGGTCAGCGAACCCGATCGGCGCGATCGCCGGCGGCGTCGTCATCGAGCGGACCGGCGACGTGCGCCTGGTCTATGCCGCGATCGGCGTCGCGATCTTCGTGATCGCGTTCCTCTTCCGGATCGCGAGCCCGCTCGGCCGAGCGGAGCGCTATCTCGAGCCCAGGACGCTCGCCGCGGCGAAATGACCCGCGTTCAAGCGAACGAGGGATCGTGCTGTCGGGTGTCTGGCAGCCTCGGATCGATACCGAGCGAGTCGGCGTACTGGAGATACGTTTGGATCGACGCGACGACGACCCAGCCATCGATGGTCATGAGATCGATGCCCGCGACCGAGACGCGTGCCCACCCGTCGATCACCACACCCTTGTCCAGGACGCGGTCGAGGACGTCGATGAAGCTGGTCTCGCCGCGGCTGCGTTCCAAGCCTTGCATGCGACGCCTCCTCCCCGTCGATCATGGCGCACGACTGCTGCCGTAGAGCCTCCTACAGACCGTCGAATGAGGCGATGCCGCGTCATCACGATGTCGGAATGATGACGACACGTAACGCGGGCACCGGTGGTGCGGCGTTTGGTCGCGGAGGCATGCCATGCCTGACGCGCACACAGCCGAGCGGCGCAAGGTGGTGCTGGTCGTCGAAGATGAGAAGGCGATCGGCCAGCTCATCGCCGACGCGATCTCGGACGAGCCGGGGTTCACCGCGATCCACGTCGCTGGCGCCGCCGCCGCGCTCGAGGCGACGAAGCACGTCATCCCCGACGTCCTCGTCCTGGACGTGCGTCTTCCCGGGATGAACGGCTTCGAGCTCTATGACCATCTGCTACGCCAGCCCCGCACCGCGCACATCCCGGTCCTGTTCGAGACGGCGAACACGGGCGACGCGGCCGAGGAGTTCCGACGCCGCGGCATCGCGACGTTCGTGCGAAAGCCGTTCGATCTCTGGGACGTGGTCAGCTACGTGAAGCGTCTCGCGGAGGGCGTACCGCTGACCAGCTAACGGCGGGCGCGCTCGTTGCGTTCCGCGGGGCGTTCTTCAGTAGTCCGATCTCACCGAAGTAGTCGCCCGGCCCGAGCTGGTTCACGACAACCTGCGCGCCATCGGCGCCGCGCCGCGTCGCCTCGGCCTGACCCTTGATGATCATGAAGAACCTGTCGGCGGCATCTCCTTCGCGCACGACGAGCTCGCCAGGCGCGAAGGTCAGCAGCTCGGCCTTGCTCGCGCTTTCAGCGACGACCGCGCGCGAGGCGGTCGGGAAGTCCCGCTCCATGTCCCTGAGCTCTTCGATGTACCGCTCCGCGTGGAGGACCGCCGTCGTCGCGTCGCCGACCGCGGTCGTGATCTGCTTCGCGAGCTGGGCCCGCGTGTCGCCCGCGGCGTAGACGCCGGGGATGCTGGTGCGCATGTACTGATCGGTGATGAGGTAGCCGTTCTTGTCGTGCTCGATGTGCTCCTTGAAGAGATGACGGCCCACGGGACGGAATCCGATGAAGACGAAGACTCCCTCAACGTTGACACGCTCCTTCTTTCCGTCGCGCTCCACCTCGATCCACTTCACGTCGCCGTTGCCACCGATCTCCTTGACGACCGCGGGCGTGATCGAGTGGACCTTGTCCATGCGCAGAAGGCGGTCTTGGAGGATCGCCTGCGCGCGGAACTCGTTGCGCCGGTGGACGACATAGAGCGTCTTCGCGAAACGCGTGAGGAAGAGACCTTCCTGAAAGGCCGAGTCGCCGCCGCCGATGACCGCGAGATCGGCCCCCTTGAAGAACGCGCCGTCGCAGACCGCGCAGTAGGAGACACCGCGTCCGTGGAACTCCTGCTCGCCGGGCACGCCGAGCTTCGTCGGCTCGCCCCCGACCGTCACGATGACGGCGTAGGCCGAGAGCTCGGTCCCGTCCTCGAGCACGACGATCTTGCGGTCGCCGTCCGAGCGGATCTCTTTGACAGGCTTGTACGTTTCGATGTTGAGACCGAATTTGAGCGCGTGGTCGGCCATCTTCTTCGAAAGGTCCGCGCCGGTGACCGAGGCGAAGCCGGGGTAATCCTCGATAAGGTCGGTGTTGAGGATCTCGCCGCCGACGTCCTTCGATTCGAGAAGGACCGCCTTCATGTTGGCGCGGGCGGCGTAGAGCCCTGCCGTGAGACCGGCGGGGCCACCGCCGATGATGACGAGGTCGTATTCGGTCACGAGGATCCTTTCAGGGCTCTCTCAGACTAGAACACCTGACCCCGCCCGAAAGATTCCTCGCGCTCGGCGACTCGTTCACCATCGGGACAGGCGCGACACCGGACCGCTCGTTTCCCGCGGTCCTGGTCCGCCTGTGGCGCGAGGCAGGCCGCGACGTCGCGCTCACGAATCCCGCCGTCAACGGATACACCACCGACGACCTCATCGACAACGAGCTGCCACTCCTCGCCGGCGTGCGGCCGACGATCGTCACGGTGCTCATCGGCGCCAACGACATCGTCCAGGGATCGCGTGAAGATCGGTACCGATCGCAGCTCGCCCGCATCCACTTGCGCATCCGGGCAGACGCGCCCGGTGCTCGGGTGTTTGCGCTCCCGCAGCCCGACTGGTCGTTGTCGCCGGCCGGCGCTGGGTTCGGCGATCCAGCGGCGATCGCGCGGTCGATCGAGCGTTTCAATCAGATTGCCCGGGAGGAGACGGAGAGCGCGGGCGCGACATGGATCGATCTGTTCCCGCTGATGCGCGACCAGGGCCGCCGGCGGATGTTCGCGGCCGACGGGCTCCATCCGTCCGCGGAGGCGTACGCCGAGTGGGCGGGAGCGCTCGCGCCGCTGATCTAACCGAGGGTCGGCTTGGTCACCATCAGAAACACGATCACGACGACGATGACGGCGAGGACGATGCCGAGGAAGCGCGAGTTCGCCGCGTGCCGGCGGTACTCGTCGGTCTGCGGACCGCCGGCCTCGAGCGCGCGGATCTGACTCCGCAGCGCCGGCGTGTAGACGAAGAACCCGAGAAGCACTGCGATGGCCCAGAGCACCAAGCCGCCGGCGAGCCAGAAACGGCTCAGAGGCAGCTCGCCGACGAAGGCCATCGTCAGGCCGGTGACGGCGAGGAGCACGTAGGCCGGATTCGCGAACCAGTCATCGAGCCGCTTGATGCCGCGGAGCACGAACGACTGCGTCGGCGTGGGCTGCGTCGCGACGGTCGCGAGCCACACGCCATAGGTCGCGTTGAAGCCGACGGCGATGATCGCCAGTAGCACGTGGACGAACTTGATTCCGAGAAAGAGCGACGGCACGATGGCGCGAGTTTAGAAGGTCACGTGCGCGCGACGACCGGGATCGCGGCGCCGGTCACGCCGCTGGCTTCATCGGAAGCGAGGAACACCACGACCGCGGCGATCTCGGCGGCGCTCGCCCATCGAGAGGGCTCGCCCTTCGGCATGGCGGCGCGGTTCTCCGGCGTATCGATGATCCGCGGCAGCACCGTGTTGGCGGTGATCCCCTCGCGCTTGGTCTCCTCGGCGAGCGACTCGGTCCAGCGCACCAGCGCGGCGTTGGCCATCGCGTAGCCAGCTGCGCTCCGTTCGGCTTTGAGCGCGGCGAACGAGGCCACGCTGACCACGCGCCCGTAGGCGCGAGCGCGCATCGGGCGCAGGCACGCCGCGGTGGCGGTCACCACGGTCGCCACTTTCTGATCCCAGGATGCGCGGTAAGCCGCGAGATCCGCGGTCGCGGCATCGCTCGCGGCGTACCCGCCGACGAGGTTGGCGACGATGTCGAGCCGTCCCCACGCGCGCAGGACCGTTTCGACGGCATGGTCCATCGCCGCGCGATCGCCAGGATCCGCTGGGATGACGATGAGCCGCGGATCGTCCGCGCCGCCGACGAACGGGCCGAGCGTCGAACGAAGCGCTTCCCCCTTCTTCGGATCGCGGACCACAGCGGCGACATGCGCGGATTGCTCGAGCAGCGCCCGTATCACGGTCGGACCGATGTTCCCGGTGCCACCGGTGACCAGCGCGGCGCGATGGGAGAGGTCGAACAACGCCGGTAGTATCGCGATGTGAGCGTGCTCGAGCGCATCCAACAGCCGCGCGATCTCCGCGTGCTACACGCCGACGAGCTGCTCCAGCTCTGTCAGGAGATCCGTGATTTCACCGTCGAGAACGTGCAGAAGACCGGCGGCCACATCTCCTCGAGCCTCGGGACGGTCGAGCTCACGGTCGCGCTGCATCGGGTATTCGATTCGCCTCGGGACAAGCTCGTCTGGGATACCGGCCACCAGGCGTACGTGCACAAGATGCTCACCGGACGGCGGGAGAACTTCAGCACACTTCGGCAGTACGGCGGCATCTCGGGATTCCTGGTGCGCACCGAGTCGGAACACGATCAGTTCGGCGCGGGACACGCCGGGACCTCGATCTCCGCCGCGCAGGGCATGGCCGTCGCGCGTGATCTCAAGGGCGAGGATCACCACGTCGTCGCGGTCATCGGCGACGGCGCGCTCACGGCAGGCATGGCGTTCGAGGGCCTCAACAACATCGGTCACATGCGCACCCGCGTGATCGTCGTCCTCAACGACAACGGCATGAGCATCGCCCCCAACGTCGGGGCGGTCTCGCGGATGCTCGAGGCGCTTCGCACCGCCGAGCCGTATCGGTCGGCGAAGCACGTGGCGCGTCAGGTCCTGGAGCACATGCCCGGTGGCGACCTCGCGGAGGAGGCGCGCCGCCGCATCTTCAACAGCCTCAAGGCGCTCCTCATCCCAAACCTGCTCTTCGAGCAGCTCGGCTTCACGTATTTCGGACCCGTCGACGGCCACGATCTCTTCGCACTCGAGGGCCTTCTCGAGCGCGCCCGGGATTTCCGCGACGGCCCGATCTTCGTACACGTCCACAGTCAGAAGGGCCACGGCTACGGTCCGGCCGAAGAGGACAACGTGAAGTGGCACGGCGTGTCGGCCACGGGATCGGCGAAGCCGAACGCGCCGCAGTACACGACGGTGTTCGCAGACACGGTCCGGGAGATCCTCACCGCGGATCAGCGCGCCGTCGCGATCACGGCGGCGATGCCCGGTGGCACCGGTCTGCTTCCGCTCTTCAAGGAGTTTCCGGAGCGCCTCTTCGACGTCGGAATCTGCGAGCAGCATGCGGTGACCTTCGCGGCGGGGCTCGCGACGCAGGGGATCGTCCCCATCGTGGCGATCTACTCGACGTTCCTGCAGCGCGGATTCGATCAGGTCGTGCATGACGTCGCCGTGCAGGATCTACCCGTGGTCTTCGCGATGGATCGCGGCGGGATCGTCGGGGACGACGGACGCACGCACCAGGGTCTGTACGACATCGCGTATCTCCGGATCCTTCCAGGAATGACGCTCATGGCCCCCAAGGACGAGGGGGAGATGCGTCAGATGCTCTGGACGGCGTATCGCCACGCCGCCGCCGGAGGCGGTCCCGTGGGCATCCGCTTCCCGCGCGGCATCGGCGAGGGCGTCGCGCTCGACACGCCGCTCGCCGAGATGCCGATCGGGGTGTCCGAAACGCTCCGCGAAGGAAGCGACCTCGTGATCCTGGCGTACGGCCATCCAGTCCGCGCCGCGCTCGAGGCCGCCGACGTCCTCGCGCGCGAAGGAGTCGATGCGACCGTCGTGAACGCGAGATTCGCGAAGCCGCTGGATGCGGAGCGCATCCTCACGCTCGCGGCGCGCATCCCGCGTTTTGTCACGGTCGAAGAGCACGTCGTCGCGGGCGGATTCGGATCGGCGGTCGGCGAGCTCCTCGCGGAGCGCGGCGTCCGCGTCGATCTCGAGATGCTGGGCGTCCCCGACGAGCACGTCGATCATGGCGCGCAGTCGCTGTGGCGACGGCACTACGGCCTCGATCGGGACGGAATCGTCGCCGCGATCGGCCGACGATGGCCACGTCTGGTACCGCTGCCCCAGCCGGAGGAAAGCGCCGGCTGATCTCCGGGCGCTAGGCGACCTTCTGCGCGCGACCGAGCAGATCGGCGACCTTTCCTGCGAGGGCCCGACCGTCGAAGGGCTTTCGCATCACGTCGCGGATCCCCTTGCGAGCGAAGGCGCGCCGCGCCCGGTCTGGCGCCGCGGTGAGAAAGAGGACCGGAAGAGTGGAGAACGAGGGGTTCGCCTGAACGAGGTCGAACACGTCGACACCGCTGAGACCGGGAAGATTGACGTCGAGGATGAGCAGATCCGGCCGGTGAGCCGCGATCTCGTCGAGGACGAGAGCACCGTTGTTGATCGTCGCTGTCTCGACGGAAAGATGTTCCTCGAGCGTCGCCTTGATCGCCGCGGCCGTATCCGGATCGTCCTCAGCGATGAGGACGCTCTTCACACGACGAGCAGGAAGGCGAGGGCGCGGAGGAAGATCCGTTCGCTCGTGCAGAGCCTGCAGCGGCACATGTCGCTCGACGATGCAACGACCGTGCCAGCGGTGGTCAGACCGCTTCCTTAGTCGTGAGGACGGTCGCTGGGCCTGGGGCTCAGTAGCGGGCGCTGCGTCGGCCGTGGCGTTGTACGGGCAGGCGTCGCGCCGGCGGGCCGCGGCGTGGCGCGGTCCTTGTTGTCGTCGGTGCCCTGCGGCTGCTCCGTCGGAGCGCCGCCTTCGCGCTGGTTCTCGCGCTCGATCACCTTGTCGATCTTCGAGCGCGCGGTGTCGGACAGGTTGTCCTTGAGCGAATCGAGGACCGCGATGTGCTTCGCGCGGGCGGCCTCCGCGACCGCCTGCGCGGCGTCGCGCCTGTCTTCGCTGTCCGCGGCGCGGAGCTTGTCGACGGCGTCCGCGAAGCGCTCCACCGCGTCCGCATACTCGGTCGTCGCGGTCGGCGCGGAGCTCGGCTGCTGCGTCGCGATCTCCGCGAGCTCAGAAAGACGCCGGTCCGCGAGCTCGGAGAGAAGCTGCATCCGCGCGAGATCGTCAAAGGTCAGAGCGAGCTGCACGTCTTCCGTCGTGCGCTTGAGGCTGTAGAGCGGGTCGCCCGGGAGGCTCGACGCAGCGGCGCTCGTCGCGCCGGCGACCGCGAGGATGAGGACCGCCGCGAACGCGAATGCCGGACGGAGCCACGGCTGGGCGAAGAGGGACACGCGAGGACGCGGCGCGAGCACCACGACCGCTTCGGACATGAGCTTCGCGCGCAGCTCCTTGCGGAACGTGGCGCGCATGACCGGGCGCTCGAGCACGTTCTTGCGGCCGCCGTTCTTGGGCTCGCTCATGCGAGGGCCTCTCGGCTTGGGATCAGCGCGCGCAGCGCTTCGAGGGCGCGGAACTGGATCCCGCGCACCGTTCCCTCGCGACGGCCGACGAGCGACGCGATCTCTTCAGTCGAGTATCCCTCGACGAAGCGCAGGACGATGACCTCCTGCTGCAGCGGCGTCAGCTTGGCGAGCGCCGAGCGCACCGTCTCCGTATCGGACAGCGCGAGCAGCCCGGCGTCCGGCTCGACGACCTGGTCGGCGTTGGGATGGGCCAGAGCGTCCTCGAACGAGATCTGTGTGCGCATGCGCCGGGCGCGGTCGATCACGGCGTTCCTCGCGATGCGATAGAGCCACGCGAGGAAGGCCTGCCGCGGCTCGTACCGCGGGATCGCGCGCAGCGCGCGCATGAAGACCTCGCTCACGAGATCCTCCGCTTCAGCGTCGTTGTGTACTCGGTAGTAAACGTATCGGTAGACGGCAGCCACATGGCGGTCATAGAGGGCCCCAAAAGCGGCCGCGTCCCCCTTTCTGGCACGAACGGCGAGACTGGCGTCCTCGTCGGTCGCTCCGCCCGGCCTAACGGCTGCCTGTTCCACCTTGTTAGGACCCACCTTCACCTGTCTGAAACACTCACTTCAACGAGGCAAGGTAGGCCACCAGTGCGTCCAGGTCGGTAGGCGACAGGTCTCGGCCCAGATCCCGGGGCATGACGTCGGGGTACCCAGGTACTACGAAGGCACCCGGGTCCAGGATGGACTGGCGGATGTAATCCTCCGCGCTCATACCCGGCCGCCGCGTGGCCGCGACCGTCCCGATGTGGTCGAGCGGCGGGCCGACGCGGCGGCCGAGCAGGTCCGGGTCGTGGCAGCTCCCGCAATTCATCTGGTGGTAGACCTGGCGTCCCCGCGCGATGGGGTCGGTCGCCAGCGGCTCGGGTGCACACGCGCTCACGACTGATGCGGCCGCGATGCATGCGATCAGAGCGCGTCCCATGATGCGGGCGGTGCCACCCACCGCGTCACTACGCGACACGACCGTAATGATCGACGACCGTCGCATCCTGAGCGGGGTGAACATCGACGTCGGCCCCGGCCTCACACTCGTCCGCGGGCCGAATGGCGCGGGCAAAACGACGCTGCTGCGCGCACTCGCGGGCCTCATCCCGATCACGCTCGGTCAGCGGGAGGTGAGCGGGGAGATGCTCTTCATCGGACAGCGTCCGATGCTGCTTCGCGGGCTGACCGCGCGCGAGAACCTCTCCTTCTATTCACGCTTCCGCGGCCGGACCGCCGACGTCGACGCCGCGCTCGCCGCCTGGGGCCTGCCAGCGACGGAGTTCGACCGGCCCGTAGAGCGTCTTTCTGCCGGGGAGCGCCGCCGGGCCAGCCTCGCGCGGCTCGACACCGAGGCGCTCCCCCTCGTGCTGCTCGACGAGCCGTTCACCGAGCTCGATGAAGGCGCGGCCGCCAAGCTGCGGGCGGCGATCGCTCGCGTCGTCCACGATGGACGGACCGCGGTCGTCGCGACCCACGGCCACGCCGAGCTCGACGCGAGCGCTCACGCGACGATCGTCCTCGATCGTGGCGCACGCGTGTCGTGAAGGCGCTGGCTCGCGTGGCGCTTGTCGCCGGCCGCGAGCTCCGGGCGGAGCGACGCCAGCCCGATGGGATCGTCGCCGCGGTGACCTTCATCGCGGTGCTGGTGCTCCTGGAGAGCCTCGTCGTCGGACCCGCGGTGGCGCGCGACGCCGACATCGCCCCCGCGCTCTTCTGGCTGGCCCTCGCCTTCGCCGCGATCCTCGCGACGATGCGATCGTTCGATCGCGAGCTCGAGGACGACGCGCTCGAAGCGCTCGTCGCGCTCCCGGGTGGACGGGACGCGCTGTTCGGCGGGAAGGTGAGCGCGCTCTGGCTGATCCTGGCGATCGTCGCGCTGATCGGCGGCCTCCTGTCCCTCGTCCTGCTCGATCTCCCGGTGTCCCTTCCCGGACATCTGTTGATCCTCGTCGCCCTTGGCGTCATCGCGCTGCCGCCGGTCATCGTCGTCGATGTCGTGCTCACCCTGCGGCTCCGTGCGCGCGCCGCGCTCGTTCCGATCCTCGCGCTACCTGTTCTGGTGCCGCAGCTCGTGGCGGCGACGCGAGGCGCGACCGCGGCGATGAGCGGCGATGGCGTCGGCGCGCTTTCGTGGGCTGGGCTGCTGTTCGCGTTCGCGGTTGTGTACGGGGTCTTGGGCCTTACCATCGTCCCAGCGGCCGTCGAATGATCGAAACCACTTTTCCGCGCGGCACCGTGCTGCGCATCCGTCCCTGGCTCGGCATCGCTGCCGCCGCGACGTTCGTGGTGGCGAGCGTGATGGCGCTTCTCTGGGCACCGACGGACGCCGTTCAGGGCGACGTGTACCGCATCCTGTATGTGCACGTCCCCCTGGCTTGGCTCTCCTACCTCGCGTTCGTGATCGTGTTTCTCGCGTCGGTAGGTTGGCTGTGGTCGAAGCGGCCGGTCTTCGACGCGATCGCCGTGGCGTCGGCGGAGATCGGCGTGCTCTTCACGGGACTCTTCATCGTCGCGGGCTCGATCTGGGCGAAGCCGACATGGGGGGTGTGGTGGACGTGGGAGCCGCGCCTCGTGACCACATCGATCATGTTCGTGATGTACGTCGGCTATCTGCTCCTTCGCAGCCTCTCGACCGATTTCTCGCGTCGCGCCACCCGCGCGGCGGTCTTCGGGATCATCGCCGTGATCGATGTGCCGATCGTCCACCTCTCGGTGCTCTGGGCGAACTCGCTGCACCAGCTCCCCACCGTGCTGCGCGTGTCCGGCGGACCCGCACTCGACTCCTCGATGCTGCTCACGCTCATGGTGTCGCTCGGCGCCTACACGCTCGTGTACGCCTACTTCCTCTCCGCCCGGATCTCGCTCGAGCTCGCGCGTCAGGAGCGGATGTGGACCAGAACGTAGGGTTCATCGTCGCGGCGTTCGCGATCGTCTGGGCCGCGCTCTTCGCCTACCTCGTGTCCCTGCGCGCGCGACGTGCTTGAGCGTCTGGGGTCGCGCCGCCTCCTGATCCTGGCGGCCCTCGGGCTCGCGGTCATCGTCGGAACGGTCGCCGCGACCAACCTCGCGGATTCAGCCGTGTACTACCTGACGCCGTCGGAGGTCTACGCGCGCACCGTGCAGCGTGGCCAGACCGTTCGGCTCGGCGGGCTGGTGAAGACCGGCTCGCTGTCGTTGAAACCGGTCTCCTTCCATGGGCCGAATGAGTTCGAATTCGTCATCACCGATGGGAACGCCGAGGTCCGCGTGATTGGGCAAGGCGCGATCCCCGGTCTCCTCCGCGAGGGGGCCGGCGCGGTGGTCGAGGGATCGTTCGCCGCCGACGCGACATTCGTGGCGACCCAGGTGATCGCCAAGCACGACGAGGTCTAACGCGCGCCGAGCCCCGGCGCGACACCCGAGCATCGGACCTCGTTCCCGTGAGCGCCGGCGACCTCGGCGCGGCCGCGCTGCGCGCGGCGCTCTTCCTCGCGCTCTGGGGCACCGGCGCGGCGGTGTACGCGGCGTGG
>VBGS01000123.1:11773-13709 GCA_005889445.1 Chloroflexota bacterium
ACCCACGACTTCTCGATCCTCTATGTGGCCGAGAACAACGCGCGCGAGACGCCGCTCTTCTACTCGATCATCGGCCTCTGGGCGGCGCTCGAGGGATCGATCCTCCTCTGGACGACGGTCCTCGCCGCGGCGACGGCGTACATCGCGTTCCGCGGCACCGCCGCGATCCCGCGTCTCGCGACGACCGCGCTCGCCGTCCTCTTCGCGATGCTCTCGTTCTTCCTGCTGCTCGTGACCACGCCCGCCGCCGACCCCTTCGTCCGCCTCGCGATCGCCCCAGCGAACGGCAACGGCCCCAACCCGCTCCTACAGAACCATCCGCTCATGGCTCTCCACCCGCCGCTGCTCTACCTCGGCTACGTCCTGACCGCGGTGCCGTTCGCGTACGCGATCGCCGCGCTCATCCTCGGGGAGGGCGGCGATCGCTGGCTCGTCGCGACCCGGCGCTTCGCGCTCGTGTCATGGGCCCTGCTCGGCGTCGGCATCGTGGCGGGCGCGTGGTGGAGCTACGCGGTGCTTGGCTGGGGCGGCTACTGGGCCTGGGATCCGGTCGAGAACGCGGCGATCATGCCCTGGCTCACCGCGACCGCGTATCTGCACTCCGTGATGGTCGAAGAGAAGCGGCGGCTGCTGCGCACGTGGAACATCTCGCTGGTGATCGCGACGTTCGCGCTCACGATCCTCGGGACGTTTCTCACGCGAAGCGGCGTCGTGAACAGCGTGCACTCGTTCACGCAGTCGGCCCTGGGGCCGCTCCTGCTCGGTTACCTCGCGGGCGTCCTGGTGGTGTCGATCGGTCTGCTGCTCTGGCGGTCATCGCGCCTCCGTGACGCGGGGCAGATCGGTGCGCCGCTGTCGCGCGAGGCCATCTTCCTCTTTCAGAACGTTCTCTTCATGGGAGCGACGCTCACGATCCTGCTCGGCACGCTCTACCCGCTCATCGCCGAGGCGCTGAGCGGCGCGCAGCTCTCGATCGGCGGGCCGTACTTCGACCGCGTCGAGATCCCACTCGCACTCGCGCTCCTCTTCCTGATGGGGATCGGACCGCAGCTCCCCTGGCACGGCACCTCGCGAACGACGCTCGAGCGCCAGTTCACGGCGCCGATGGTCGCGGCGGCCATCGGCGCGACCCTTGCCCTCCTGAGCGGGATCACCGCCGCCGTCGCGGTGCTCACGTATGCGCTCGCTGCGTTCGTGGCCGCGACGGTCGCGCAGGAGTTCGTGCGCGGCGTTCGGGCGCGCCGATCACTTCACGCTGAGGGCGGCGCGACCGCGTTCGCGAATCTCTTCCGACGGAACGGCCGACGCTACGGCGGCTACGTCGTGCATCTCGGGATCGTGCTCGTCGCGCTCGCCGTTGCGACGAGCCAGGCGCGGACGATCGATGGCGAGAGGACCCTTGCGCCCGGCGAGACCCTCGTCGTCGCCGGATACACCGTTCAGCTGGACGCCGTCCGCGACGTACGCGAACCGCAGCGCGAATCGATCGTCGCCGATCTGAGCATCACCGGGAACGGCTCGACCGAGCACCTGCACCCCGCGCTGGTCGCGTATCCGAACAGCACGCAGACCGTCGGTTCGCCGGGGATCGGCGCGGGCGTGCGCGACGACCTCTACACGATCCTCGCGGCGTACGACCAGCGGTCGCTCGGATGGGCCACGATCCGGATCCGCGTCATTCCTCTGGTGTCGTGGCTGTGGATCGGCGGTCTGGTGGTCGGGATCGGCGCCGTGATCGCCGCGCTCCCCACGCCACGCCGTCGTGCCGTCCTCGTTCCGGCGCTCGAGGCGCCGGCCCCGGCCGACTGATGAACCGGATGGTTCGCTCGCTGATCGTCGTGGCGCTCCTTGGGCTCGTGCTGACGCTCGCGCTCGCCTTCAGACGCGATCCGCATGACATCCGGACCGGCACGGTCGGCAAGCCCGCCCCCGCCTT
>VBGS01000237.1 GCA_005889445.1 Chloroflexota bacterium
CGGGGCCGCTACGAAAAGAGGCTGCAGCGGCCGCCGCATTTCGCGCGCGGGCGCGTTCCTCTCTGTACATACCTCCCACCCCCCCTGCGTTGACGGCCCCCGTTCCCAAAACGGCGGCCGTCAACCATTTCTAGGGGTCAGCCCAGAAAGCGCCGGACCGCGGCGGCGCGGACGATCAGCTCCCCGACCTGGGCGCCGTCGCTGTAACGACGCACCTCCCGAGCGATCTCGCGGTGCTCGTCGTCCGGGGCGGTGCCCGCGAGCGACAGGGCGCGCTCCGCGCTCTCGCGGACGAGCGGCGGGAGCCAGGGCAGCGCGGCCGGGTCGAAAAACCGCATCGCGTCGCGAAGCTCCTCCTCCACGGTCGGGACCGTCGCCCGCAGCCACGCCCAGTCCGCATCGCTCACCGCCGCGAGGCCGATGAGCTCCGGCGGCACGCCGACCGAGTAGAGGCTCGCGCAGAACGGGATCGCGCGTGGGAGCGCGACGCCGGCGGTGGCGCGGCTGTAACCGAAGAGACCGATGTGCTGCTTGCGCAAGCGCCGCCGCGGGACCGACCGCGCGACGCTGTTCACGATCGGCGCGAGCTCGCGCACCTCGGCCTCGTATCGCGCGACCAGGCGGTCGAGCAGCGGGATCGTCATCGGATCGGCCGCGATGCGGATCGGGCCCCCACGTTCGCGCGCGTGGAGCTCCATGATCGCGGCGCGCACCTCTTCCGCCGCGTGGTCGTACTTGAACGCCGACTGGATCGTGAAGGTCTGCACGCTCGGGTACGTCGCGAGCACGCGGTCGATCGTGCGCGGCGCCAGTCCGCCGCGGAACGGCACGCTGCCGACGCCGATGATCGGCAGGATCGGGACGCCGAGCTCGCGCTCGAGGGCATCGAGACGATCGAGCGACACGAGCGCGAGCAGCACCGCCGCGAGGTAGCCGTAGTTGAGCGCCGGATCCGAGCGCGCGATGAACACGCGCATCGCATCGAGCGTCTTGCCCTGCACGTACTCGCGCACGAGCGCGTCGGCCGCGAGCAGATGCTCGCGGTCCTCGATGAGCGGGATCATCGACACCGTCGGCGGCGAGAAGCGTCCGAACCAGGCGCGCATCGGCCGGTCGTCGCCAGGCAGCACGGCGTCCTCCATGCCCGCGACGAAGCGCTCGTAGTACTCGCGG
The DNA here is from genome assembly GCA_005889445.1 of Chloroflexota bacterium. Lineage (GTDB taxonomy): Bacteria > Chloroflexota > Limnocylindria > P2-11E > P2-11E > 3-1-20CM-2-70-9. The sequence goes on from VBGS01000237.1 coordinate 1,174, forward strand.
ACGCGATCGAGGTCGCGCGCGGACGTCGCCATCGGGTAGATGAGCTCGAGGATCGGCGGCCGCTCGCGCTCGTAGAAGGCGCGGGCGATGTCCGCATGCCGGGGCAGGCTGTGCAGCACCTCGAGCACGAGCTTCGCCTGGGTCTGCTCGAGCGCGGGATTGGGGATACGCGGCGTGAGGAACACGCGCTCGCCGATCGGATGCTCGGCGAAGAAGCCCTCGTACTGCGTGAGGAGCTTCTCGACGACGTGTTCGTCGACCTCCTTGCCCTCGAAGTCCCACATCTGCTCGTCGCACCCCAGATGCGAGAACGCGTAGTAGGCCTCGCGCACCTCGTCCTCGGCGCTGATCGGCGATCCCGTGGCGAAGAACGGCAGCGCGACGTTGTCGGGATGCTGTGTGCTCATCGCACGGGGCGCGCGCAGGGTGTTCGCCTTGCGCTCGGTCGCGGCGGGACTGATCGATTCGCGCACGGATGGACCTTAGGAAGGGCTTAGGTTGCGGGTCAAGACGTAAGAACCGGGTGAAGAACGGCGCAAACGGCCCGTTTTCTCAACTCCCTTTCAGAACCGCGGGCCCTGCCGCGGGTAAACCTGTCAGCACGAGCGACAGGAGGATCAGATGAGACTTTTCGCGGCGAGAACGCTGGTGACGGCAGGCGTCATGGCGCTGCCGGGCGGGATGACGATGGCCGCCTTTGCCCCCGATCTCCTCGCCTTCCTCCTGGCCGGACTGAGGCGCCACTTTGCCAGCTAACACCACCCCACCCCTCCCTCCTCTCTCGGCGAAGACGGGACCGGGCCGCACCAAGAAGCGGTCCGGCCCCGTCCCCGCATGGGGGCTCAAGGTAGCCTCGGCGCTGATGACCTTCGCCGTCTTCGGCACGGGCCTGGGCTACGCGAGCACGCACCTGTACACGACGAACGCGCCGCTCCAGCCGGCGGCGATCGCGGCGACGAGCACGTCCACAAGCAGCACGACGGCGACGCCGGCGGCCACAACGGCTACGACCACGCTGACATCGGCCATCCGGACGACGACCCGCACCGCCGTCACCAAGACCGCGAGCTCATAGATGGATCTCTTCTTCTGGGAGCTCGCGCGAGCGAGCGGTCTCGCGGCCTACGTGGCGCTGTGCATCGCGGTGCTCACCGGCCTCGCGCCGCGGACAGCGGCGCTCGGCTTCCTCGCGACGAACCGCGCGGTCCGAACGCTGCACGACTGGACGCCGTGGATCGTGATCCCGGCCGCGCTGACGCACGTCGTCGCGCTGCTGCTCGATGCCACCGCGCGCATCTCGGTCCTCGATCTGATCATCCCGTTCCAGACAAGCTACGGCCAGCTCGCGATCGGGCTGGGCACGATCTCACTCGATCTGGTGGTCATCGTGATCGTGACCACCTGGTTGCGGCGCCGCTTGAGTAACGGCGCATGGCAGAACTTCCACCGCCTCAGCTACGTCGGCTTCGTGACGATGTTCCTGCACTCGGTGATGTCGGGCACCGATTTGGCCTCGCCGATCATCGCGGCGATGTCGTGGGCGTCCGCGATCGCCATCGGCTACTACTCGCTCGAACGCGTCGGGAGAGCGCTCCCTATCGCCAAGGCGAGGGCCTAGGACCTACACTCGGGAGGCTCTTCCGGCTCGCGCGAACGCTAGAAGTGGGCCGCGAGCTTTGGGAGGTCCCGTGAGCTTTCAGGACAAGACCCTGGTCTGCCGTGACTGCGGCCAGGAGTTCA
>VBGS01000212.1 GCA_005889445.1 Chloroflexota bacterium
GAGGCCCGCGATCCGCGCGAGTCGGTGCGCGAAGTCGCGCTCGCGAGCGCGGTGCGACGTCTGGAGGTCGTGCCCGACAAGACGCAGAGCGACGTCATCATCGGGTGGCCCGGGCTCCCGCGGAACGATCCACGCTTCGTCGCCGCACGCGTGACGAACATGGTCTACGCCGCGGACACCTTCGCGAGCCGCGCGGGGCATGTCGTCCGCGACGAGCTCGGCCTCGCCTACTACGTGTTCAGTACGATCGGGAGCTCGCGCGGCCAATCGCCGTGGACCGTCCGCATGGGCGTGAATCCCGTCAACGTCGAGCGCGCGGTGAGCGTCGCGCTCGAGGAGCTGCGCAAGATCGTCGAGGGAAAGGTGAACCCGGACGATCTCGCGCTCGCGCAGGACAAGCTCGTCGGCGAGCTCGACATCGCGCGCGAAAGCCCCGGCGGCGTCGCGTCCCTTCTGCTCGAAGGGGAGCTGTTCGAGCTCGGGGCCGATTACCTCGATCGGTATCCGAAGGAGCTCCGCGCCATCACCCGCGATCAGGTCGTCTCGACCGCGCGGGCGTTCCTCTCGCCCGATCGGCATGCTCTGGCCATCGCCGGGCCGCCGCTGCCCGAGGCCGCGTGAGCTTTCCCGCCGCGACGCGAGCGCTCCTCGACCGGACAAAGGAGGTCGATGTCGAGACCTCGTCCGCGAACGGAAACCGCCATCGCGTCCCGATCTGGGTGATCGTCGACGGCGACGACGTCTTCGTTCGCTCCTACCTCGGCCCGCGCGGACGGTGGTACCGCGAGATACTCGAACGTCCGGGCGCGCTCCTGGTCGGAGAGCGCCGGATCCCGGTGCGGGCGATCCTGGCGACCGACGCGGCAGCGAAGCGACGCGCTTCCGAGGGGCTGCGGAGGAAGTATCCGAGGAGCGGTTCGCTGGATTCGATGCTGCAGCCGTCCGTACTCGGCACGACGCTCCGCCTGGAGCCAGCCGATGCGTAACTCGATGTCGGGATTCACCCTCCGCGACCTGGAATATGTCGAGTCCCTCCATGGCCGCCTTGCCCCGGTGTTCGCGAAGATGGACGAGGAGGGCGCGCGCGGGGACATCCCGATCGTGGGGACATCCGTCGGCCGGACGCTGTCCGTGCTCGTGCGCGCCATCGGCGCGCGCCGCGTCGTCGAGGTCGGGACGGCGATCGGCTATTCGACACTCTGGATGGCCCTCGCGATGCCGCACGACGGCCGCGTCGTGACGATCGATCCGGATCGCTCGCGCACCGACCGGGCTCGCGAATTCTGGAGCGAGGCCGGCGTGGCGGATCGGATACAGGTCGTCAGCGGAAAAGCGCTCGAGGAGCTGCCCAAGCTACGCGGTCCGTTCGATCTCGCGTTCATCGACGCGCTCAAGCCCGAGTACGAGGGCTATCTCAGTTTGGTCCTGCCGCTCCTCCGCGATGGCGGCACCGTCGCCGTCGACAACCTGCTCTGGAGCGGCCGCGCTTCGGGTGCCGTCGCCGCGGACGACGAGTCGACGAACGCGATTCGTTCGTTCAATCGCCGCTTCGTGTCCCACCCGCAGCTCGACGCGACGATCCTTCCGGTCGGCGACGGGCTCGGCGTCGGAGTGAAGCTGGCGCGATAGCGCGTCTGCTACTCGGGAAGCGCGACGCGACGGCCGCTCGGCTTCACCAGACCTTCCTCGACCAGGACGCCCACGAGCGCTGGCACCCGCGCATCGGACAGGTCGCGCTCGAGCGCGCCAACGGTGCGCGGTCCTGACGTCAGCGCGC
>VBGS01000124.1 GCA_005889445.1 Chloroflexota bacterium
CGGCCACCTCTTCGATGTCCATGCCACCGACCGTCGAGAGCATCACGACCGGCCGACGGCGGTCGCGATCGAGCGTGATGCCCAGGTACAGCTCGCGATCGACGTCGGCAGCTCGTTCGACGTAGACCTTCTCCACCCGCAGTCCTTTTATGTCCATGCCAAGGATCGCGCTGGCCGCGGCGCGGGCCTCGTCGGGCGTCTTCGCGACCTTGATGCCGCCGGCCTTGCCGCGTCCACCGACATGTACCTGTGCCTTGACCGCTACGGGCGCGGCGATCGCGCGCGCGGCCGCTTCCGCCTCCTGCGGCGTCGTCGCGAGGTGACCGTCCGGAATGGGAATGCCTGCGCGCGCGAGCAGCTGCTTCGCCTGGAACTCGTGCAGTTTCACGCGCCGGCGAACATAACACCGCCTCGCGTCAGCGTGCTCGGGCCCTCACGGAGGTGCTGTCCATCTGCTGCTCCGCTTGCGCCTTCAGGCGATGCAGCTGCGTCGGAGCGAGAAGCGCGATCGTCTCGCCGATGAGCGCTTTCGCATCCTCCGTTCGTTTCTCAGCTTTGGCGATCGCCGCGGCAGCCAGCTGCCCGACCGCGCGGACAGCGACGTGCGTCTTCGGCGCGGCGGCCAGGGCCGCCGCGGCCGCTTGTCGTGCCACGGTGAGGTCATCGCGTGCCAGCGCGAGCCGACTGCGGATCGCTTCGAGACGCGCGATCGCGGCACGTTGGTTTGGCATCCGCTCGGAATCAAGCTGTCGAAGCACTTCGTCGAGGACGATCCGCGCGCCATCGGCGTCGCCGTAGCGTTCGCGGGCGAGCGCCGCGATCTCCGCGGCGCGCGCAAGCGTCCCGGGGCCCCCGATCTCGCGAGCCAGCCGCAGCGCGTCGTCGGCCGCGGCCACGGCGCGCTCTTCGCCCCGAGCGAGCAGCACCCGGGCGAGGGCATCCGCCGCTCGGAACCGGTCGCGCCGGCGTCCCAGGAAGTCGGCGAGGCGTGCGGCCTCGCTCGCGAGGTCGTTGGCACGATCGAGGTCCGCGCGCTCGATCGCGTTCACACACAGATCCGCGAGACACGAGACCTCGTACTGCGTCGCGCCGGCGGCACGAATACGAGCCAGCGCCTTCTCAAGAAGTCCGGATTGCTCGTCCAGGCGGCCGGCGATCCCAACGGGCTCGGTGGCGGACCACATCGTGTACGCAACGAGCTCGTCACTGCCGATCTGGTGCGCTGCCTGGATCGCGGCCTCGAACAGCGCCCGGGACACGGCGAGATCTTCGAAGATCGCGACGGAAGACGCCTTCCAAACGAGGAGGCGGATCAGATCTTCGCTTGGGCCGATCGCGCTCGCCCTCGCGATCGCTTCGTCGAGCTCGGCGATCGCGGCCGAGTCAGCGTCGAGGCGCAGCCTGATGATCGCCCCGAGCGCTTGCGCCGCAGCGTGGTCAGTGGGGTCCACACCGACTGTCTCGGCGACCGCGAGCGCGCGCGTATTGAGCTCCCGGGCGGTGCGGAGCTCCCCACGAGCCGTCGCCGCCGAGGCTGCTTGCGAAAGCCCTGCGAACGCGCGGTGTCCGAGCTCGGTCGCTCCTTCCAGGTCGAGCTCATGGGCGAGCGCGAACGCGCGCTCCGCGTGGAACGCGACGACCTCCGCGTACTCTTGGGCGCGCTCGGCGCCTGCGGCTTCGAGCCAGCGAGAGTAGTGGTCGTGTATCGCGCTCCGTTCCGCCTTCGAGAGCGACGAGTACGCGACGTCGGCGGTCAACACATGACAGAACGTCGCGAGCTGGCTGCCGGATGGTCCGCGCCGCGCGGTCCGTATGACGAGGCCGCGGCGTTCCGCCTCAGCGACGTCGGCCACGCTCGGGCCCGAGGGAAGCGCGTCGAGGGAGAACTCGCGGCCGATGACGCTCGCTTCCTGCAGCAGCTGCTTTACCGGCGGACGGGTCGCGTCGATGCGTGCCGCGATGACCCCGTGCAATGTGGGCGGGACGTTCGCCCGCGATCCGTTCTCAAGAAGCATCCGGACGTACTCCTCGACGAAGAGCGGGTTCCCCTCGGTCCGCGCCACCACGTCGCTCACCGGAATATCGGTGCGGTCGCGCACCAGCTCCCGCGTGAGCCGCTCGGTCTCGTGTTCTTCGAGCGGTTCGAGCGCGAGAGCAAGCGCATTCGTCCGCCCGGCGCCCCATGTGGGGCGCCGCTCGAGCAGGTCCGGTCGGGCCAAACACACGAGAACGAGCGGCGCCCGGAGATGCTCGAGCAGGTCTTCGATCAGGGCGAGCAAGGGATCCTGGGCCCAGTGCAAGTCCTCGAGCACGATCGCGCCCAAGCTCGAGCCGAACCTGGCTTCGAGGTAGCTCGCGAGCGCCTGCGCGATCTCCGCGCGCCGCTCATCGGCCGTGACATCGCTCGCCGTCGCCGCGTCATGGGAGAGCACGAGCGCCGTCAGGGCGCGACTCACCCGGCGCGAGTCGGCGCTGTCCCCCATGAGCGCAGCGACCTTCGCCTCGACCTTCGCCTGCGCGGCGTCACGGGCGTCCGTCGGCGAGATTCCCGCTTCTCCACGGATGAGCATCTGGAACGGCCAATACGTGATCGCCTGGCCGTACGGAAGGCACGCGATGCGCGCCCAAACCGGCGGAGAGGTGCGGCGCAGGAATTCCGTGGCCAGGCGTGACTTACCGATGCCGGGGTCACCGAACACCGTCACGAGATGCGGGCGCCGGGTGGAGCGCACGCGGGCGTGGACGTCACTGAGCAGTCGTAATTCGCTCTCGCGGCCGACGAAGGGCGTCACGACCCGCCGCAGAAACTCGCTGCTCACCGCGATCACCCCGGCCGATTCGATGATGCCCACGCCTCTGGCGTTGATCGGCCGGATCGGCCCGTACGAGATGCGAGACCGGGTCATCTCGCGCGTCAGCGGCCCGACAAGGATCTCGCCTGGTTTCGCGTTCTCCTCGAGGCGCGCGCCGACGATCACCGGAGTTCCCGTGACCAGGAACTCCGCTCCCTCACCGTCACCCGTCACCACTTCGCCCGAGTTGATCCCGATCCGCAGGATGAACCCCGGGCTTACGCCCGCGGGCGACGCGCTCGCGAGCTGACGAATGGCGATCGCCGCGCGCACCGCACGTTCGGCGTCGTCCTCGTGAGCTGCTGGCACGCCGAACACGGCCATCACGGCGTCGCCGATGAATTTTTCAACGGTGCCGCCATGTTCGATCAGGATCTCGCGGATGCGCGCGAACGTTCTCCCGAGCGCGGCGCGGAGGATCTCAGCGTCGTAGGTTCGGGTCGTACCGCTCGAGTCCACGATGTCCGCGAACAGGACGGTCACGACCTTCCGTTCCTGCGGCACGAGCCGCAGTCTAGGAGTGGCTGCTAGCGGCTTGACGAACGGCTGACTATGAGCGCGACGTGCCCGCCTGAAGGCAAGGGAGTGGAGAAATGACGCATCACTCGTTCGCCGTCGTGAGAGTCACCGGGATCGTTGGAGTGGCCAGCCCGAAACGGCGCCGATCCGGCGGTGACGGACCGTACAAGGACCCGTCCTCAGCGCAGGTTCGGAGAGCGCTCAAGCAGCTCGACGGCATGAAGCTCGGCAGATACGAGCTCCGCAAGGTGAAGATCAAATACAAGAAGCTTTCGGCTAAGAGCCCCCAGCGCAAGACGCGTTAGCTTCGCCGCCGCCGGGTATCCCACCGTGCGGCGCGTGAACGTGTTCGGCAGCAGCGGTTCGGGGAAGACAACCGTGGCGAGCGTGCTGGCGCGCCGGCTGGGCGTTCCGTTCGTCGAGATCGACCAGCTCTTCTGGAGCGTCCACCCGAACTGGCGCGAGCCGACGAACGATGAATTCCGCGCTCGCGTCGAACAGGCGACGCGCGGCGATGCGTGGGTGGTCGACGGCAGCTACAGCCGGGTGCGGGACATCGTCTGGTCGCGGGCGGACACCGTCGTGTGGTTGGATTTGCCGTTTCCGCGGCGACTCTGGCGCGTCGTCGCCCGGACCGTCCGGCGGAGCCTCACCGGTGAGACGCTCTGGGGAACGCAGAAGGAATCGCTTCGCGCCTCCCTGCTCTCGCGCGATTCGCTGATCCTCTTCATGCTGCGGACGGAGCGTGGCCGCGCGCGCCTGTACGGTGAGTGGCTCGCGCGTCCGGAGTACGCACACCTCGCGCTGGTCCGGCTTCGCAGCCAGTCCGAGATCGACCGATGGCTCGCGCGTGTATAGAGGACGACATGGTCGAGCACGTCGAATGGGAATAACCTCACCGGCGATGCCGTTGGCTTGGCATGGACGCCTACCTCTGGCACGTCGATGGGCGCGTTCGTCATCACATCCGCGCCGAGTCTCCGTCCGATGTACGTGCGCGCATCGCGGCGACGCACGGCGAAGAGACCGCGGAGCGAGCCGTGATCAAGAAATTGGACGAGCGTCCCGCGGGCGAGCCCCAAAACCGCGCGGCCTGAGCCGATGAGCGCGCACGAGCGCGACCGGCTCGTGAGCGACCTCCGTGTGTTCTCCGCAGCGGGCGTCGAGCGCGCCGCGTGGGGATGGGACCAACACGGGGAACGTCAGCGCGAACGTTTCCACTCCGCGGAACGAAGCGCGCTTCACGCCATCGAACAAGGCGACCGTGGCGAGCAGTGGGACGACTTCCGCAAATCGATCTTCGACATGACCGAAGGCGGCCGCGCCCTCGTTTCGTGGCAATACGAGCATGGGCCGGTCGGACACAAGGCCGAACGCGCCGCGTTCGGCGCGGCACTTGGGCTGTTCGCGCGCGAGCTCATCCCGCATGCGGAGTACGTCGCGCTCGTTGCCGCGATGGCCGAAGCGCTGCCGTGGCTGCTCCCGGAGACACCTCCTCGTCCCTACGGGGATACCGCCGCCTAAGCGCCAAATTCTGCCCGTGGCCCGGGGTTTGCGGCGAGGGCACGGGTGAGCTTTCGAGGGGACTCGCGCCTCGACACGTCGCAGGTCGAGGACGCGCGCGGTCGCGGCGTCGGCGGCCCGGTGCTGATCGGCGGCGGCGGGATCGGGATCATCATCCTCATCGCCTCGCTCCTCCTTGGCGTCAATCCGCTCGCCGACTACACGGGTACGACCCCGATCGAGGGCCCCTCGTCGCTCGCCGATTGCAAGACCGGCGCGGACGCGAACCAGCGAACCGATTGCCGTGTCGTCGGATTCGTGGACAGCGTCCAGAAGTTCTGGGATGACGACTTCGCCCTGCGTGGCGAGACCTATCACCAGGCCAAGACGGTCATCTTCACGGACGTGGTTCAAGGCGGGTGTGGGACGGCGAGCGGCACGAGCGGGCCGTTCTATTGCCCGGAAGACGGGAGGGTCTACCTCGACACGAGCTTCTTCGACGAGCTGCGCACCCGCTTCGGCGCGCAGGGCGGACCATTCGCCGAGGGTTACGTGATCGCCCACGAGTACGGCCACCACGTCCAGGACGAGCTCGGTCTGCTGCAGAACTCGGGCACTCGCACCGGGCCGCAGAGCCAGTCCGTTCGCATCGAGCTGCAGGCGGATTGCTTCGCGGGCGTCTGGGCGCGACATGCGTCGGACACCGGATATCTGAACGCACCGAGCGACGCCGAGATCGGGCAGGCGCTCGACGCCGCGGCGGCCGTCGGCGATGACCGGATACAGCGGCAGACGCAGGGTCGCGTCTCACCGGAGCAGTGGACGCACGGATCCGCCGCGCAGCGTCAGAAGTGGTTCATGACCGGTTATCAAACGGGCGAGCGGGATCGCTGCGACACTTCAGGAGCGATCTAGCGCAGGGAGATGTGACGTGGCGGCGACGAGGGAAGCTCGTGTTGTCTGGAACGGCGATCTGATGAGCGGCACCGGTACGGTGAGCGCGGGATCAAGCGGGCTGTTCAAGGACATCCCGGTCTCGTGGAGCGCGCGCACCGAAGCGCCGGGAGGCAAGTCGAGCCCGGAAGAGCTGCTGGCCGCGGCACACGCGTCGTGTTTCGCGATGGCGCTGTCGGCGGGACTTGCGCGCGCGGGCACCCCGCCGAAACGTCTCGAGGTCGGCGCGAAGGTCACCTTCGACAAGGTCGGCGACAACTGGACGGTCGTCTCATCCGCGCTGGACGTACGCGGCGAGGTGCCCGGACTCGACGCTGAGAAGTTCAAACAGGCTGCCGAGGGAGCGAAGGAGAACTGCCCGATCTCGCGTGCGCTCAAGGGGAACGTGAACCTGTCGGTGACGCCGAGCCTTCGGACCTGAGCCGCACGAGCGTCAGCGTCTGAACCACGACCGCGGTGCCGATCGCGCACGCGAACGCGATGGCGATGCCGACACGATCGATGAGCGAGCCGATCGCGAAGAAGAACGAAGCGAAGGCGAGCAGTCCGAAGCAAAGACCCCGGATGACGTGGATCGCGGCCACGGGCCCCCGCTGCGCGTGGGCGAACACCGCGAGCACGCTCGCGTAGATCGGATAGGTCGTGAGCAGTCCGGTCAGCTGCGGCCCCAGCAGCGGCGCGGCCGTCGTAATTGTCACGACGAGCGCAGTGGCGACGACCATGCGCGCCGGGAGGTCCCAGCGTGGCGCGGCAACGGCGGCGGGAAGCGTCCCTGGCTCCTTGATGAGCCAGGCCGACGTCGCGCAGACCGCGAGCGTTGCCAGATAGAGCGGGAGCAGGGGCGCGGGCAGCTCGGCGCCCAGCGGCAGCGCGCGGAGTGCGAAGATCGCGACGAAGAAGGCGAGGCTCGAGCCGACGAGCGCGGCGGGCCACCCCGCCCGGCGGGACAGCGCGGCGTACACCACCGCGAACAGCGCCGAGGCCGCCGCGCCGGCGATGGAACCGGCGGCCGCGGCCGCCGTGAATGCCGTGCCCTGTTCGAGCGCGAGGAAGAGTGACACCGGTCCAGAGGTGAAGGGCAGGCCGACGAGCCAACCGCCGATCGACGGACCCCAGCGGCGACCGGAGAGCGTGGCGATCGCGATGAGCGCCGGCGTGAGGACGAGCTTGAGCGCGAGCGTCGTCACCCGAGGGCCGCGCGCGTTTCGCGCTCGATCTCCGCGATGAGGCGGCGCGGCTCGGTGACGCATACCTCGAGGGCCTTCGCGATGGCCAGCCGGTGCCGCGGCTCGATCGTCGGCGGCAGCTCGTCCTCGTCCAGCACTTCTATCGCCGCGGATGGGCGCAGCAGGATGTCGATCACGAGGTCGGTGTACGCGATCAGGTCTTCGGAAATCCGCGTGTCCGCCGCGACGTTGACGTAAAAGGCGATCGTCCGATCGCCCGCGAGCCAGTGATAGACGTTGTATGGGCGATCGGCCCAGAAATGCCCGATCGTGAGGGTGCCCGCCTTGAGCACGAGGTCGGTGCCCTGGATCGCCCGGTCCTGCTGGGTCACATACCGAACGACGGCGTGCTGCCCGGCCGCGACGCGGATCAGCTCGCAGGCGTAATCGATGACCGACCCATCCAGACGCGTCTTGCGCTCGGTGATCGGCGCGCGCGCTTGGCGGCCCATCACCTGGTAAAGCCACTACGCAACTGAGGCGGCAGTTGCCGTGATGACCGCTTGTCAGTCCTGTTACGGTTCGTCATGAGGGGACCCATCCACGGGTTCCATTCATCTGTGGCCTGACTGCGCCAGCCATCGCCATGAATGCCCCATCGCGTGGACGCGACAGGGAGAAGGTTCATGGCTCCGTCGAGCCCAGCGTCCACACGTCCGCGTGTCGTCGTCGTCATGGACGGCCCGCTCGCAAGGGTGCTGGAAGTCGTCCTTGAACACGGCGGTTACGACGGCCGGGTGCCCGCCGGGGCTCTTGAGTTTGGCGACCTCCTGCAGAAGTGGGCTCCGCATGTCGTCCTGATCGACTTTGATGCTCATCCTGAATTTCTGAAGCTGAGCCAGAGCATCAACGGCGGGGTCCCGACCCTCGTGTTCACACGGAGACGAGAGACGGCGCTGAAGCTGCGCGCGTTCGAGGAAGGCGCGGACGACATTCTGCGGATCCCGTTTCTCCTGAGCGAGATCGTCGCACGTCTCTATGCCGTCATGCGCCGAGCTCACGGTATCGAGGTTCCGATTCAACCGAGGCTGCGTCTTGATTCGGTCGAGGTCGATCTGATCGAGGAGCGTTTGCTGCTGAAGGGCCACGAGCCGATCTCGCTCACGTTGACCGAAGCGACCGTCCTCTACCTCCTCGCGGCGAACGTCGGCAACGTCGTGGATCGGGAAGACATCATCACGAGCATCTGGGATGGCGTGATCGAGGTCGAAAGCAACGCTGTTGACCGCCACATCCGCGACCTGCGGGTGAAGCTCGGAGACAGCTGGCCGTCTTCCAGGTTCATCGAGACCATTCCGGGCAAGGGCTATCGCTGGAAGGAGCCTTCTCCGTTGGATCGTCTGGCCTAGACATCAGCGAAGGGCGCCAAGACGCGATCTCGAATAGCGTCGCGCCGTTCCATCGCGTTTGACTGCCCACTACACGCCGGTAGCATGACGAATCGCCGCAATGAGAGAGCTCTACCAGGTCGTGGAGGTCGGTCCCGCTTGGTACCAGGACAACATCCCCTGCCAGGAAGCCTGTCCCGTCAAGACGAATTGCCGCGGGTATCTCAACCTCGCGGCCGCCGGTGAGTTCGAGAAAGGCTGGGAGCTCGCACTCGATCCGAACCCGATGGCATCGATCTGCGGATCGGTCTGCGCGGCGCCCTGCGAG
>VBGS01000196.1 GCA_005889445.1 Chloroflexota bacterium
AGGTACGGCGAGCGCCGCTGCGACGCAAGGTACGCGTACGGACGCGTGCTGTATGTCCAAAGACGGGTGCCGGCGAGACGGGTCTCGAGATCGCGGAGATCGGCGAGCTCCTCGGCGACGCACCAGAGGAGGAGGTCCGCGTCGCCGCGGGTGCCGACCAGGGAGTACGCGTGCACGCGCACCGCCGGATGCTCCGCGGCCCGTGCGAGCTCGTCTTTGTGCAAGGCGCGCTCGTGATCGGAAAGGCGGCGCCACTCCGGCGTCACCGCGAGGGTCAGATACCGATAGAGCTCGTTCATGCGACCTCCTCAAGGGCCTCGGCAGTCGCGGCGACGATCGTGTCGATCGCGTCGTCGTCATGCGCGAGGGAGAGGAACCAGCATTCGAACTGCGACGGCGGCAGGAGCACGCCGCGGCGGAGCATCGCGCGATGGAAGGCGGCGAAGCGCACGCGGTCCGACGCTTTCGCATCGTCCTCGTTCCGCACCGGCCGGTCGATGAAGAAGAGCGTCAGCAGCGATCCCGCGCGCTGCACCCGCGCGGGCACCCCGCCTCGCGCGATCGCCTCGTCGAGGCCGTGCTCAAGGAGAGCGCCGAGCCTCTCGAGTCGCTCGAAGGCCGCACCATCGAGGAGGGCGAGAGTGGCGAGCCCGGCGGCCGTGGCCAGAGGGTTTCCCGATAGCGTGCCCGCCTGGTAAACGGGCCCCATGGGCGCCACACGGTGCATGAGCGCTTGCGACGCGCCGTAGGCGCCGATCGGGACGCCGCCGCCGATGACCTTGCCGAGGCACGTGATGTCCGGCGCGATCCGAAGGATCTCCTGCGCGCCACCGCGCGCGAGACGAAATCCGGTGATGACCTCGTCGAACACCAGCAGCGTGCCGGTCTCGGACGCGACGCGGCGAAGTCCCTCGAGGAATCCGTTCGCAGGAGGCACGCATCCCATGTTCCCGGCGTACGGCTCGACGACGATCGCGGCGAGCGCGTTCTCGCGAGCGACGCGCTCCGCCGCCGCGAGATCGTTGAACGGGACCGTGATGGTCGAGCGCGCGACCTCCGGCGGAACGCCCGCTGAGTCCGGCAGACCGAACGTGGCCAGGCCAGAGCCTGCCCTCGCGAGGAGCGCATCGACATGACCGTGCTCGGTCCCGCTGGAGACGAAACGCACCATCTGGATCGACGGCATCGCCGTCGTGATCGCCTCGGCGAGTTCCACCTCGCCCGGCGTGGGCATTCCGAAGCTGGTGCCGCGAGCGGCCTGCTCGGCGATCGCCGCGACGACCGCCGGATGCGCGTGCCCAGCGATGAGCGGGCCCCACGAGCAGACGAGGTCGACGTAGGAGTTGCCATCGGAGTCGCGGACGCGGGAGCCTTCCCCTGCCACGATGAACGGCGGCTCGCCTCCCACGGCGCCGAACGCGCGCACCGGGCTCGAGACCCCGCCGGGCATGAGGCGCATAGCGCGCTCGTACAGGGCATGGTTCGCGGTGGCGATGGTGGTCATCGGTCGGCGAGCCACGCCGCCGCGTCGAGCGCGAAGTAGGTGACGATCACGTCCGCGCCCGCGCGCGCGATACCCACGAGGGACTCCAGCGCTGCGCGGCGCCGGTCCATCCAGCCGCGATCGGCCGCGGCGGCGATGGCGGCGTACTCGCCGCTCACCTGGTACGCGGCGATCGGGACATCGAGCTTCTCGCGCGCGCGTGTGAGGACATCGAGATAGGGACCCGCGGGCTTCACCATCACCGCATCTGCGCCTTCCGCGACGTCCGCCGCGAGCTCGGCGAGCGCCTCGCGCGAATTTGGCGGGTCCATCTGGTAGGTCGTTCGATCGCCGAACGACGGCGCGCAGTCGGCGGCCTCGCGGAACGGACCGTAGTAGGCGCTCGCGAACTTTGCCGCGTACGACAGCACCGCGGTCTCGGTTAGGCCGGTGCCATCGAGGGCCGCACGGATCGTCGCGACCCGTCCGTCCATCATGTCGGACGGCGCGACGACGTCGGCCCCGGCGCGGGCATACGCGACCGCCGCTTCGGCGAGCAGCGGGAGCGTCTCGTCATTGTCGACCGAGCCGTCGGCGCGCAGCACGCCGCAGTGGCCGTGGGCCGTGTATTCGCAGAGGCACACGTCGGCGACGATGACGAGGCCATCGTCACGCTCGCGGAGCGCACGCAGCGCGGTCGGAACCGGCCCGAGTGGATCGAGAGCGGCCTCGCCTCGATCGTCCTTGTCCGCTGGGAGTCCGAACAGAAGGAGCCCGCCGATGCCCGCCGCGGCCGCGCGATCGGCCACCGAGCCGATCAGCGACACCGGCCAGCGCATGTGTCCCGGTAGCGACGCGATCGGCTCCGGCTCGCGCAGGCGCGCGTCGACGAAGACCGGAAGGATCAGGCTCGCGGCGGACAGGCGGGTCTCTTGAAACAGGCGCCGCAAGGCTGGGCTGCGACGTAGGCGACGGCCGCGACGGAACACCGTCTCGCGGCGCTCAGCGATCACCGACATCTCGTTCCTCCATCTCGCGGACGATCGCGCCGGCGGTCAGCGCGGAGACGACCCGCGGCTTAACTCGCGCGTGCGCGGCGGCACGGGCGGTCGTCGGGCCGATCGCGAGGATCCGCGCGCACTCGAACGCGGCTGCTCCGATCGCGGCGATCAAACCTTCGACGGCAGCTGGGCTCGCGACAACCGTGACAGCGCCCTCGACTGCGGCGCGGCGCGCGGCCTCGACATCGCCGCGTGCCGCCGGGACGACGCGGTACGCCACGATCTCGCGAACGCGGGCGCCTCTCGCCGCGAGCTCGCGGATGAGTCCGGACTCCGCGCGGTCGGCGCGCGCGAGGAGCACGACACCCGAGCCGAACGGCAGTTCGCGACCGAGGGCAGCGCTGGTTGCCTCACTGGGGGTCCACGCATCGATCCCCCAGTCCCGGCACCGCCGCGCGGTGGCCGCGCCGACCGCCGCGACCGTGGCGCGGACCTCGTGCGCGCGAACCGGACGGCTGGCGGCATCGACTCCGGCGCGGCTGGTGAAGACGAGGCTGTCGTCCGGTCCGAGCGCGCGGATCTCAGCCGCGAGGGCGGTGTCGTCGGCGAGCGGCTCGATCGTTGCCGACGGAAGCTCGATGACGGTCACGCCACGCGCGCGGAGCTCCACCGCGAGATCGACATTGTCCTCGTGCGAGCGCGTGAGGATGACGACGCGATCATGCATGCACCGGACTCCCGAGCCGCTCCGCGGCCAGCCGCGCGCACTCGTCAGGATCCACCGCGCGGACCTTCGCCCGGGCGAGCTTCCCGTTCCGCTCGAGGGCGCACTCGAGCACGATGGCGTCGCCATCGACGGTGCCATACGCTCCGAGCGCCAGATCGCAGCTCGCGCCGAGCAGCGCGAGGAGCGCGCGCTCCGCGGTGACCGCGCGCCGCGTATCGCGGTCGTCCAGCACCCGCGAGACTCGCGCGCGCAGACCGGCGTCGTCCGCACGCAGCTGGACAGCGAGCGCGCCCTGCCCTGCCGCGGGCGGGAACTCGTGGGAGTCAAGCACCTCGTTTTCGCTCACAGCGATGCCAAGCCTGCGCAGTCCCGCCATCGCGACGATCACGGCGTCGTACTCACCCTCTTGAACCTTGCGCAGGCGCGTGTCGACGTTCCCGCGGATCTCGCGCGTCACCGCATCCGGACGAAGCGCGCGCAGCAATGCGGCCCGGCGTGGGCTCGACGTCCCGACGACCGCCGCGCGGGCTAGGCCGGCCAGGCCTCCGCGCGAGCTCGTAATGAGGGCGTCGCGAGGATCCCCGCGCGGCGGGATCGCCGCGATCACGAGGTCCTCGACTGGCGCCGTCGGTAGGTCCTTCAGCGAGTGCACGGCGAGGTCGATCTCCCCACGGCGGAGCGCGCGCTCGATCGCCGCAACGAACGCGCCGTCCTCGAGCTCGCGGATCGGCTTCGCCGAACCGTCTCCCGAC
>VBGS01000231.1 GCA_005889445.1 Chloroflexota bacterium
GACCTCGTCCTGGAAGACGTCGACCTTGAGCGACTCGACGAACTCCTGCGCGTCCGCGACGTCGTGCTGCCACTCGAGCAGCTGCCTGACCCACGCCAGCTTCGACTCGTAGTCGCGGTCGGACTTCCCGCCCTCCTTGTAGCGCCAGTGCGCGGCGATCCCGTACTCCGCGAGACCGTGCATGTCCTGGGTGCGCACCTGGATCTCCACGGGCTGACCGCCGGGACCCATGACCGCGGTGTGGAGCGACTGATACATGTTCTGCTTCGGAACCGCGATGTAGTCGTCGAACTGACCGGGGATCGGCGGCCACAGCGTGTGCACCACGCCGAGCGCCGCGTAGCACGCCGGCACGTCGTCGACGATGACGCGGATCGCGAGGACGTCGTAGATCTCGTCGAACCCGACGCTCTTGCGGCGCATCTTCTGGACGATCGACCAGAGGTGCTTCGCGCGACCGGACAGGTCGGCGCGCACGCCGGCCCTCTCGAGCTCGTGTGCGAGCGTCGTCATCGTCTCGTTGATGTACCGCTCCCGGACCTGTCGCCGCGCGGCGAGCTGCTCCGCGATCTCGCGGTACTGCTCGGGCTCCAGGTACTTGAAGGCGAGATCCTCGAGCTCCCATTTGATCTGCCAGATGCCGAGGCGGTGGGCGAGGGGCGCGTAGATATCCATCGTCTGCCGCGCGATGCGCTTCTGTTTCTCCGGAGGAAGCGGCGCGAGTGTCCGCATGTTGTGGAGCCGGTCGCAGAGCTTGATGATCACGACCCGCAGGTCGTCGGCCATCGCCAGGAGCATCTTGCGGATGTTTTCCGCTTGATGCTGATCCCGCGACTGACCGGAGAGCCGGGACAGCTTCGTGACGCCGTCGACGAGCCGGCCGATCTCCTCCCCGAAATCCTTGCGCACGTCCTCGGTGGACTTCGCCGTGTCCTCGGGAACGTCGTGCAGCAGCGTGGCGGCGACCGTCGCCGGGTCCATGCCGAGCTCGGCGATGAGCATCGCGACCGCGAGCGGGTGCGTGATGTACGGCTCGCCGGAAACCCTTTTCTGTCCGGCGTGTGCCTCGGCCGCGTAGGCGTGCGCGCGGCGCACCAGCTCGGCATCGCCGTCGGGGTAATGCCGCAGGACCTCAGCCGTCAACGCGTCGATGTCGATACGCCCGCGTCGCTGCGGGCGCAATCGATCGGCGACCCCGGTGATCCGCGCGGTGATCGCGGAGGCACGCTGCGCCATTACGAGACCAGCACCGGCGCCGCACCGCGCGACAGCCGCTCCATCTCGCCCGCCGTGCCGACCGGACCGAAGTCGCGCAGCTCGAGCTCGACGAAGCCGCGCATCCCGCTGCCGATGGTCACGACGGCGTCGACACGTCCGGCATCGGTCATCGCTTCGGCGTGGTCGCCTCGCCGGAACGCCATCGCGTCGAAGGTGAATCGTCCGACCGTGACCTTGCATCGCAGATGATCGCTGTCCGCACCGACCTGTCGGATGTCGTAGACGCGGACGTCGCGCACCAACAGATGGGGGCGTGGGTTACCGGCGCCGCACGGCTCGAGCGACGCCAGCTCGACCGCGAGCTTCGCGGTGAGCAGGTCCGGCGCGATCTCGGCGTCGACCCGGATCGTCGGGACCGGCCGAACGCCGTTCAGACGATCGCGGACGATCGCATCGAGCCGGCCCATGAGCTCAGGGATGCGGTCGATCGCGACCGAGAACCCTGCGGCCATCGCGTGGCCGCCGTGCCGCAGGAGCACGTCGTCGCATTCGGCCAGCGCCTCGGCGATGTGGACGCCGGCGATCGAGCGGCACGAGCCCTTTCCCTCGAGGCCATCGATGGCGATGACCACGGCGGGCCGACCGTAATCCTCGACGAGCCGCGACGCGCCCAGGCCGACGACGCCCGCGGGCCAGGCGGGATCCGCGACGATCGTGACCCAGGCGTCGGGACGTTCCTCGGCGCGCCCGCGCGCGCCCGCGACGACCTGACGGGTGAGCTCCTGACGCTCGGTGTTGCGCTGCTCGAGGCTCTCCGCCAGGACCTTCGCCTCGGCCGGATCCTCGGTGAGCAGGAGCCGGAGCGCTTCCTCCGCGTCAGCGATCCGTCCGGCCGCGTTGAGGCGTGGGCCGAGAACGAAGCCGACGTCGCCGGCGCCGATGCGGCCGAGCTTGAGGCCACTCCGCTCGGCGAGCGCACGCACCCCGATGAGCGGCGCGCGGTTGAGCGCCTCCAGGCCGGCTCGCGTGAGGACGCGGTTCGCGCCAGTCAGCGGGACGACGTCGGCCACGGTCGCGAGCGCGACCAGCTGCAGCAGCTCGTCC
>VBGS01000200.1 GCA_005889445.1 Chloroflexota bacterium
AACATCGTGCGTCGAAGGAGCACGTCGCCGAGTGTGCACGCCCACTCGGCGCGGACGGCATAGGCGAGCTCTGCGGCGATCCCCGGCTGTTGCGGGCAGATGGTCTGGGTGAGCGCTGGATCGGTCCGCGCGATGTCGAGGATGTTCCGTGAAAGGCCGCCGTACACCGCGCGCAGGTGCGCGGTCGTTTCGGCGTCGACGTTCCCCGAGAACGTCGAGGGGGTTGCACCCGGCAGTGGCGTCTCCGCGGTGCGGCCTTTCGCGCCGTGCGAGAGCTTATCCACGACCGTGTCGGCCACCTCCTCAGCGATCGCGCGGTACGCCGTGATCTTCCCGCCCACGACCGAGAGCACGCCACGCACGTTCTCGCGCTCGTGGTCGAAGAGCCTGTGCTTTCGCGAGACCTGGCCCTCGCTCACGCCCTCTTCGCGCACCAGCGCGCGCACACCGGCCCAGGTGAAAAGGATCTTCTCGACTGGCGCGGTGGGGAACGCGCGCCGCGCGGCCTGCTGCAGATACCGGACGTCGCTCTCGGTCGCCGCCGCGGCGCCCGGATCGCCCCGGTAGTCGGTGTCGGTGGTCCCGACGATGGAGGCGTCGGTCCCCCACGGGACCACGAAGAAGAGCCGGCCGTCGCTCTCGGCGAAGAGAACGTGCGCATGCTCGGTGGCTCGAGGCGTCACGAGGTGGATCCCCTTGGTCAGACGAAGCAGCGCCCGAGCGCTCCGGCGAAGCGGCGCGATCGTCGCATCGAGCCACGGCCCGGTCGCGTTGACGGTGTAGCGCGCTCGGATCTGGATGTCCGTCCTCGTGGCGTCGTCGCGGACGGTCGCGCCGATGACTCGGTCGCCGTCGCGCAGATAGCTGACCGCGGCCGCGTGATTCAGCACGAGCGCGCCGTGCTCGGCCGCGTCGAGGACATTCTCGACGACGAGCCGCTCCACGTACGGAACCTGCGCGTCGTAGAACCGCCACGCGCCGACAAGACCATCCGCCTTGAGCGCCGGCTCGAGCGCAAGAGTCTCCGCGCGGCCGAGATAGCGCCGCTTGGGAAGGCTCTTGTCGAGCGAGAGCCAGTCGTAGAGGAGCATCCCGAACCGCAGCTTGAGCTGGTACACGAGGCTCGGCCGGTACAGCGGGAGCAGGAACGCGAGCGGGAACACGAGGTGCGGCGCGACGCGCAGCAGGACCTCGCGCTCGCGCATGTCGCTCCGCACGAGGCCGAAGTCGAACTGCTCGAGGTAGCGCAGCCCCCCGTGGATCAGCCGGGTCGGTCGCGAGGTCGTGCCAGAGCCGAAGTCGTGTTGCTCGACGAGCGCGACCGTGAGCCCGCGGAGCGCCGCGTCGCGCGCGATACCGGCTCCGATGATCCCGCCGCCGATGACGAGAAGATCGACGGTGCGGTCGGCGAGCGACCGCACCGTCGCATCGCGTGTGCTTAAGGCTTGTTGGCCTTGTTGTATTTGTCGATCTGGTCGTTCATCTCCGTGGCCGCGGCGTCGAGAGCTGCCTGTGACGTCGCCTGTCCGAGCAGGACCGACTCGATCATCTTCTGGGTCCGTGCGCGCGCCTGCGGCATCACGCCGAGGACCGCGCCGTTGGTGAAGCGGTTCTGCGGCGAGTCACGGATCTCGTTGATCGCCGTGAGGAAGGCCGGGTACTTCGTCGCCCATTCCTTGCTCGGGCCCTCGTTGTAGGCGGACTTGCGGATCGGGTAGTAGCCGGTGTCAGCCTGCCACTGCGCCTGGATCGCCGGGGTCATCGCG
>VBGS01000220.1 GCA_005889445.1 Chloroflexota bacterium
GAGTCCGGCCCTGAAGATCACGAACACGATGTCAGCGGAGATCCCGCCGGCCCACATCGCGAGGATCATCACGGGGTGGGAGAGCACGTATGGGAAATAGATCTCGTGGATCCCGCCGAGGAAGTGGATGATGATCGCGCCGGGCGCGGAGGCCTTGGCGAGACCCTTCCCCGCGAACCAGAAAGCGGTCAACAGGCCGAGGCCCGGCCCTGGGTTCGTCTCGAGGAGGAACTCGATCGCGCGGCCGTTCTTTGCCGCATCGGCAGCGCCGAGTGGTGCGAGGACGCCGTGGTTGATGGCGTTGTTCAAGAACAGGACCTTGGCAACTTCGATCGGAATGTCGGCGATGGGGAGCAGTCCCGCGTTGATGAGTGCGTGCACGAAGTTACCGAGCGCGTTCGAGAAGGTGTCGAGCACCGGTCCGACCACGATCAGACCGAGAATCGCGAGGATCGCACCGAGGATGCCGGCCGAGAAGTTCGTGACCAGCATCTCGAAGCCCACCGGGACACGCTCGGCCGTCGCGTCGTCGAACTTCTTGATGAGGTAGCCGCCGAGCGGACCGACGATCATCGCGCCGAGGAACATCGGTACCGATGATCCGACGACGATCCCGGCTGTGACGATCGCGCCGACGACGCCACCGCGGTGGCCGTACACGAGCTTGCCGCCGGTGTACCCGATGAGGATCGGTAGCAGGTAGGTGATGAGTGGGCCGACGAGCTTTGCGAGGGTCTCGTTCGGCGTCCACCCAGTTGGGATGAAGAGCGCGGTGATGAGGCCCCAAGCGATGAACGCGCCGATGTTCGGAATGACCATCGCGGCGAGGTTGCCGCCTAGACGCTGAATCCGCTCTTGCACGATCCTCCCCCGTCCCGAAATTTGGTTGCGGCGGGATGATTCGAGCGAACCAGCTTTGTCACAAGTCCCAATCTGGCGAGACCGACTTCTGACAAATCTGAGCGCGGTGATCTAGTGCGTCGGCTCTCCGAGGACGTGGCTGAGCCGCCGGACGTCGCGCTCTCGTAGGAGCGGGCTGACGACGACCGAGCGAAGGGGGTCGACGTCGTCGCCGACCGGGACCGTGCTGATCACAAAGTCGGTCCCGAGGTCGTCGCGACCCCGCTCGAACGCCGCTTTCGACACCACTCGGGTGACCTCGATCTGCGGAAAAACGGCCAGAAGACGCGATACCAGGATCCAGGCGGTGGCCATCCCGGCCGGGCAGACGACGGTCACGCGGACCTTCGGGCGGAGCCGGTTCCGCTCCAGCGAGCCCGCGAGGTACATCGTCAGGAAGCCGATCTCGTCGGAGGGAACCACGACGTCGTCTACCCCGTTGAGCTCGGACACGATCTGCGTCGCGACTTCGTACACGTCCGGGTACCGCTGCCGCACCTCGTCGTCGAGCGGATTGCGGACCGGCAGGCCGTAACGGAGGCGCACACGCAGGCGGCGGATGTGCTCGGCGAGACTGCGGCGGAGCTGGATGTCTTCGGCCAGCGCGGGGTGGATCCGGCGCGCGGCCGAGACGACGATCCGCTCGATCTGTTCAGCTTCGGCGTCGGGCGATGGCGCGGTGCCGGCGAGCTCGGCGAAGCCCAGGAGGAATTCCGTGATCGCCGCGACATCGGTCTCATCGAGGGCGAGGCCAAGCCGTTCATGGAACGCGCGCGCGATCGCCGCCGCGGCGTCCGAGACGGGGTGATCGATCAGAGATCGCAGCTGTCCGCTCTGCAGCTTCGCGCGGCGATCCGCGCGAAGCCGTCTCGCGACGATCGCGAGATACACACTCGCCGCGGTGGTCATCGGAGAGCTCGCCTCGAGGTCGGGGAGCTGCTGAGCGAGGATCGCTCGATAGGTGGGGACGTTCAGCGAACGCGCGAACTGCGTCACGAGATCCGACGGCTCCTGGTCGGCGACTCCCTTCGCCTCGAGCGTGTCCGCCGGCGCCGCCTCGAGGACGAGCGCGAGGAGCGCCTTGCGGATGTCGATCTCGCTGCCGCGCACCGCGAGCCCGATGCCCGGCGTTCGCTGAAGGTGCAGGTGATGTTCCTCGAGCCAGCTCTCGGCGCTGTGAACGTCTCGCCGCACGGTGGCGCGCGACGCGTCAACTTCCTGCTCGAGGTCCTGTAGGTGAGCTGCGTCAGGCGCGCGGTCGAGCAGGCCGACGAGCACGCGGATGCGGCGATCGTCCGGGTCCAGCACACGCGGACCGAGCGCCCGACCGAGTCCATCGAGCGCGTCGCGGCGCCGCTCCGCGGCACCGTCGATCCACACGCCGACGCCGCGACGGCGGACGATCTGAAGGCCGATCGACCGGACATAGGGTTCGACCGCGCGCAGGTCGTAGTTGACCATGCGCGGTGTGAGCCGGAGCTCGGCCGCGATCGACGCGATGGTCGCCGGCGCCGTCTCGCCCAGCAGATGCGATGCGATCCGCGCCTGGCGGCTGTCGAGCGGCACGCTGTTCGCCACGGTCGCGATTCTCTCACCGCGGCCTACG
>VBGS01000221.1 GCA_005889445.1 Chloroflexota bacterium
CCGACTGGTGACACCAGCGACCGGCACAACCAAGGTTTGCTTCTGGTGAAGACTGGTCCCACGAACAACTTCGCCTCTGCCACGGCAGAGCTCAAGGGTGTCAAGGGAATCCATCTCACCGAGCTCGGTTACGACCTCCGCAAACCGCGCACTTTCGCTGATGCAAGCGGTTCGCACTGCGGAGCGGGCGCCCCTCGCTTCGATGTGATCACGACGGACAACGTCGATCACTTCGTGGGTTGCGCTTCGCCCGCGCCGACTCAGACCGCGACCGGTGTCGGTTGGATCCGGCTGCGCTGGAACCCGACGACCGCCTTCCCGCCGATCCTCGCGACCGACACGGTCAAGAGCATCACGATCGTCTTCGACGAGGGTCAGGACACGGCCCCCGACAACTTCGGTCTCGCCGTACTCGACAACATCGATGTGAACGGCACGCTCGTGGGTAACCACGAGGCGAACAATGACAACGGCGAGGACAAGGGCAACGGCAACGGAAACCACAAAGACGGCAAGGGACACAAGGGCGACCCTGACAACGATCAGGACTAGCTGATCGCACCAAATGCCTGCTTCGCGAGGCGGCCCACACCGGGCCGCCTCGCCGCGTCAGGCGATCGGCGCCCTCGTGCCCAGATGCTTCGCCGCAAAGGCGATCTCCATTGCGATCTGCTTGATCTGCTCGTCGATCACGAGCGAGCCGTGCCCGGCGTCGTAGCGATATTCCTCGAACGGCTTGCCGAGCTCGCGTAGTCGCGCCGCGTAGATGTCCACACTGCGGGAGGGGCAGCGCGGGTCGTTCTGACCCACGACCAGGAACATCGGAACGCGAACCCGATCGACGTAGGTGAGCGGATTGCTCCGCCGGTAGCTGTCCGGAACCTCGCCTGGACCACCGCCGAAGAGCGCCGCGTCGTATCGCTTGAGCGGCTCCATCTCGTCCTCGAAGGCGGCGACGTAGTCGCCGATGGGCACGATCCCGATCCCGAGCGACCACCGCTCGGGCTGGACCCCGAGCCCGAGGAGCGTGAGGTATCCGCCCCACGAACCGCCCGACAGGACAGCGCGCTTCGGATCGCTGACGCCGCGCCGGATCAGCGAGTCGTGAACGCGCGCGAGGTCTTCGAGCTCGGTCAGGCCCGGCCTGCCGACGATCGCGTCTCGCCACACCTTTCCGTAGCCGCTCGACCCGCGATAGTTCGCGAGCACCACGGCGAAGCCGTGATCGATCCACGCCTGGACCTGCGCGGAGTAGGCGTCTTCGTCGTGCGCCTCGGGGCCGCCGTGGACGATGAAGATCGTCGGGTGTGGTCGCCCGCCGCGCGGCTCGGCGATGAAGACATGCACACCGTCGACGTCAGCCTCCTCGTATCGCGCGCCGCTCGGCGGGCGTTTCCCGGGTGGTCGCACGACCACGCCGTCGCGAAGCGAACGGATCTCCGCGGGAGTCGCGGCATTCGTCCACTGGTACCAGACGTCGCCGTCGGGACGGACGCGGGCTGCAGCGATCGTCCCCGGGTCCGTTTCCAAACGGATCATCGTCCGGGTCGCGAGCTCTAGGCGGTAGAGCTCCCCTCGTCCGCGATGATCGTGCGCGATGAGCAGCGCGCGTCCGTCGGGATACCAATCGGCGAAGGTCTCGCCGGGGAGATCGAGCACGATGTCGTCCGTCTTCTGGGTCACCGCGTCGAGCACGAGCGGCTGGGGGCGCCCGCGCCGGTCGTGCAGGACGAGCAGGCGCTGATCCCCGCGGACCGGCGACCACCGCAGCGGCTGCAGTCCCTTGTTCGGGCCGTCCCAGAGATCCGCGACGGCGCGCCCGTCGACGTCGAGCACGCGCACCGCCCGATTGCGGCTGTCGCCATGTTCCGAATGCGCGATCGCGATGCGCGTCTCGTCGCCCGACAGATCCGCGACGTTCGCCGCCTGTGCGTGCCGGTAGATGAGCTTCGGAGCCTCGCCGTCACGAACGACGTACATCGTCGTGCCTTCATCCCCGCGCGATCGGCCGAGAACCGCGAAGCCTGTGCCAGGCGCGAGCCACGCGCTGTACGCGGGAGCGAGATCAGCGGCGATCGTCTCGCGGGTGCCACCGATGAAGGGCTCGCGGACCCAGTGCCCGAGCTCGTTGCCTTTCGCGTCGTCGAACCACCACAGACGGGCGCCAGATGGGTCGATCCGGCTCGGAACGCGGTACCCGGTGCCCTCGGGCCGGTCCGTGACCTGGCGGTGCGTTCCCGCGCGGCGATCCCACGCGTAGACCTCGAACCGTCCGCTCTGGTTCGAGAGATAGACGAGGCGGTCGGGATCGTCACGTGCCCACGTCGGGAAGCCGAGGCGGGTCGCGCGGTAGCGCTGTTTCCAGGGAGCCTCCGTGCTGGTCGGCGAGGCGATGACGGTCATGCCGTCTCGAGGACCTCGAGCCACCAGCGCGCACCGACCTTCTCAGCGAAGGGCCGCGTCCGCGCCGCCACCGTCGTCCTGCGCGGGCCGATGGCGATCTGCCGGAGCGAGGCAACCCGCAA
>VBGS01000222.1 GCA_005889445.1 Chloroflexota bacterium
TTGCGCGCAGCGCGGACCAAGCAGGGGCCACGCGGCGGCAAGAAGACCGTCCGGCCGAAGCGCACAACCTCGTCCCGGCAGCGGACCGCCGCTCGGAGGAACGTCAAGAAGGCACAGGCTGCGCGACACCGCCGTTAGGCGGATATCTGCGACCATTCGAGCGTGAACGCGCTTCGCGCGGTGTGCGTCGGCGGAGGGCTTGGGGCGCCGACGGTCATGGCCGGCCTCCGCCGTCACACCGACCAGATCACGGGCCTCATCGCGGTGACCGACTCCGGACGCTCGACGGGAAAGGTGCGCATCGCGCTCGACGTGCCTGCGCCGGGAGACATCCGCAGCGCGCTGACGGTGCTTGCCGAGGGCGATCCTGCCCTGATCAAGCTCTTCTCGCATCGGTTCGAGACCGAGAAGAGCGAAGAGCTGAACGGAATGGCGTTCGGCAACCTCTTCCTCGCGGCGCTCACGCAGCAGGAGGGCTCCTTTCTGCGCGCGGTCGAGGAGGCGTCCCGCCTGCTGCGCATCCGCGGGCGGGTCATCCCGGTCACCCTCTACAACACGCACCTCTGCGCGAAGCTCGCCGACGGATCGGTCGTCGAGGAGGAGGTGAACGTTCGCGCGATCGGCAAGGCACCGATCGAGCGGATCTATCTGAAGGACGATGACGTCCACGCGACCGACGGAAGCGTCGGCGCGATCGAGCAGGCCGATCTCATCACCATCGGGCCAGGCAGTCTCTTCACGACCGTGTGCGCGTGTCTCCTCGTCCCCGAGATCGCGCGGGCGATCGCGAACGCGAAGGGGCGCGTCGTCTATGTCGCGAATACCACGCGCCAGCCTGGTCAGACCGACGGCTACGTCTGGTGCGGCACTACGCCGAGCGCGGCCTCACGTACCTCGATCCGACCGACGAAGAGCTCGCGAAGATCCAGGGCCTGGGTGTTCGGGCGGTGCTCTCGCCGGTCATCGACAAATGGACCGGACCGCGGGACCTCTGGTCGAAGGAGGACACGATCCGACACGACCCCGCGAGAGTCGCGGATGCGCTCGTGAAGCTCGTGCAGGACCGGCGCCCGCAGCTCCGGGCGCTCTCGTGAGCGCCGTCGCGCAGCGCGTTCGTCACTTCGTTTCGATCGCCGACCTCAGCCCGGACGAGCTCGGCACGCTGCTCGATCTGACCGCGCGCCTCAAGGTCGATCGGGGCCCGCGCACGGATCTGCGCGGGCGGACCGTGGCGCTGGTGTTCGAGAAGCCGAGTCTGCGCACGCGTCTCTCCTTCGACGTAGGCACCGCGCAACTCGGTGGGCACTGCGTGTACCTGTCGCCCGCCGAGGTCGGCCTTGGTCGCCGGGAGAGCGTGTCCGATGTGGCTCGCGTGGTCAGCCGGATGGCCGACGCGGTCGTGCTGCGAGTGAACGCCCACGAAACGATCGAGGAGTTCGCGCGCTACAGCGACGTGCCGATCATCAACGGTCTCTCCGAGCTTTCACATCCGTGCCAGGGACTCGCCGACATCTTCACGATCCGCGAACGCAAAGCGCGCGGTGCCGATCTGCGCGGCGTGACGATCGCGTACGTGGGGGATGGGAACAACGTCGCGCACTCGCTGATGCTCTGCGCCGGCAAGACCGGCGCGACGCTGCGTGTCGCGACACCCTCGGGTTACGAGCCCCTTCCCCGGTACCGTCAGCTCGCCGATGCCGCGGCTCAGGCGAGTGGCGGTCGGATCGAGATCGGGAACGACCCGCAACGTGCGGTGTCGGGCGCCGATGTCGTCTACACCGATGTATGGACGAGCATGGGTCAGGAGCAGGAGTACGAACGCAGAAGGCGCGCGTTCCTCGGCTATCAGGTCAACGCCCAGCTGCTCTCCAAGGCAAAGCCCGATGCGATCGTCCTCCACGATCTGCCGGCGCACCGCGGCGAGGAGATCACCGACGAGGTCATGGACGGACCTCAGAGCGCGGTCTTCGATCAGGCCGAGAACCGTTTGCACACCGAGAAGGCGCTGCTCTGCTGGCTCATGGGAGGGAAGGGATGAACGCGACACACGAGCGAACGATCCTCGCGGATTGCTGCGAGGACTGGATCATCGAATGGGGCGGCTTCTACGAGCGCGGTCGCGCATTCCGCTGTCCTGAATGCGCGACCGAGTGGATCAAGGCCGGCGACGACTCCTATCGTCGCGGCGATGCGCGCGAGTTCGTACGGCGTGCACGGCGCGGGCCGAGCGCCGAGTTCGCGTATCTCGCCGCCGCCGACGGTCACGAGCCCGACGTCGATCGTTGCTGCGCAAAGATCCTTCTCGCCCACGGTGAGCGCCTGGCCGACGGCCCGTTCATCTGTCCGGTATGCGGTACGGAGTGGACGCGGACCACACAGCGCGTTCATGGACTGCGCATCCCGGTGTTCGCAAAGAAGAGCCTGCGCGAGCCGCTCACGGTTCAGCCGGGGCGCACTCGTCCATTCCTCGTCGCGCTCTCGGAATACTCGCCGCCCCGCGACTAGGCCGCGCACCCGCCCATGTGAGCGAATTCGCGACAAGGTTTGGGTCGGAAATGCGCTCCCGCGGTCCCTCAGATACTGCCCTGACCCAACAGCTCGAGGCGCCAGCCGTTAGGCCACTCGGGTAACGAACGTCCGGCCGCCAGTCTGGCTGCCGTGGAGCTTGGGGAGGCCAACGTGACGCTATCGCCACGTTCGCGCGCTACCGCCACGCTCGTCGTCGGTCTGGTGTTCGCATTCGCGCTCGGCGCGACCGGTGCACTTGCACCCGAGGACGCCGCAGCGTTCGGCACGTCGTCGGCGCTCACGAACGTTTCAGGAGAGGTGCTCGTGAGCCGTGCCGGTCAAGAGTTCGCGCCCGCGCACCAAGGTGACGTGGTCTTCGCGGGTGACACGATCCGCACCAGCGCCAGCGCGGTAGCCGAGATCACGTACTTCGAGGGCTCGAGCGTTCGGCTCGAGGAGAACACCGAGCTCGTCATCACCGCGCTCGAGAGCGCGAGCGATGGCGGAACGATCGTCACCATGGCGCAGGCGATGGGGCGCACCTGGCACGTCGTGACGAAGCTTCTGGCCGGGTCGTCGCGCTATGAGGTCAAGACGCCGACCACGACCGCATCGGTTCGAGGCACGATCTTCTCGGTCGACGTTCGAGCGTCGGCGGATGGGCCGTCGGCGACCGTCACCACGAGCGAGGGCACGGTCCTGCATACGGCCGATGAGGCGCCCGCGGTGCATGTCAGCGTGCAGGCCGGCCAGCAATCGACGAAGACCGCGCGCATGAACGCGCCGGAGCCCGCGCACGCCGCGCCTGCCGCGACCCTCCGCACCGCGCCGAAGCGGCCGGCCCCGGCCGCGCACGCGACGGCGCGTCCGGTCCCGTCGCGCGCGCCGGTGCATGTGTCAGTGACAGACAAGATCGTTAAGGACGCGATGGTCCGCGACCGCGCGAGAGTGGTGGAAACGCCAAAACCGAAGCGCCGCTAGAGAAGTGACGTGACGTGCACTGGGATCGGGGGCGGCTATCGAGTTTCGAACTCGAACTGA
>VBGS01000223.1 GCA_005889445.1 Chloroflexota bacterium
CGCGATGACCATGAGCAGGAGCAGGATCGCGTATGTCCGGTTCGTGTCGAGCAGGCCCGCCGCGATCGTCATGCGATAGCCGAGTCCCGCGGTCGAGCCGACGAATTCGCCGACGACGGCGCCAGACAGAGCGAAGCTGACGCTCGTCCGCAGCGCCGCGAAGATCCAGGAGAAGACCGAGGGGAGGATGACCAGGCGCGCGAGATCCCGCCGGTTCCCTCCCATCACGCGTACCGCGCGCACGAGGTCGGGGTCGACCGACCGTATCCCGAGGTAGGTGTTGAAGAACACCACGAAGAACACGGTGAAGAAGGCGAGGAAGATCTTCGACGCGATCCCCAGCCCGAACGCGATGATCAGCACCGGCGCGAGCGCGATCCGCGGCAGGGAATTGAAGCCCACGAGCACTGGCTCGACGGTCTCAGCCACGGGTCGCACGTATCCGAGCAGAAGACCGAAGGCGACTCCGCCGATCATCCCGAGGATCAGTCCGATGAGCGCCGCCTCGAGCGTGGCGGTCAGGTCCTTGGCGAGCAGCCCCGATTGCCAGTAAGCACCGATCTCCGCGAGCGCTCGCGATGGCCGGGCCACGATGATCGGGTCAAGCACCGCCGGCACACCCAGTCCGCCGGTGGCTCCCTCCCAGATCAACAGGATCAGGGCGACGAACGCCAGGCGCTGCGCCGCGATCCGCAGCGTTCTCATGCCGCGGCCGGCCTGAACTCGTCGCGCAGGTCCGCCCAGATCGACGTTTCGAGCTTCGCGAACTGTGGCGATGCGCGCAGCTCGAACGGGTCGCGTGGCGATGGAAGCGGGATGTCGTAGACGCGCTTCACGCGCCCCGGCCGTCGCGACATGACCACGACGCGCTGACCCAGCACGATGGCCTCCGCGAGATCGTGTGTCACGAAGACGGTGGTCATCCGCCGGCGTTCCCAGATGCGCAGGAGCTCGGCCTGCAGGAGCATGCGGTTCTGTGCATCGAGCGCGCCGAAGGGCTCGTCCATGAGCATGGCCTCGGGCTCATACGCGAGGCTCCGGATGAGCTGCGTTCGTTGTCGCATGCCGCCCGAGACCTGGTGTGGGTAGTAGCTCTCGAAGCCATCCAGGCCGACGGTGTGCATGAGCTCGCGCGCGCGCCGCACGCGTTCGGCTTTCGGCACGCCCTGTATCGCCATCCCCGTCTCGACGTTGGCGAGGATCGTCGCCCATGGCAGGAGCGTGTCGCGTTGAAAGACGTACGCCAGGCGTGGACGACCCGGGTGGTCGCCCTCGACATGGACCCTGCCGGTGATCCGGCAGTCGACCGTGTCGAGAAGACCCGCGATCGCGTTGAGCAACGTCGACTTGCCGCATCCGGATGGCCCGACGATCGTGACGAAGTCACCGCTTTCGACCGCGAGCGTGACCTCGTCGGTCACGGCGAGCTTGCCGAATTGGACGCTCGCTCGTTCGAGCGCGATGCGCATACCGCGACGTTACCCCGTCGTGGTCAACGCTTATCGACGCCTCGGTCCGCCGCGCTCTTCACGAACGATTCATCGACCATCGTCTTCACGTCGATCGACTTCACCGCGGCGTTCGTCGCGCCGAGCGTTTCCTGCGCGGCCGCGAAGAGCTCCGGCTTCGGGTACGGAAGCGCCGCAAGCGCCTCGCCCGCGTAGAAGTCGACCGCTTCCTCATAGCCCTTCGCGCCCGCGGCCGCGTTGAAGTACTTCTTCATGATCGTGACCGTCTGCGCCTTGTTCTTCTTCATCCACGCGTTGGCCTCGACGATGGAGTCGATGAAGCGCTGCATCGCTTCCTTCTTCGACGTCAGGAATGCGCTCTGCACGACGATCGCGGTCTGCGCCGTCGCGAGCTTCTGCCCGGCGAGGTCGTAGACGCTGTGGAAACCCTTGTCGATGAGCTCGGCGGTGTTCGGCGGATCGTCCACCGCCGCCTGGATCGACCCGGCGAAGAGCGCCGCGGTCCGCTGCGCGTGCGAGCTCAGCGCGATCAGGGTCACGTCCTTGTCGGGATCCAGGCCGATCGCCTTCAGCGCCTTCCGCGTCGCGATGTCCGATGAGCCGCCCGGGTTGGAGATCCCGATCTTCTTGCCTTTCAGGTCCTGCACCGTCTTGATCTCCGGCGCGGCCATGAGGAAGTAGGGGAAGACCGGGGTCAGCACGGCTGTGGCGGTCACCTTTCCGCCGCTCGCCGTCGCGGAGAGCGCTTCCGCGCCACCCACGCCGACGATCTCCACGCCGCTCGACAGGAGCGCCGCCATCCCTTGCGCGCCGCCATTGATGCTCTGCAGGTCCACGGTGAGTCCGTTCTTCGCGAAGATGCCGGCATCCATGGCCGTCCAGACCGGCAGGCTGTCGCCGGTCAGGTTCGTGTACGCGACCTTGACCGCGATCGGCGCCACGGGCGTCGCCGACGCCGCCGTGGAGGCGCCGACGCTCGGCGACGGCGACGTTGGCGCGGTCGCACCACCGCAAGCGACGCCGAGGACGAGCGCCAGCGCGATGAAGCTGCCGAGACTTCGCATGCTGACCTCCTAGCGGAACCGTTTTTCTTCGCGATGCCGAACGATCGTGTCGACGAGCGCGGGCCGTTTCTGGACCCGGACCACTTCGAGCGCGCGCTCGAGCGCGGGGCGCACCTTCGCCGGGTCGGCGATCGGACCCTCCGCGTGCCAGCCGAAGGAGCGGGCGAGCATCGCGAAGTCGGGCGCGGGATCGTCGATCTCCTGGCCGACGCGGGCGTTCTCGCGCGGCGTCCCGCGGTGCTGTGCGACGCGGAGAGCGCGCCCGGGTCGTACAGGAGATCGCCGTCGGGCTGGATGTCCACGACGAGCCGCTCGGTGCCCCGATGCGCGAGCGCGATCCCGATCGACGTCCCGATCTGCGTCGCCGTCCCGAACGAGCGGCCCGGATGGCGGCGCGGACCGTCAATGTCCCAGAGCCGCAGCGCCCAGTCCTCGAGCGTGTTCGACGTCAGGATCCAGTCCTCGCCCTTGATGACCGACCAGAGCTCGGACGCGAGTCGCGGCGCGGTCAGCGGCGATGCGTCCCAGTCCTCGCGCGCCTGCTTCTCCCAGCGAGCGCGGATCTCGTCGTGCATCCGCCGCAGCTCGGCGCAGCGCGCGCTCCGCTCGCGGGCCCCGCGCGAGCGGACGGCTTCCCGCAGCGCCGGCAGCGCGAGACGGGTGTCGGCGACGATCGAGAGGGTGACCGGTTGGAACTGGCCGAGGTCTTCGGCCCATTTGCTCTCACGAAGCTCCGACAGCCCGATGTCGATGACCGGCGTGCCCGGTCTCACGCGCGAGCGCTTCTCGTTCG
>VBGS01000125.1 GCA_005889445.1 Chloroflexota bacterium
TTCCTTCGCGGCGGCGAGCCGTACAAGTACGACCTCGGCGCACAGGAGCATTGGCTGCTGAGACTCGTGGCGGCGAGGCCGTGACCCGCCGCGTCGCGATGCTCTCGGTCCACGCGTGCCCGCTGGCGAAGCTGGGGGGCCGCGACTCCGGCGGCATGAACGTCTACGTGCGCGAGGTGGCGCGAAATCTTGGCGCCCGCGGCATCGAGGTCGACGTGTTCACGCGCTGGCGCGAGAAAGACGACCCGCGGCTACAGGCACTCGGTCCGAACGGCCGGGTAATCCACATCGCTTCGGGTCCGCTGGGCTACTGGCCGAAGATGGCCGTCTACGAGCACCTCGACGAGTTCACCGAGAAGCTCATCGAAGAGGTCGAGCGAGAGGGCCGCTCGTACGACATCATCCACGCGCACTACTGGCTTTCCGCCAAGGTCGCCCGCACGCTCGAGAAGCGCTGGAAGATCCCGGTCGTGCAGATGTTCCACACGCTCGGCCTCGTGAAACGCGAGGTCCTGGACGAGGACATCGACGGTGAGAGCGACATCCGGGTCGACATCGAGCGCGAGGCGGTCCGGAAGTCCGCGGCGATCGTCGCGGCGAGCGACATCGAGCTCGACGAGCTTCGTCGCCTCTACCGGGCCGATCCCTCCTGCGTCGCCGTGATCCCCTGCGGCGTCGATCCAGTCGTGTTCCATCCGGTCCGTCAGGCCGACGCCAGAGAAAAGCTCGGCCGCGATCAATGCGAGCGCCTGATCCTCTTCGTCGGCCGGATCGAGCAGATCAAGGGAATCGACGTCCTCCTGCGCGCCCTCGCGCTGCTCTTCTTCCGCCGGCCAGACCTGCGCAGCGAGATCTGCCTGCTCGTCGTCGGAGGAGCGCTCGATCCCGGCGACGATTCGCCGGAGACGGAGAAGATCCTCGAGCTCCGCCGTCTCGTCCACGAACATCGCATGGAGGACAACGTCGCGTTCGTGGGATCGCGTGACCAGGAGGACCTCGCCCTCTATTACGCGGCTGCCGATCTGTGCGCCGTGCCGTCGCTCACAGAATCGTTCGGGCTCGTCGCCCTCGAGGCGATGGCGTGCGGCACGCCGGTGGTCGGCACCCGCGTCGGCGGACTGCAGACGGTGATCGAGGACGGCCGGTCCGGTCTGCTCGTGCCCGCGGGCGACTATCAGGCGCTCGCCGAGGCGATGACGCAGGTGCTCACCGATTCGCGACTGCGCCTGCATCTCGCGCATGGCGCGCGCGAGCGCGCGGAGGAGTTCACCTGGCAACGAGTCGGCGATCGCATCGTCGATCTCTACGATCGGATCCTCGAGGGACGCGCGGTGGGGACCTGATGGCGGATGCGTTCACGATGCCCAAGCGGGCCATGGCGATCTTCGCGCACCCGGACGACGTGGACTTCGGATGCTCGGGCACGCTGGCGACATGGATCGCGGCTGCCGGCACGCACGTCACGTACTGCGTCATCACGAGCGGGCAGAAGGGAACGCACGACCCGAAGATGACCCCCGAGCAAATGGCCGAGATCCGCCAGCGCGAGCAGCGCGCCGCGGGCGAGGCGATCGGCGTGAAGGAGTTCGTCTTCCTCGGCCGGCAGGACGGCGAGCTCGAACGCACGATGGAGCTGCGCGCGGAGGTCTGCCTTGTCATCCGGACGCACAAGCCCGAGGTCGTGTTCACCAACGATCCGTGGGGCCACTACCAAACGCATCCCGATCATCGGGTCGCCGGCTGGAGCGCTCTCGATGGGGTGATCGCCGCGCGCGACCATCTCTTCTTCCCCGAGCAGCTGACCGGCGGGCTCAAGCACCATCGCGTCTCGCGCATGCTCCTGTTCGGCACGCGCGATCCGAACATCTGGTTCGACATCAGCGGCGGGATCGAGGGGAAGATCGCGGCGCTGCGGGCGCACCGGAGCCAGGTCGGCGGACGCCGCGGATTCGCCGAACGGATGCGATGGTGGGCGAAGAGCACCGGGTCGACCTGGAATCTCCCCGCCGCCGAGGCCTTCCGCTACATCGAGCTGGCCTGAGCCAGCTCCTGCTCCTAGGCGATCGCGGCGAGCACGTCGCCGATCCGCACCTCGTCGGCGATCCATCGATCTCCAGTGGGGGCGAGCCGCATGATCCGCTGGACCTGGGTGATCCAGCGCATGCCGACGACCTGACGCTGCAGCTCCCCGGCCTGTTCGTACAACCGCAGCTCCGCGGCGCGATCGCGCTCGGCCTCGAGGGCACGGATCACCCGGTCGAGCGCGTCAGAGTCTCCCTCAAGCACGGCGACGACGCCGGCGACGAGCGCGCCGAGATCGGCCTCCGAGATGCCGCGTCGTCGCGCGAGGTCGCGCTGCAGCGTTCCGAGCTCGGCCGTCGGCCGGCAGAAGTGCAGCGGGAAGAGACGCGCGAGCGCGGACGCCGCGGCGAGCGTGGGTGCCCATCCAAGATACGGACCGAAGTGACGGATCCTCGGATCCAGCTCGACCACGGCAGCGACGGAGGGCGGGGCCATCGCGACGCGGACGCCGACGACGACTTCGCTGCCCTGCGTGCGGTTGAAAGGCGGATCCAAGCGCTCGAGCAGCACACGCTCGAGCAGCGCGGCCTCATGCTCTGAGGCCGCGGGAGCGGCGACGATGCGTCGCACTCGCCGCACCATCCCCCGAAGGCCAGGCCGGTCGAGCCCCGCGGACCAGTAGCTGCGCACGCGCGACCGAAGCGCCGACGCGCGTCCGACGTAGAGCAGCCGGCGACGCCCATCGAGGAGGAGATACACACCGGGCGCCGCGGGGAGATCGGCGAGCCGATCGGGAACCATCGAAAGCATCACACGCGAGGCTAGCGCGACCGCGCTAGTGCTTGAAGTGGCGCCGTCCGGTGAAGAGCATCGCCATCCGGTTCTTGTTGGCCGTGTCGATCATCATCGCGTCGCGGATCGAGCCGCCCGGCTGGATGATCGCGGTCACGCCCGCGCGGGCCGCGACCTCGATGCCGTCGGGGAACGGGAAATACGCGTCCGATGCCATGACGGCGAGCCGCGCGTTCTCCCCCGCCTTGCGGACCGCGGTCTCGACGGCGACCACCCGGGAGGTCTGGCCGGGCCCGAGGCCGACCGTCGCGAGCCCCTTGGCGAGGACGATCGCGTTCGAGGTCACGTGCTTCACGCAGCGCCATGCGAAGAGCAAGTCCGTGAGCTCCTCGAGCGTCGGGCTGCGCTCGGTGACGACCTTGAACGACCCCTCGTCCGCCGCGGACTCATCCGGCGTCTGCACGAGCATGCCCCCGGCGACGCGCTTGAAGTCGAAGGCCGCGCCGTCCCTACGGACGAGCTTGCCGCCGACGATCGCCGACCCGGGGACCGCGATGATCTCAAGGTTACGCCGCTGCCGGAGGATCGGGAGCGCCTCGTCCTCATATCCCTGCGCGATGATCGGCGCGTAGAACGTCCCCTCCATCGCCTCCGCGAGCTCGCGTCCGACGATCCGGTTCGCGCCGACGATGCCCCCGAACGCGGAGACCGAGTCGCACATGAACGCGCGACGATATGCCTTGGTGATCTCGTTGTCCGACGCGACGCCCGACGGGTTCTGATGCTTGATGATCGCGACGGTCGGCTGGGGGAAATCGGTCGCGATGCGCCAGGCCGCGTTGATGTCGAGCATGTTGTTGAAGCTCGTCGCCTTGCCGTGGATCTGCTGCATCGCGGTCATCGCGCCTTCCTCGCCGCGGACCGCATAGAACGCCGCTTGCTGATGCGGGTTCTCCCCGTAGCGAAGGTCGCGCACCTTCCGCAGCGACAGCGCCATCTCGTCCGGGAACTGCAGGCCCGCCTCCCCCGCGAAACGTGACGCGATCGCGGCGTCGTAAGCGGCGGTGTGCGAGAAGGCCTCGGCAGCGAGGATGCGGCGCGTCTCGAGTGAGACCTCGCCACGTTGCTTGAGCTCGTCGAGGACGGCGCCGTAGCGCTCGGGGCGCGATACCACGACGACGTGATCGTGATTCTTCGCACCCGCGCGCAGCAGGGTGACGCCGCCGATGTCGATCTGCTCGAGAAGCATCGTCCCGCTCTTACCGGTGGCCGCGCTTTCAGCGAACGGGTAGAGATTGACGACGACCATGTCGATCGGCTCGATGCCCTCGCGCGCGAGCTCGTCCGTGTGGGTTGGATCATCGCGCCGAGCGAGCAGCGCGGCGTGGATCTTGGGGTGCAACGTCTTCACCCGACCGCCGAGCAGCGCTGGCTGGCCGGTCACGTCTTCGACGGAACGCGCGCTGATCCCGTCCGCGGCGAGCTCGGCGCGCGTCCCATCGGTGGCGATCAATTCCCAACCGAGGCCACGTAATCCGCGCGCGAACGCGACGAGACCGGTGCGATCAGAGACAGAGAGGAGGGCTCGCAGCGCGGCTAGTATACCGAGTCCATGCCCTTCGATCCCCAGCACTTCATCGATCGTTTTTTTCAGCCGTTCAACACCGAGTCGCGATTCTGGTGGCCCGCCGTGATCGCCATGCTGGTCGCGCTGGTCGCCAATATTGTTTGGTACAACTGGCGAACGCGCACGGCGCCTCCGCCCGAGCTTGGCGTTCGACCGTGGGCTTTCTGGACGAACGTCGTGTTCATCATCTGGATGCTCGTCTTGCTCATCGCGAAGGCGCCATTTTTCTTCATCGCCTTCTCGGTGATCGCCAACATCGCGCTTCTGATCTACATGTACTGGTTCTACCTCCCGCCACGTGAAGCCGCATACCAGCGTGAGGAGCGCCGCCGCGCCTACTTCCCCCAGCCAGCCCGTCGGAAGAGACGCCGCCGTTAGTCGGCAGGCCCCCAGCTCACATCGAAAGTCGCGTAGCGCTGGTCGCCCGCTGCGTCCGCGCGCTCCACGGCGTCCACCTCCGCCGCGCGCGGCCCGCGCCAGAGCCAGTGCTCGAACGCGGCAAGCGCGTCATCCGGACCCTCTGCGACGACGCCGACCGCGGCGTCCGACCGGTTCCAGACCCGACCGGTAAGACCGAGACGCCGACCTTCCTGCGCGGCCATCGCTCGGAAATTCACGCCCTGAACGATGCCGCGCACGATGAAGCGGGCACGACTCACGGCCGCTTCTTGCGCGAGGCGAGCATCGCATCGAGGCCACGCGCGTTCGCGATCGGCGTCACACTCGCCCATCCGCGTCGTGCCGTGCCGGCCGCCAGATCCATCCACTCCAGCTCCTCGATCGCGTGCGCGTCGGAGTTCAGGACGAGCGTCGCTCCGTGGTCGATCGCCTTGCGTATCCAGGTATCCGGCAGGTCGAGCCGCTCCGGTCCGCCGTTGACCTCGATCCACGTACCGGTCTGGGTCGCCGCGGCGATCAGCGCATCGAGATCGATCGCGTGGGGCTCGCGCTTCTCGAGCAGCCGCCCCGTGGGGTGCGAGACCGCGGTCACGAGCGGATGGCGCATCGCGCCCGTCACGCGCGCGGTCATCTGCTCGCGGGTCTGCGCGAAGGACGAGTGGACCGATGCGCTGACGATGTCGAACCTGGCCAGGATCTCGTCGGGGTAGTCGAGCTTCCCGTTCGCGCGGATGTCGACCTCCGTGCCGACGAGGATGCGAAACGGAGCGAGCTCGGCATTCAGCTTGGCCGCCTCGGTCATACGGGCCGCGATGCGCTCCGGACTCAGCCCGTTCGTCATCCCGAGTCCGGGTGAGTGATCGGTGACCGCGAGGTACGCGTACCCCTTGGCCTTGGCCCGGCGGGCCATGTCGACGAGGGGATCGCGCCCGTCGGTCCAGTTCGTGTGCGTATGCAGGTCGCCGCGGATGTCCGAGACCCGCACGAGCGTTGGCAGGCGGTGTTCGCGCGCTGCGTCGATCTCGCCACGGTCCTCGCGCAGCTCCGGAGGGATCCAGTCCATCTCGAGGGCGGCATAGACGTCTTCCTCGGTCGCCGAGGCGATCTCCTGACCACGCGCCTCGGCGCCGACCCGGTAGAGACCGTATTCGTTCAGCAGGAGCTTCCGCCGCAGGGCGATCCCCCGCAGGCGGACGTTGTGCTCCTTGGAGCCGGTGAAGTACAGGAGCGCGGCGCCGTAGGCGCTCGGCGAAACCACGCGCAGATCGATCTGCAGCCCCCGACCGACGACCACCGACGATTTCGTGTCGCCCTGCGCGAGGATCCGTTCGACGGTCGGAGCAGCGACGAACGCGGCCATGATCGGCGCGGCCGCATCGGAGGCCACCACGAGGTCGACGTCTCCGATCGTCTCGCGATAGCGGCGGAGGCTCCCCGCGATCGCGATCCGCTCGAGCCCGGTCCGTTCTCGCAGGTACGCGACCATCTCATCCGCGGCCGCGCGCGCCTCGTGAAGCAGCGAACGTCCGGTCCGCTGCTTGAGCGCGGCGATCGACCTCAGGATGTTCTCCTCGGTCTTCGCCTGGATCTTCGGCAGCTGCTGAAGCCGGTGGTCGCGCGCGGCCTCTTCGAGCTCTTCGATCGTCGTGATCTTCAAGTTGTCGTAGATGATCCGTGCGGTCGCCGGTCCCACCCCGGGGACGCGAAGGAGCGTGAGGAGCCCCGGCGGGACAGCCGCCTGCAGCTCGGCGTATCGCTTCGAGGTGCCGGTCGTGACGAGCTGCTCGATCGCTTCAGCGACCGCGGGTCCGACCCTGGGAATCTCCCTGAGGCGCTTTTCCGCGACGAGCTTGGTCAGGGGCTCGCGCAGGTCGCGGATGGAGCGGGCGGCGGCGCGATAGGTGACGGCACGAAAGACGTTCTCGCCCTTGAGCTCGATGAGGTCGCCGATCTCGTCGAGGACATCCGCGATCGCATCGTTGCCTACGGCTAACGCATCGAGGGGCACGCCTGGGGATGCTAGGCCTTGTGTCCGCCACCTCTCGCGAGCTCGAGCATGTCATACGCGGCCTCGGTCTCGCCACGCGCGCGAAGCTTTCGCGCGTACTCGGTGGCGATGGCCGCGCGGTCGGCATGATGGTCGATCTTCGTCACGAGCGCGATCGCTTCACGGTACGCGCGATCGGATGCAGCGTGATCGCCGCGCGCGTCCTCCGCGGCGCCGACCGCGCGAAGCGCTTGGTCAGGGGCTCGCGCAGGTCGCGGATGGAGCGGGCGGCGGCGCGATAGGTGACGGCACGAAAGACGTTCTCGCCCTTGAGCTCGATGAGGTCGCCGATCTCGTCGAGGACATCCGCGATCGCATCGTTGCCTACGGCTAACGCATCGAGGGGCACGCCTGGGGATGCTAGGCCTTGTGTCCGCCACCTCTCGCGAGCTCGAGCATGTCATACGCGGCCTCGGTCTCGCCACGCGCGCGAAGCTTTCGCGCGTACTCGGTGGCGATGGCCGCGCGGTCGGCATGATGGTCGATCTTCGTCACGAGCGCGATCGCTTCACGGTACGCGCGATCGGATGCAGCGTGATCGCCGCGCGCGTCCTCCGCGGCGCCGATCGCGCGAAGCGCGCTCGACCGCTGCCGGTCGTCCTCGATCCTGGCGAGCACTTTCTCGGCGTGTGTCGCGGACGCCAGCGCGCCTTCCGCGTCGCCAGCGGCAAGAGCCGCTCGAGCGAGCTCCGTCTCCGCGACCGCCGCCATCCGGTCATCACCGATGGCCATCGCCCGCACCCGGCACTGCTCTGCGAACTCGCGCGCGACGTCGAGCTTGCCGCGATCCACGCTCACCGATGCCATCGACTGCAGCACGGAGAGCTCGAGCGTCGCATCGGAGAGTCGTTCGAGGAGGCCGCGCGCCCGCTCGTATGCGCCGATCGCACCGTCAAGGTCGCCCTCGTCGTAGAGCGATGCGGCGATACCCATATGGCTGCGAGCCGCGACCTCGAGCTCGGACGTTCGCGATGCCAGCGCGAGCGCGGACTCGTAGGTGGCGAGCGCCTTGGCGGTGCGCTCCAGTCTTCGATAGGTCGTGCCAAGCGCCAGGAGCAGCCGCGAGCGAAGCCGCGGGTCAACGATCTCGTGCCGCTCGACCAGATCGCGGGAGGCTTCGAAGGATTCGGTCGCGGCGACGAGCTGACCCAGATCGAAGTACGCGTAACCGCGGGCGTAGTGCAGCTTGGCGACGTCTTCCGCGTCCGCCGCCTGATCGAGGAGCCCAAGCGCCTCGGCGATGTGCTCGAACGCGCGTTCGGTGTCGTGGGTAGCGAGCTCCGCCGACACCAAGATGCGAAGCAGCTTTCCGCGCTCCCGCCGGGTCGGCGCGTGGCCGAAGGCGCTTTCCACCTCCTGTCGCACCGCGCGCCAGTCGGATCGCTCGGCGGCGGCCTCAGCGGCGACGCGGTGGTAGTGCACGCGCTTCGTCGAGGTGAGCGGCTGATCGCCGACGAAATACTCGATGCCCCGGCCAAGGCGGGCAGCGATGATCTGCAGCGAACGAAGCGATGGCCGGACCAGCCCGGCTTCGACCTGAGAGATGAAGCCCTTGGTCAGCTCCTCGCCGGCAAGCTGCGCCTGGCTCAGGCCGAGCTCGCGCCGTGCGGCGCGAACGCGCTCGCCGAGTGTGACCGGCTTGTGAACGGTCTCAGGAAGACTCGCCACCGACGCTCCCCAGCGCTCCGATCTGTCTTGGAGACTGAACTGACAGGAATCCCGGGGTCCCTGCGCGAACCAGTCTCCGTAGACTCACCCGCAGGATACTCACGAGCAAGCGGTTGCGACAACCTGGGGAGGACGACGTGAGACCGATCCGTCATCGGCTCGCACGAATCGCGGCAGCTGCGGCACTTCTGCTCATGCTCGCGGTCGCATTCGGCTCGCCGGCCAAGGCATGGGATGGCGAGGACCTCGTCATGCCCGCTTCGGTCGACGACGGCGACGTCAAGCTTCCGCCGTAGTAGCGACCCACGCTCGCGCCCGGACGGTCTCGCCATACTGATCGCGTGCCGGCGATATCCACGGACCGACGACAACGCATCGAGATCGACGGGGTGCCCTTCCTATTTCAGCACGGGTATCGCTTCGGGAAGGTCACCTACATCACCCGCCTCCCGCTCGGGAAGAACATGACGGTTTTCACGCCCGGGCATCTGTCCGCGAGCGAGGTCGAGGCGGTCGTCCGCGGCGACAACCCCTGGATGCTGGAGTGAGCTGACGCGCGCGATCGTGCAGCGCGTTCGCTCGGCTTCGATCGACGTGGGCGACGAGCGCATCGGCGACATCGGACGCGGCATCGTGGTCCTGGTCGGGGTCGGCGTCGCGGATCGGCCTGAGGATGGCGAGCGCCTCGCTTCAAAGATCGCGGCTCTTCGGATCTTCGAGGACGAGAGCGGCAAGATGTCGCGCGCCCTCGCCGACGTGTCGGGAGCCGTGCTCGCGGTCCCGCAGTTCACCCTGTACGCCGACGTCCGTCACGGTCGTCGGCCTGACTTCGCCGGCGCCGCGCCACCGGACCTGGGCCGGCGACTGTTCGATGCGTTCTGCGGGGTGCTCCGCGGCGCGGGGCTCGACGTTCGTCAAGGCCGCTTTGGCGCGGCGATGCGCGTCACGATCGAGGCCGACGGACCGGTGACCATCGCCCTCGCGA
>VBGS01000213.1 GCA_005889445.1 Chloroflexota bacterium
TGCTCCTCCACGGCGTGATTGAGTTCTCCTCGCTCCGCCGGCGCGCGCTCTACGGGGTCGAGGAACGGCAGGCCGACGTCGCCCGCGAAGGCGGCGAGCCCAGGCTCGCGCGGGCGCTCTGATGCTGTTCCACATCGTCGAGCGCAAGTGGTGGTACTTCCTGCTCTCGGGGCTGCTCATCGTGCCCGGGGTGTTCTTCCTCGCGATCGGCGGACTCAAGCCGGGCATCGAGTTCAAGGGCGGCACGCTGCTCGACCTTACCTTCACCAACCCACCGACGCAGAATGAGCTGCATGATTTCTTC
The DNA here is from genome assembly GCA_005889445.1 of Chloroflexota bacterium. Lineage (GTDB taxonomy): Bacteria > Chloroflexota > Limnocylindria > P2-11E > P2-11E > 3-1-20CM-2-70-9. The sequence goes on from VBGS01000213.1 coordinate 305, forward strand.
GCCGGTCTGGGCCATCCGGAGGCGACCGTCCAGGGCGTGGCCGGGGGCCGTGTCGAGGTGCGCACCATCGAGATGCTTCCCGATGAGCTGACGAAGACGCAGCAGGGGCTCCAGCAGAAATACGGAGCCGATACGAAGGTCGACTCGTCGGTCGTCAGTCCGTCGTTCTCGGTCGAGCTCATCCAGAACGCGATCAAGTCGATCGCGCTCGCGAGCGTGCTCATCGTTCTGCTCATCGCGTGGGCGTTCCGGAACTTCGGCTGGGCGGCCTTCAGGTATGGGATCGCGGCGATCGTCTCGTTGCTCCACGATGCCGCCGTCGTGCTCGGGATCTTCGCGATCCTGGGCTACTTCCTGAACATCGAGGTCGACAGCCTGTTCGTGACCGCCGTGCTCACGATCATCGGCTTCTCGGTCCACGACACGATCGTCGTATTCGACCGGATCCGTGAGAACCTGCGGCTCAACCCTGGCGAACCGCTGAACCCGGTGATCAACTTCTCGATCATGCAGACCCTCGCGCGGTCGGTGATCACGTCCCTGACCGTCGTGTTCACGCTGCTCGCGCTCTACCTCTTCGGCGGGTACTCGGTCCGTAACTTCGCGCTCGCGTTGATCATCGGGATCATCTCCGGGACCTATTCGTCGATCTTCAACGCGAGTCAGATCGTTTCGCTCTGGCAGGAGATCGAGGACCGTCTGCGCCACCGCGCGCTCGTGACCGCGGCTTAACCGTCCGCGCGATGAAGCGCCGTGTGGCGCTCGTCGTGTTGATCGCGGCGCTCCTCGCGTTTTGGCGTCCTGTCCTCAGGCCGGTCGGCGCGGGCTCGATCATCGTCGCCGATATCTATTCGAGCGCGCTCTGGGACCGGAACCTGGCGGCCGCCGTCACGCCGCCACCGCGGATCATCGAGTCGAGCGACGACATCCTGGGCACGCCGATGCGAATCACATGGTGGGCGCCGGGATGGGGCGATCGTCATGCCGCGCTGATGCTCGTGAACGGAGCGACGGCGCTCGGCAACGACGATCCAGAGACTCGGCGTCTCGGCGAAGCCCTGGCCCGCGGTGGCTACCTGGTGATGCTCCCCGAGTTCGCCTTCATCAAAGAAGGACGGTTCGACGCGCGGGCGACCGAATACCTCGACGCCGCGTTCGCCAGGCTCCTGGAGCGACCCGACGCCCGGGGCATGCCGCACGGCGCCTTCGGTTTTTCCGTCGGTGGCGGGCTCCTGCTCGCGGCCGCGACGCGTCCCGCGCTGCAGCGGGCGACGTACCTGGGAGCGCTCGGCGCGTACTTCGACCTCGACACGTATCTCGCCGCGGTGGTCACCGGGACGCAGCGCAGAGCCGGTCAGCTCGAGCCTTGGGATGCCGACGCGGAGGTGCGCCTGCGGCTGCCCGTCGCCGTCGCCGAGGTGCTCGCCGATGCGACCGACCGCGGCCGCGTCACTGACGCGCTTCGCGCGGGCGGCGGTCGTTTGAGCGAGGCGCCACCGAACGGCCTTGGCCCGGAGGCGACATCGCTGTGGGGCGCGCTCGCGTCGCCCGACTACGAGCGGGCGCTCGAGCGGATCCGCGCACTGCCTTCGTCGCTGCGGACGCTCTTCGACGAAGTGTCGCCGCGAAGGGCGTGGGGCGCAGTTCGTCCAGCGGTGTACTGGCTACACGACGTGGGCGATCGCTTCGAGCCGGTGAGCGAGTCCGAGACCGCGGCATCGATGCCGCACGCAGGCCCAATCCGCCTGCAGCGGACTGCCCTGCTC
>VBGS01000214.1 GCA_005889445.1 Chloroflexota bacterium
ATCCTCGCGATGAGCGTCGATGCGATCGTGAACGGCGCCGACCAGCGCTTCGCGGGCAAGGCGCTCGCGCCGCGCGACATCATCATCAGCTTCGGCTTCGCGATGCTCTTCCCGTTGTTCTGGCGGCTGCGGTACCGCGGCCGCCAGTGGCGCGAATACCCATGGTGGTTCGATACGCTCTACCTGTCTCTCTTCGCGTTCGACATGGCGGGCAACTCTCTAGGCCTCTACAACGCGTTCCCCGGCGCGTTCAACAACGTCACGCACACGTACGGCCCCGCGGCGCTCACGATCGTGCTCGCGGGCGCGTTCGGCCTCACGACGCTCGAAGCCATGGGGCTTGCGACGATGCTGCATGTCGTGTTGCAGGTCGAGGAGCTCTACGGCGACAAGTTCCTGCATACGCACAACTTCCTCGGTGCCGAAGCCGAATACGAGCAGTTCGTCGGCGGCCTCCTGGGCGTGCTCGTCGCCGGTGGGATGTGGTACGCATCCGGGAGACTGCGCGAGAAGCGCGCGAAACGCCTGCGCAGGCCCACCCGCTAGCGGCCGCACACCGCGAGGCTTACGGGGTCTGGATCTGGATCGACTGGACCACGCCGTTGACCACGGAAGCGGAGATCGTCGTCCCGGCGGCGATCTCTTCGGGCTTGACGTCGGTCTGCTTCAGGACGATGGCCGCCGGCGCGAGAACGACCTTCGCCGTCGCGCCGGCGAACGTGACCGTGAAGGACGTCGCGCTGACCTGGTCGATCGAGGCGATCGCCGCGTTGGTCATGAGGTTGCCTTCCGTCAGCGGTCGCTGCCCGGGAGGCACGACGCGACTCAGGGATTCCGAGAAGATGCTCACCATGGTCGCGAGCAGCGTCTGATCCGGTTGCTGCTTCGCGGTGATGGCCACGAAGAGTCCGGGCCTCAGGTCCGCGGGGGTCGCGGGGTCGGTGCGCGTGATCCTGGTGCTCGCACCGAGCTCGAGCACCGTGCCGTCCGCGAGCGTGAGTTTGCCTGCCGTCGCGGTCTGGACCCTTCCCTGGACGCGCGTCGCGGCGCTGGCGCCCGCGGAGGAGGATGCGGTGACCGAGGCCGGTGAGGGAGTCGGGGTGAGGCCGGACGGGGCCGCGGCGCCCCCGCATGCCGTCGCCGCCACGACGAAGACCACGACGATGGGTCGGATCACCTAGCGGATACGCAGCGGCATGCGACATGGTTCATCGCACGCCAGAAAAGACAACACCCCGGCCTGTGGCCGGGGTGTTCGTTCTCGCAGAGGAGAAGCGAGTTACGGGTGCGCAGGCGAAGCTGGAGCGTTGGCGGGCTTGCCTGGATCGGCTGGCTTGCCAGCGTCGGCCGGTTTGCCGGGGGTGACAATCGGCAGCGCGCCGACTGCGGTCTCGGCGTCCGCCTCGATCGTGACCATGTCGTTGATCGCGGTCGCCACGGTGTCATCGACCTTCGCTTGCGCGACCGTCGTGAAGCTTGCCTTCACGTCCGGCGAGCCAGTCGGCTTCGGCGACTCGAGGCCCTCGCGACCGAGTGTGAGCGTCGCGACATCATTGAGTGCCTTGGTGAGACGCGCGCGCAGCGCGGCGTCGGCGGTGTTCACGGTGTCATTGAGCTTCGCGCGATCGGTGCTGTCGACGTGGGTGCTGTGGAGCTTCGCGAGCTTCTGCTGATCATCCTGGAACGCGTCGCGAAGCTTCTTGTCCGCGTCATTGCGCGCGGCCACGATGGCCGGCTGGTTCGACGACTTCGCGTCGGCACCCTGAGTGATGTTCAGAACCGTGTTGGTCAGCGCGCTCTGCACGTCCGGGTTCGTGGCGGCGACGCCGGTCCCGACGGCAGCGGCCGCGACGACCGTGGCGGCGCAGGGCTTATCGCCGCGACGCCTTCGCTGTTCGGCGTCGTCGCTGGAGATAGGACCTGCTAGGGACTTTGGTACCAAGCAAAGGCCCAACCACGTCCGCTTCGGAGTGGTTCTCGATCAGCCGGGGATGAGCTCCAGATCGAGCTGGACGAATGCGCCGTCGTGGCGACGCGCACCGGGACGCCACGCGACCGGAGCCCGGAACAATGGTCCAGCGAACGTGAACGAGTGGTATTCGCCGTTTTCGCCCGCAGGGTCGATCGCGAGCCCGCGAATGTCTTCGACGAACCGATCGTCGATGATCCGGCCGAGCCAGCTCTCATCGAGCTTTCCGAGCTCGCAGCACGTGATGACCGCGCGACTCCCGCTCCCCACGAACTCGGCAACGAGGGCCGCAGGCACTTCGCCCCAGATCGGCTCGACGTGCGCGAGGCCGGCCGCATGGACGCGTTCCTCATACCACGCGCGCACGTCCGCGAGATGGATGTCGCCGAACACGACCCCAGCGAACCCCTCGCGCCTGAGGTCCGCCAGCAGGGCCTGGAATGTCGCCTCGTAGCGATCTCACGGCGTGCCGAGCTGCCGCAGCTCGATCCCGATGGCATCGGCCTGGGCGTGGATGAGGTCGGCGCGCGTGGCGTGGAACCGCACCCGGTCCGTGGCCGGGTCATAGAAGTTCAGCAACCGACTGACGTCGAGTCCGCGTGACCGCGCGCGCAGCAGCGCGAGCGCGCTGTCCTTGCCGCCGGACCACATCAGTGCGTATCGCTCAGCGGAGCCCGAACTCGATGGCGGCGGTACCGTCGCGGACCTCCTTCACCCAGAGCCCGGGTCGGCAGTTCCGCGCGGCGCACTCACTTGCGCAGAGATGCGACCGCGCGCACCCGAGGCAGAGCTTGAGACCGCCGCATGATCAGTCGCGCCGTGCGGGCGGGTGGTTGATCGACTTCACGGCCGCCCGCAGATCTGGGGGCGAGATCGGCTTCGACCAGAAGACGTCGAAGCCGGCCTCCGTGGTGCGGGCGACTTCTTCGGGAAGGACCGATGCGCTCAGCGCGACGATCGGAATGCGAACTCCGGCGGCGCGGAGATTTCCGCAGACCTCGATCCCGCCGCGCTTGGGCAGCTGAACGTCGAGCAGCACGAGGTCGAATTTCTCCGACAGCGCCCGGGCCTCTCCGCTCACGCCGTCGCGTTCGATCACGATCTCGTGTTCGGTCTCGAGGGCGGCCTCGAACAGCTCGACGTTGAGCGGGTCGTCTTCAACGATGAGAATTCGCACGCTGCGCCCTTTGCGGTGCCCCGCCCGTGCTCCGGTCGAGCCGTTTGAGCCAGGTCTCGAGACGTCCGCGGTCGATCGGTTTCGTGAGGTAGTCGTCAGCGCCCTGGGCGAGAGCCGTCGCCGGATTCGTCTCGACCGTGACGACGATCACCGGGATGCCGCTTCGCCGGAGATCGCCGAGTAGCTCGTCGCCACGCCCGTCGGGTAGGTGCATGTCCAAGACCACGCCGAGCGGCCGATGGCGCGCCAGTGCGGCGCGTCCGTCCGTCACGCCGCGAACGATCTCCGCCCGAAGGTCGATGGCGGCCGCGACCGCGACGATGAGATCGGCGTCGTGGCGCTCGTCCTCGACGACGAGGATCCGCTCGCCCGCGACCGGCTCAGCATGCACGTCCGGTAGCACGACGCGGAAGGTCGTTCCGCGGCCTTCCTCGCTCTCGAACGTGATCGTGCCGCGCATCTCTTCAACGAGCCGCTTCGTCAGCGCGAGCCCCAGCCCGGTCCCGCCGGCCTCGGCGCGCCCCTCGTGGAAGCGCTCGAACACGCCGAACACCCTCTCGCGCGCGTCGCTCGGGATCCCGATGCCCGAATCGGTCACGCCGATCGCGAGGTCGGGACCATTCAGGCGCGCCCACAGTCGCACGATCCCACCCGACGGCGTGAACTTCACCGCGTTCGACAGGAGGTTGAAGAGGATCTGTCGCGCGCGGGTCTGATCGATGAAGACGCTCGCGCCGTTCGCCGGCTCGGTCTCGAAGGCGACCCCCTTGGCCTGGGCGGCCGTTCGCGCCGCGGCGCAGACCGGCTCGAGCAACAGCTCGAGCTTGACCACCTCCGGGCGCAGCTCGAGCTTTCCGGCCTCGACCTTCGAGATATCGAGGACGTCGTTGATCAGCTGGAGCAGATGCTCGCCGGCCTCCGCGATGTTGGTGAGAAACCGTCTCTGGCGGTCGGTGATCGATCCGCCGATCTGCTCGGCCAGCAGGCCGGAGAAGCCGAGGATCGCGTTGAGGGGCGTCCGCAGCTCATGGCTCATGTTGGCGAGAAACTCGGACTTGACGCGGGTCGCGGTGGTCAGCTCCTTGTTCGCGGTCGCGAGGTCCGCATAGATCCGCGCGCCATCGAGGACGATGGCGGCCTGATCGGCGAGAAGCTGCGCGAGATCGAGGTCGTCCGAGGCGAACAGCGGTGCGCGACGTGCGACCAGCACGAGCACCCCGATGCGCTTTCCGCGTCCGGTGATCGGAGCGGCGAGGATCCCTCTCGCGCCGCGGACAAAAAATGCGCGACGCTGCGATGCGAAGACCGCTTCGGCCGCCGCGGTCGTCTCGGCGTCGACGGCCGTCGCCGCGGTCAGCTTGGTCGCGTCGCTGTCTGCCACGAAGACGTGGGCGGATCTCGCCCCGGTCGCGCTCACGACGGCGGTCTCAACCTCGCTCACCAGGGCCGCTCGAGGCTGAAGAGGTGAGATCGCTGCCGCGTTCGCCAGGAATGTGCGAAGCGAAGGCTCGCGCCACGCGCTGCGCAGGAGCGCGGGAGGTGCGAAGGCGACGAAATACCCCGCCGCCGACAGGAGGCCCAGACCCATCGTGAGCGCTGTCGTGACCGCGTTTCCGAAGACCTGGACGGTCGTCGCGGCGAGGAGGGTCATGCTCAGCGCGAGCGCGCCGGTCGCCGCGGCGAACATCCGCCGGCGGCCGACGCCGCGCGAGCGCCCCGCTTCGCGTGCGAACGCGAAGGCGGCATAGGCGCCGAACCCGAAGAAATAGAGGACCGCGGCCGCGATGAGAACAGCGGCGATCGGTCTGAGGTCGACAAGACCGAAGACCGCGATCGGAACCAGGACCGCGCCGATCGCGAGACCGCAAAGGCACGTCCAGCCGATCGCCCTCGGCACGCCCGCGAAGTCATCGACGAGCCGCAGCTGCAAGTAGGGCAGCGCGAGCAGCGCGAACCCCGAGAGCGCGCCGAGCGCGGCAGCTGACGGTCCGAGCAGACCCGCGACCTGGCTCTGCGCGATCACGAACGCGATCGCCCCGAAGAGCAGCGCGGTGTTCACGCTCACGCGCGTTCGGACGACGAGCGCTGTTCTCAGGACGGCCGCAAAGACGATCAAGAAGAGAACGTCCGTGAGCACACGAACGAGGTCTGCCGCGCTCATTCGTCACCCTCCGCGAGAAACATCGCAGAAAGTTGGTAAAAGAGGAGTGGAATCGAGGCGGCAAACGTCGCTGGGTCGTATCAGTCAATTGGTGCTGACCACCCCAAGGGACGCGCGCGCTCTACGTCGGTAGGGTCATGGGACCGAGCGATCGCGTGAGCGTTTCTACGACCCGGGAGTAGCCTCGTCGCGCAACCACAAAGGGGGAGGAGCCACATGGGTAACTTCAACGACGCAGGACGAAAGCTCATCGAGGGCATCAACGCGCACAACATTGATGCCGCCACCAACGTCTACGCATCCGACGCCGTCGCGTACGATCCGATGTACCCCGAGCCCTTGCGCGGTCGTGACGCCATCCGAAAGGACACCGCGACCTTCTTCCGGGCGTTCCCGGATCTGCGCTTCGAGATCCTGAGCATTGTCGACAAGGACGAGCGGAACGGCGCAGCGGAGATTCGCATGACCGGTACGCATACCGGCCCCCTGGAGTCGCCGACGGGCGAGGATATCCCGCCGACCAAGAAGCGCATCGAGCTCAAGGCAGCGGTGTTCGGCCGGTTGAACGACCGCGGCGAGATCGTCGAAGAGCGCCGCTACTACGATGTCGGAACGATGCTCCGCCAGCTCGGGCTCGTTCCCGAGAAAGCTGACGAGCCCGTCGGCGCCCGCCGGTAATCGCATGACGAGGGGCGCGCTTGCGCGCTCCTCGTCGCTCTTCGGGTCCAGTGTTAGGTCGGCGAACGGTTGCGTCAGAGTCTTGTTGGGTCTTTCCGTGGGCCTGGCCGCCTGTGGAGGCCCGAACGTGACGAGCGACGCGAGCGGCAGCGCAGCCGCGATCCGCTGGAGCGAGACCGCGGCGCCGCAAGGCGTCGATGTTTCCGGGGCTCAGTGGTTGAGGATCGAAGGCGCGGGCGGCAAGGCCAACAACGTCCAGGTCGCGGCCGTCCTGCGTCCGGCGGGGCCTGGCCCTTTTCCGCTTGTGGTCTGGGTGCAC
>VBGS01000126.1 GCA_005889445.1 Chloroflexota bacterium
CGGCGACGAGAACTACTACGCCCGCGCCGCGTTTCACCGGCTCGGTGACGATCCGGCGAACGACCAGGTCGTTTTCGGCGAGGGCCGTCCGAAGGAAGACATCATCATCGTCGCGACCTCTTCCGATGGCCGCTGGGCGCTCTTCTCGGCGTGGAAGGGCTGGGCGAGGACGGATCTCTACCTCCTCGACCGCGCTCATCCGGAGCGCGGGCTGGTCACGGTGATGGAGGGCGTCGACGCGACCGCGAGCGGCGGCCCCGAACACGGCGTGCTCTGGCTGCGCACGAACCTGAATGCCCCGAGGTACCGGATCGTCGCCGCGCCGTGCGAATCGCCGCAGACACCGTCGTGGCGAACGATCGTCCCCGAGGGCGAGCACGTCATCGACGCGTTCGGCACGACCCGCGACCGGATCGCGGTCGCGCGGCTCGTGCGGGCGACCTCGCGCTTAGCCACGTACGACCACGGCGGGCAGGACGAGCGCGAGATCGCGCTGCCGTCGCTCGGATCGACCGAGGGCGTCAGCGCCGATCCTGACGGGACGCTCATCGGTTACACCTTCCAGTCGTTCACGCGGCCCGCGACGGCATTCGTCGCGGATGCCTCCTCCGGCGCGACCGCCGTGGTCTCACGGCTGCGCATGCCGCGTGGACTGGACCCGGACGGCATCGTCGTCGACCAGACGACCTACGCGTCACGCGACGGCACCGCGGTGACGATGTTCCTGGTACACCGGCGCGACGTCATGCCGACCGGCGACGTGCCCACGCTCTTGACCGGCTACGGTGGCTTCAACGTGTCGCGCACGCCGCTGTACTCCTCGGGAGCGGCGGCGTGGGTCGAAGCAGGCGGCCTCTACGCGCTGCCGAATCTGCGCGGCGGTGGCGAGTACGGCGAGCGATGGCATCGCGCCGGGATGCTCGGGAACAAGCAGAACGTCTTCGACGATTTCCACGCGGCCGCCGAGGCGCTCATCGAGCGCGGCTGGACGCGGCCGCAGCGACTCGCGATCTCCGGCGGGTCGAACGGCGGACTGCTCGTCGGTGTGGCGCTCACGCAGCGGCCCGACCTGTTCGCCGCGGTCGCGTGCGCCGTTCCGCTGCTGGACATGCTCCGGTACCAGAATTTCCGCATCGCGCGGTTCTGGATCGCCGAGTACGGCTCGGCCGAGAGCGCGGATCAGGTCGGATGGCTCCGCCGCTACTCGCCGTATCACAACGTGCGCGCCGGAGTGCGCTACCCGCCGGTGCTGTTCACGACGGCCGAGGGCGATAGCCGCGTCGACCCGATGCACGCTCGCAAGATGGCGGCGCTGATGCAGGCGCAGAGCGAGGATCCGAACGCGCTCGTGCTGTTGCGTGTCGATCGCGACGCAGGTCATGGGATCGGCAAGCCGCTCGACAAGCAGGTCGAGGATTTCGCCGATCAGTACGGCTTTCTCGCTTCACAGACGGGCCTGCTTGTGGGTGGACCGGGTATGCTCGGATGAGGGTGAACATCCTCCGATTCCTTCGCGAACAGGCGAGGGAATACGACTGCAGCGTCTGCGGCTCGAATCACTCGCGCTCGGATATCCGCGTCCTCGGCAAGCTCGAGTCCGCGTGGATCGTTCGGGTGACCTGCGCCAAATGCCAGACCGCGTTCAAGCTTCTGGTCGTCGTGGATGAGCAGCGCGCCGCGGTGAGCCCGGTCAAAGAGGAGCCCGAGCGCAGGAAGCCGGCGGTGACTGCGGACGAGGTCATCGACGCACACGAGTTCCTCGAGAGCTATCAAGGCGACGTCCGGACGCTCTTCGCGCGACGCGACAAGGTGCGGACCGAGCACGACGCCTCCTAGGTAGTGGCAAAGAACGCCGTCATCACCGGCTGGGGCTGCTACACGCCTTCACGCGTCCTGACCAACGCCGATCTCGAGCGGATCGTCGACACCTCAGACGAGTGGATCACCAGCCGCACCGGGATCAAAGAGCGCCGCATCGCCGGTGACGGCGAGACAACTTCCACGATGTCGGTCCGCGCGGCGCGCGCCGCTCTCGAGAAGGCGCACATGCGAGGGCAGGACATCCAGCAGGTCATCGTGGGGACGGCCTCTCCCGACTATCTGTTCCCGGCGACCGCGTGTCTGGTCCAGTCGGAGATCGGCGCGACGCGAGCCGGCGCCTTCGATGTCGAAGCGGCGTGCACGAGCTTCATCTCGGCTCTTGCGATCGCGCGCGCGATGATCGTCGCGGGCATGATCGAGAACGCGCTCGTGATCGGCGCCGAGACCCTGTCGCGCCTCCTGAACTGGAAGGACCGCACGACCTGCGTCCTGTTCGGCGACGGCGCGGGTGCGGCGGTCCTCGAGGCCACGAACGCGTCGGTGGGCATCGAGTCGACGGTCCTGCACGGCGACGGCTCGAAGGGAGAGCTCCTCATGGTCCCGGCGGGAGGGTCGAAGATCCCGGCGACGGCCGACACGGTCGAGCGCGGCCTGCACTTCATCACGATGGCGGGTGGGGAAGTGTTCAAGCTCGCCGTGAAGTCGATGGCCGACGCCGCGGAAGAGGCGATCGCCGAAGCCGGGCTGACGCTCGACGATATCGACATCATGATCCCGCACCAGGCGAATCTCCGGATCATCGAGGGCGTCGGGAAGCGTCTCCACTTCCCGCCGGAAAAGGTCTTCGTGAACATCCAGCGCTACGGCAACACCTCGGCGGCCTCCATTCCGATCGCGATGTGCGAGGCGGAATCGACGGGCCGCCTCCGCCGCGGCGACAAGGTTCTGCTGGTCGCGTTCGGCGGTGGGTTCACGTGGGGCGCGTCGGTGCTCGAATGGTTCGGCGCGCACGACGGCTTGCGCCCGCCGTCCCGTCTCGAGCGCGCGAGTCGTGTACTCGAAGACGTAGTCGAGAGGGTCAGACCCTCCTAGACGCACCCCCCGAAGGGCCGCGCACAAAGACGAAGAGAGCAGAACGACGTCCGCTTCAGCCGACGGGTGGCACGGCGATCCGGCGTGCCCGCGCGCCGCGCGCGGGTTCCCAGGACCCGCGCCGCAGGGGACGCGCGAAAGGTGATCGTGCGCGGCGCGGGAAAGGGTGCGCGCCAGCGCGGGCGCGGCGGTCGCCGGGACAGGACCCGTCGGCGCAGGGGCGGTGAAGTTGCTCGTCCCCACCTATTGACAGCGGCCCTTCGGGGTGTAAGTTACCCGCCGCGTGGTGAGTAGTGGGGGACGGTGGGGAACCGTCGCCCGGACTAGGAAGGGAACCTGGAAGGCTATTTCTCAGGTGAGTTTGCCCACTCGCTGGACGAGAAGGGTCGGCTCGCGATCCCAGCGAAGTTCCGAGGCCGCTTCAAAGAAGGAGCGGTCGTGACGCGTTGGATAGGTGAGTGTCTTGCCGTCTTTCCGTCCCCAGAGTGGTCCGCGCTCAACGCCGACATCGCCAGGCGACCCAGGACCGACCCGGCCGCCGCGCGGTTCCGGCACTTCATCCTGGCCGGCGCGCATGAGGCGGACCCGGATGGGCAGGGGCGGATCACGGTCCCGGCGCACCTTCGCGAGTACGCCGCCCTCACGAGCGAAGCCGTCGTCATCGGCAACTCCGACCACCTCGAAGTCTGGGAGCCGGGACGCTGGAAAGCGCATCTCGCGACCGTACAGACCGATATCGAGCGCGATGTCAGGGACCTCGGGATCTAGTGATGTTCGGGAAGGAAAGCTTCATGAGCCGGTTCTTCTGGCCGAAGTACTCGCCCAGCTTGATCCCCGCGAAGCTGGCCGCTATCTCGACGGCACGGTCGGCGCCGGCGGCCACGCCGCAGCGATCCTCGAGCGCAGCGCGCCCAGCGGACGACTCCTCGGTCTCGACATCGACCCGAGCGCTCTTGTCGCAGCGGGACGCGAGCTCGCGCGGTTCGGCGATCGCGCGGTACTCGCTCGAGCGAACTTCGCGGTTTGTGACGACGTGGCCCGCCAGCACGGCTTCGCACCGCTCGATGGGATCGTCCTGGATCTCGGGCTCTCGTCGATCCAGCTCGCCGACGAGGAGCGGGGCTTCAGCTTTCGCGCGCGAGGCCCGCTGGACATGCGTGCCGACCCGGACCTACGCGACACGGCGGCCGACATCGTGAATACCTGGGCCGAGCCGGATCTGCGACGGATCTTCGCCGAGCTCGGCGAGGAGCCTGAGGCTGCACGGATCGCGGGCGCCATCGCGCGTCGCCGCATGAAGGCGCACTTCGTGACCGCGGACGAGCTCGGCCGATTTGTCGCCGGCGTGAAGACGCGTCGCCCTCGCGGCATCGATCCAGCGACCAAGGTGTTCCAGGCGATCCGCATCGCGGTCAACCGCGAGCTCGAGAACCTGAACGCGGGTCTCGCCGCGGCGGTGCGCGTCCTCCGTCCGGGCGGGCGGCTCGCGGTGATCTCGTTCCACTCGCTCGAGGATCGGACCGTCAAACAGTTCTTCGCGCGAGAGTCGCGCGACTGCATTTGTCCTCCCCACCTCCCCACCTGCGTCTGCGGGCATCGCGCGGGCTTGCGTGTCGTTACCCGGCGTCCGCTTCGTGCGGACTCGGCGGAGGTCGCACGCAACCCGCGCGCCCGCAGCGCAGCTCTTCGGGTCGCCGAGAAGCTCCCTTGACGATCGCGCAGGCAGTGCGCGCGCCGCGGGTGCGGCGCGTGGAACGCCGTCCCCGTCCGCAGGCGGTGCGCCATCATCGTCCCGCCGCGCGGGTGTCGGCGGCGCGCACCGCGAGCTGGGAGGTCCGCTCGTTCGCGCTCGCGAGCGGCGTCATCCTCGCCGGCTTCCTCCTCGTCCTCCTCTATCTGGCGCAGACGACCGCGCTGTCTGCCGCTGGCTACGAGGTCCAGCGCCTCACCGCGCAGCGCGACGAGGTTCGCCGTCAAAACGCGCTGCTCCAGATCGAGAGCGCCAGGCTGGATTCGCCGGCGCGCATCGAGGCGGACGCGGTCCGTCTCGGACTGGTGCGTGCGGCAACGATCCGCGTCGTCGCCTCGGAGGCCGTCGCCGCGCAGCACTGATCCCAGTCGGGTGTCGGCGGGGAGCGGGCACCCATCAAACGGCGTGAGGTGAAGGGTTGACGGCAACCGTCTCGCACGCGCGGCTGCGCACGCTTTTCGCGCTCTTCGCGGTGGCGACGCTCGTCCTGTCGGCTCGGCTGGCGTACTGGCAGACCGTGGGCCGCGGCGAGCTCCTGGGGCGCGCGACCGACCAGGTCCGGAGCGACCAGGGTCTCGAGGCGCAGCGCGGGGTCATCCGCGATCGGGCCGGAGCGATCCTCGCCACCACCGTCGAGCTGCGTTCGCTCTATGCGATCCCCGGGCAGATGACCGATCTCGACAAGAGCGATCTGCGGGGCCGCGTCGCGGCCGCGATCGCGCCGATCCTCGGCGAGAATCCGGACACGCTGCGCGCCGCGTTCGAGAGCGGCGCGGAGTGGCTCTTCGTCCGGCGCCGACTCTCCGAGGAGACCGCCAACAGGATCGCGGCGCTCCGCCTGCCCGGCCTCGGCTTCGAGCTGGAACCAAAGCGCCTGTATCCGAACGGCACGATCGGCGCGCAGGTCCTCGGGTTCGTGAATGACGACGGAGCGGGGCAGTACGGCGTCGAAGGTCGATACGACGACCTGCTTCGCGGCAAGGCTGGCCGGCTTGTCGTCGAGCGCGACCCATCGAACCGCGAGCTCGCCGTTGGCCTCCGCACGGCGACACCCGCGGTGAACGGACAGGATCTCGGACTCACGATCGACCTCGCGATCCAGACCGCGGCCGAGCGCGCGCTCGCGGCCGCGGTCCAGGGCGAGAAGGCAGCGGGCGGGTCGGTCGTGGTGCTCGATCCGCGGGACGGCGCGATCCTCGCGCTCGCGTCGAATCCGTCGTACGACCCCGGGCGCGTCGCGGCCGCGACGCCCGAAGCGCTCCGCGACCGGGCGATCTCGTGGACGTACGAGCCGGGATCGACGATGAAAGCGATCACCGTCGCCGCCGCGATCGACAAGGGCGTGGTCACCCCGAGGACGTCGTACAACGACGTGGGCTATGCGGTGATCGGCGGCCGTGTGCTGAGTAACGCGCTGGGCAGGGCCTATGGGCCGACGACCGTCCAGCAGGTCCTTGAACGATCGCAGAACGCCGGCGCCGTATTCGTCGCGAGCAAGCTGGGCGCACCGGACCTCTACTCGTACCTCCGTGCGTTCGGCTTCGGCGAGCGCACCGGCGTGGATCTCGCCTCCGAGACGGGCGGGAGCGTTCGGCCGCTCGCGCAGTGGTACCCCGTCGACCTCGGGACGATCGCGTTCGGTCAGGGACTTGCCGTGACCCCGCTGCAGCTCGCCGCGGCGTACGCGGCGATCGCGAACGGCGGGACCCTGTACCGGCCATTCGTGGTGGCGAGCCGGCGCGATGCGGACGGGGAGCACCGCACCGCGCCGGAGCCGCTCCGGCGAGTCGTGAGCGAGCAGACCGCCGCGACGCTCCGCGCAATGCTCACCTCGACCGTCGATCAGGGCATCGCCAACGCGGCGTCGCTCAAGGGCTACAGCGTCGCGGGGAAGACCGGCACCGCGCAGATCCCGAGTGAGGACGGTCGGTACGTCGACGACGCGTACATCTCGTCATTCGCGGGGATGGTCCCCGCGGAGGACCCCCGCATGGTCGTCGTCGTCGTGCTCGAGCGTCCGCAATCGAAGCTATCCGGCACCGTGCCCGCGATGGGCGCCTTCAGGGCCATCGCCGGGGACGCGCTGCGTTACGCGCGCGTGCAGCCGGATCGACCCTGACGCTCGGTACCATTCGACCCTGACGTGTTCACCCTGGAGGAGATGCTCCGCGCGACGGGTGGACGGGTCATCCACGGCGATCCCCGAACGGATGAGCGCTTCGCTGGCGGCGCGTTCGACTCGCGCATCGCGCCTCCGGGAAGCATGTTCTTCGCGCTCCGCGACCGCCGCGACGGGCATGCGTTCGTCGCGGATGCGCTCGCCCGTGGCGCGCGGGGAGCGGTCGTGGAACACCCCGTCCCCGATCTCCCCGCCGACGCCGTTGTCGTCGAGGTGGCCGACGCGCAGCGGGCGCTGCGGCGTCTGGCCGACGCTTTGCGCGACGCCAATCCCATACCCGCGGTCGGCATCACCGGCAACGTCGGCAAGACCACGACGAAGGAAGCGACCGCCGCGGCGCTTGGCGCTCGATACCGCGTGCTGCGCAGCGCGGCTTCCTTCAACAACGAGATCGGCGTTCCGATGACGTTTCTCGGGATCGAGCCCAGTCATGAGGTCGCCGTTGTCGAGATCGGCTTCTACGTTCCGGGAGAGATCGCGGACCTGTCGGAGCTGGTCCGTCCGCGGGTCGGGATCATCACGGCGATCCCCCAGGTGCCCGTGCATTTCTCGCGAACGCCGAGCGTCGACGCCATCGCCGCGGGAAAGGCCGAGCTCATCGAGGCCCTCCCCGCCGATGGCCTGGCGCTGCTCAACGCCGACGATCCTCGCGTTCGTGCCCTCGCGCCTCGGACGAAGGCGCAGGTCACGCTTTTCGGCGAATCCGAGGACGCGACGCTTCGGGCGACCGATGTCATCGCTCTGGGTCTGGCGGGCCTGCGCTTCGTCGCGCGGGACGCCGATCACCAGGCCGAGGTGCGGCTGCCTCTCCCGGGCAGGCATCTCGTCACCGCGGCGCTCGCGGCCATCGGCGCGGCGACGGCGCTTGGCGTTCCGTTCGACGAGGCCGCGGTCGCGCTCGGGACGATGGAGCCGCCCGCACACCGGATGAGCATCCGCCGGACATCCGAGCACGTCGTGATCGACGACTCGTACAACGCCAGCCCCGCGGCCGTGCATGCCGCGCTCGAGGTGCTCGGCGGAGCGGGCACGCGGCGCGTCGCGGTGATCGGCGACATGCTCGAGCTCGGCGCGCTTTCCGCGGATGCGCACGAGGCGGCCGGGCGGGACGCAGCGCGGAACGCCGACGTGCTCATCGGTATCGGGGAGCTCGCGCGCACGATCGTGAGCGCCGCACGCGAGGCCGGGCTGACGGAGACGTACACCGTCGCGGACGCGGCCGAGGCGCTCCTCCTGCTCAAGAGCGTCCTGCGCCGCGGCGACACGGTCCTGATCAAAGGCTCGCACTCGCTGGCTCTCGACCGCCTCGCGGACGCCCTCGTCCAGCCGGCCCTCGCCAAGTGACGACGGCGATCCTCGCGCTCGGCGTCCTGCTCTCTGCCTTCCTCATCGGGCTCGTCTTCGGTACGCCGTACATCCGCCTCCTGCGCCGGCTGCGCATCGGGCAGAACATCCGCCGCGAGGGCCCGACCCGCGACTTCGCGAAGCAGGGCATCCCCACCATGGGCGGCGGGCTGTTCATCGGCGTCGTGGCGTTCCTGTGGATCTTCGTCGCCTTCCTGCTCCCCGAAAACCTGCGCGCCGATTTCATCCCGCAGACGATCGTGCCGGTCGGGCTGCTCGTCGCGGTCGGGGCGCTCGGGGCGATCGACGACTTCGTCAACGTCACGTACGGGTTCGGCATCCGGGGTCGGCACAAGCTCGTCTGGCAGACCATCGTCGGTCTCGCCGCGGCGCTGTACATCCAGCGGCACTTCGGCGTCGACGAGGTCTTCGTGCCACTCGTGGGCGGGTGGTTCATCGGCGCGGCGGTGTTCGTCATCGTGGCCCTCGTCGCGATCGTCGGCACGTCGAACGGCGTCAACCTGACCGATGGGATGGATGGGCTCGCCGGTGGGACCAGCGTGTTCGCCTTCCTCTCGTTCGCGTTCATCGCCGCCGCGCGCCACTACGACTGGCTGGTGGTCTTCTGCGCGGCGATGGTCGGTGCGCTCCTCGCGTTCCTGTGGTTCAACGTCCATCCGGCCGAGTTCATCATGGGAGACACCGGTGCGCTCGCGATCGGCGCCACGCTCGCGGCCTGCGCGCTCACCACGGGGTTCGTTCTTCTCGTCCCGGTGGCTGGCGTGATCTTCGTGGCGGA
>VBGS01000215.1 GCA_005889445.1 Chloroflexota bacterium
CGGTCGCGCAGATCGCGGCCGGCCGTGTACCAGCGCCAGAAGAGAATCGCGAGCGCGCCGACGAGCAGAGCGACCGCGAGCGCGAGGTACGCCGGCTGGGGCTCGATGAAGGTCAGCGCGTTGTCCGTGTCCCGCTCGAGGATCGGCATCGGCTCCGCGATCGCCCCTTTCGCCAGGCCGGCGACCAGCGTGAGCTGCTCGCCGGAGGCAAGGCGGTGGCTGGGACCGAACGTCGCCGAATCCTTGGACGCCGAGAGCGCGGTCGGGCACGTGTTCGTCGCGCCCGCCAGGCCCTGGTAGCACGCCAGCCGGTCGATCCCGACCGGCGCATGGACGGTGGCCATCGCCAGGGTCGTGGCGACCGGCCAGGAGCCGCCGTTCACGTTCCAGAAGAGCTCGTCGCGATCCGCGAAGGCGTTCATCGCGCCGACCACGTCGTAGCTGATGCGGTAGCTGCGCCTTCCGCTGACGAGGACGTTCGCGTCACCCACCTTGATCTCGCGGTACCCGCCCTGATCGGTCACTTCGTACGGGATCGCGCGATCGCTCGCGTCGGTCACCGAACCGACCGTGAGTCGGTACACCCGCACGTGGGTGTCGTCGTAGTGGTACCGCACCGGAATGTCGCGGAAGATGCCGTGGCGCTGGGACGAACCGAAGTCGACGTCGATGGTCTCGACGATGTGGAGCGACGCGTCGGGATGGATCGTGATGTCGGCAACGAATCGATCGACGACCCAGCTCTCATCGGCGGCGACGAGCCCCGCCGGGAGGGCGAGGAGCGCGAGCGCGGCGACCGCCAGGAGGACCGGGCGGCGCACCGTCCTGATCAGAGCGCCGACGCGAAGATCGTGGCGAGCCCGAGGAAGGTGAGGAAGCCGCACACGTCGGTGATCGTCGTCAGGACGATCGACGACGACTGCGCCGGATCCTGGCCGAATGCCTTCAGCAGGAGCGGGACCGCTGCCCCCGCGGCGCCGGCGATGGTCATCGAGAACAGCATCGCGAGCCCGATGACGAGCGTGAGCCCGAGCGAGTGGCTCCAGATCGTCACTCCGAGCATCGTCGTGAGCGCGACGGCGAACCCGTTCAAGAGGCCGACCCCAAGCTCCTTCATGATGAGGCGCGGCCACTGCGAGATGCGGACCTCACGAAGCGCGAGGCCGCGCATGGTCACCGCCAGCGCCTGCATGCCGCTGTTGCCGGTCTGACCCGACACCACCGGCAGGAGCACAGCGAGCGCGGTGAAGCGGGCGATGGTGTTCTCGAACAGGCCGACCACGAACGCGGCGAGGAAGACGGTCGCGAGGTTGATCTCGAGCCATGGCAGCCGCTGGTGGATCGCGAACGACACCTTCGACAGCGCGCGCTCTTCCTTGCTGACACCCAGCATCGTCTGGATCGTCACGCTCGCCTCGGCCTCGGCCGCCGTGACGAGCGCGCGATATCGGATCACGCCGACCAGGCGATGCTCGAGGTCCACCACGGGCAGCGTCGCGACGCGCTGTTCGTTCAGGTACTCGACGACCTCGTGCCGTGACGCGTTCACGTAGACCGCCGGGGTGCCACCTCGCACCAGATCCTTGAGCTTGGTCTCCGGCAGCGCGGTCGCGATCTCGCCGAGGGGCACCGTCCCCGCGAGCCGTCCGTCCGCGTCGGTGAGGTAGATCGCGCCAAGCTCCTTCGCGGAGTCGACCGGATAGCTCAGCACCTCGCGGATCGCTTCCGCGACCTTCGGCTCGACCCCCGCAAGGTGTTCCTCGCGCTCTCTCGGGGACATGCTCACCACGACCGGCGCCGAGCGGCTCGGGTTCATCTCGCTCAGCACTGTTCGGGAGAGCTCGCGAGGCATCCGCACCAGGACCTCCGCCGCGATCCGGGGATTGAGCCGCTCGACGAGCTGCGACGCCGCCCCGGGCGTGGCGTGCACGAGGAGCGCGGCCGTCTCCTGTGGAGAGCGAAGATCCAGGAATCGCGCGACCTCTTCGGGATGCTCCCGTATGTACTCGCTGTTGAGCGCGCGGAGCGCCTGCAATTCGGTCGGCCCCGCCGCTGTCGGTGTGAGCGACGACGATGTGGCGAAGGGCGGCGCGACCTGCGGCTCTTGCACGCGCGCAGTATGCCGAACGACCAAGCGCTCGGCGTGTCGAGAAGGTGCGACCTGCTACCGAACGACGATCGAGCTGGCCCCCGCGCTGATGGTGACCGTGACGCGGTCGGTCGCGGACCCGTAGCCGCTCGACTCGACCGCGGTGCCGCAGGCCAGGCAGCCCGCCGCGCGGTTGCCGTCGGAGAAGCGCGCGTTCTCGCTTCGCAGCGAGAGGATGCCGCCGGTCGTGCTGATCCGCGCCTCGACCCCGTCGGGGACCGTGATGGTGACGTTCGACGCGCCCACGTTGATCCGGAACGGCACGTCGCCGGTCGGCTTCGGCAGGGTCAGACGCGTATTCGACGCTCCGGCGCTCACCCGCGCATCGGTCACGCGCACGTCCGTAAGGTCGACATCGAACGTGCCCGCGCCGGCGTTCATGGTGAACGAGGTCGGTAGGTCGCTCGCGATCCGCACCTGGATGTCGACGTTGCCCGCCGCGAACGGGAAGTGTTCCGGACCGACCTGATCGACCCGCACGGTCGCCCGGGCCGTTCTCTCGCTGGTGACCACACGCAGGTCCGGGTTGGCGCTGCTCGCCTCGACGAGGTCGGTCGCGCCGCCGGTCACGTGGTAGGCGCCCGCGCCGCCGTTGATCGTGACGTCGAGCTGATTCGTTCCCGCGGTCCGCGGAGCGGAGGCGGCGCTCACGCCGGTGCGGGCCGAGCCGAACGCGAAGACCTCGCCGTAGGAAGGCATGGCCGCGAGGAGCGCCAGACCCGCGGCGATGACGGCGACCTCCGCAACGAGCGTCGGGACCGGCCAGCGCCTTGCGAACGCGATGTCGAGACCGATGAGGACGAGCAGGAGCGGCCACAGGTTGAGGATCCCGATCCAGGAGACGCCTGCGATCAGGCCCAGGTTCGACAGAAGGAAGATCAGACCGAGCGCGATGAGGAGCAGCGGCCAGAAGACGCCGCGCCGGGCGGTCATGCGCGCACCCGTTGGACCAGGAGCAACACGCCGATCGCGACGACCACGACGGGCCAGATCAGCTGCCACTGAACGGCGCGGAACGCACCCGCGTTCCCGAGGAAGAACACGATCCCGATGGCGATGAGGACATAGCCGACGGCCATGCGGCGCCGCTCCGTCTCGCGAGCGTGTACCGCCGGATCGCCGACCGGCTGGGTCGCTGTCGCCGCCGACGCCGCCGGCTCGCCGGGTTCACTGCGAAAGCTGTGCGCGATGTCGTCCGCGGCGCGGCGCAGTGACCCCGCGACCTCGGTGGCGGTCGTACCCGCGGAGGCCGCGATGCCGCTCGCCGGCTGTCCGGGAAGCGGCATCACGAAGATGAGCACGATGTACAGGAGCACCAGGAGACCGCCGGTGAGGAACCCGGCGACGACGAAGAACACGCGCATGATGGTCGGATCCACGGCGAGGTACTCGGCGAGTCCCCCACACACCCCCGCGATGACACGGTCGTGGACGCTGCGCTCAAGACGAGTGGACGACATGGAAACGTTCCCTCCTCTGCCGGTATTCGTACGCGATCGCGATCGCGAGGCCGGCGATCGCGGCGAGAGGCATCGTCGGCTCCTGGAGCTGACGGACCAGCCCATCGATCGGGATGGCGATCTGCGCGGCGAGTGTGATGGTCGCCGCGAGTCCGTCGCCGGCCAGCGCCGGCGCGAGCGCCGATACCGCGATCGCGCCCGACGCGATGAGAACCGCGGCGGCGACCCCAGCCACCACCGCCGACGCGGACGCCGCGAATCCGAACCGCGGCCCCGCCCGCTCGATAGACGCGATCGCCAGGGCGTCAAGGCGCGGCGGGACCTCGCTCGCCTCCAGACG
>VBGS01000232.1 GCA_005889445.1 Chloroflexota bacterium
CCCGGCGCTGGGAGGACATCCTCTTCCTCGACACCGAGACGACGGGACTCTCGGGCGGCACCGGGACCTACGTCTTCCTCATCGGAGTCGCTCACTTCGCCGATGGAGAGCTCATCCTGCGGCAGCACCTGCTTCACGACGTCGCGGCGGAGCGGGAATTCATCAGGCACCTGCAGGGCGAGATCGAGCCGTTCCGTGCGTGCGCCTCGTACAACGGCAAGACATTCGATCTCCCGCTGCTGCGCACGCGATTCGTCATGACGCTGCGCGCCGACATCACCGTCGACGACTCCCACCTCGACCTCCTTCATCCGGCGCGGCGCCTGTGGCGTGACCGGTTTGGATCGACGACCCTCCGGCAGCTCGAGGAGAGCGTTCTCGACGACGGGCGGACCGCTGATATCCCCGGATCGCTGATCCCCGACGCGTACTTCTTCTACCTGCGCAAGGGCGACCCGGCCATCATCGCGCCCGTCCTCGAGCACAACGCGCGCGACGTCATCTCACTCGTCCGGATCACCGACCGGGTCGCTCGTGCGGTGCTCCTGGCGCGAGGTGGACGCGCTCCCGATCATGCCCCGGCCGCGTTCGCGCTGGCGCGGGTGTTCGAGCGCAACGGCGAGGTCGATGCCGCGTTCGCCTGCTACGAGAGCGCCTACTACGACGGCGACAACGAGCTGCGGGTACGGCTCGCGCTCTCCTTCGCTCGCCATCTCGAGCGTCGTGACGAAAGCCAGCGTGCGGTCCGCCTCATCGAGACGCTCCTCGAGCTGGGGCTCGGATCCGGTCGCTGGCGCGAGCAGGCCGAGAGCCGAGTGCGCAGACTCAACAAGCTGCTGTGGCGACGCGGCCTGGCAACGGCAAGCTAGGCGCGCGGCCCGGACATCCGGACGCGGGCATACTGCGCACTGACCGATGCGCGCTGAACCCGACGCTTCGCCGCCGTCGACGATCGGCCCGGTCGAGGCGAGCATCACGCGGTACACCGACACCGAGTCGCGGATCCACGCGTTCGCGCGATTCGACGCCGAACAGGCGCTGCTGCTGGATGCCGCGCTGGCGGTCACCGGAGCGAGCGGACCCCTCGCCCGCGCTCCGATAGCCGTCAAGGACATCTTCGACACCGCCGGCGTCCCGACGGAGCGCGGGTCCGACCTCTACGCCGGCCGCGTGCCCGACCGCGATGCCGACGTCGTGCGCAACCTCCGCGCGGCCGGCGCGGTCATCGTCGGCAAGACCGTGACGGCGGAGCTCGCGATGCTGCATCCGGGACCCACCCGCAACCCCTGGGACCTCTCACGCACCTCCGGTGGATCGTCGATGGGATCGGCCGCCGCGGTCGCCGCGGGGGTCGTGCCGCTCGCGATCGGGAGCCAGACGAACGGCTCGGTGATCCGCCCTGCCGCGTACTGCGGGGTCGTCGGGTTCAAGCCGACGTTCGGGCGCCTGCCGCGCGACGGAATGCTCGTGACGTCGCCCACTCTCGATCAGGTCGGTGGTTTCGCGCGTTCGGTGCGAGACGTGGCCGTGCTGACAGCCGCGATGGCGGGCGAAGCGTCCGAGCGATGGTGGTCCGGCGACACGACCGCTCCGAAGCTCGCGGCGCTGCGCACCGGCGACTGGGAGCATGCCGACGATGCGGCGCGTCAGCGTTTCCAGGCTGACGTCGATCTGCTGGCCGCGGCGGGCGGACCGATCGAGTGGCCCGCGCCTCCACTCGCGCTCGAGCAAGCGCCGCAGCTGCTTCGGACGATCATGCTCTTCGAACAATCACGAGCGCTGGCGGGCGAGATGCGCGGGCGCGAAGACCTCATCAGCGAGGTGACGCGGCGGAACCTCGCGGAGGGCGCAGCGATCCCCGATGACGTGTACCGGCGGGCGCTCGACGAACGCAGGCGGCTGGTGGAGATCTTCGCGGCGTGGGCCGCGCGCTACGACGCGATCCTCACGCCGGCCGCGACCGGCGAGGCCCCGACTCCGGAGACGACCGGCGACCCGCGCTTCGCCACGCGCTGGTCGCTCGTGGGCGCTCCGGCGATCACGGTGCCCAGCGGCCTCGGCCCGCATCGCCTCCCGTTGGGACTGCAGCTCGTCGGCGCGCCCGGCGACGATCGGCGCCTGCTCGCGGCGGCGGCATGGTGCGAGGCGCGCATCCCGCCGATCGGAGTACCGCTGCTCTAGGAATATTCTCGCGCGGAATCGCGGCCGCTCTCACCGCGGACCGCGAGCGCGAATGCCATCTCGACCGCCTCGGCCGGGGTCTGCGCGTAGTGCAGCTCGGCGATCTTCGCCTCGTCGAGATGCTTCCCCTGGTACGCGACCTCGCGCATCCGCGACGACCACCCGCCGGTTCCCTCGAGGATCACCGTCGGCTTGAGCTCGTAGGCCACGGTGAGCTCGTTCAGCGTTCCGATGCCGCCTGAGATCATGATCACCGCATCGGCGGCCCGCACCGTGAGCGTGTTCCGCATCCAGCCCATGCCCGTGGTGATCGCAATATCCACGAACTCGTTGGCGTCGCGCTTGTCGAAGCCCGGAAGCACGCCAACGACCAGGCCGTTCGCGTCCTTCGCCCCGCGGCTCGCGGCCTCCATCACGCCGGACAGACCGCCGCTCACCAGGACACCACCGCGCCCGGCAACGAGGCGGCCGACCTCCTCGGCGAACTGAAGCGCTTTCGGCGGGACGCAGGCCAGGCGAACCAGTGCCGCGACGCCAGTGCGCCCGTGCCTTCGTCGTAGGCCTCGGGCAACATGCCGTCCCAGGTCTGCACCAGATCGAGCCGGTCGCGGGCGCGCCGCTCGCGCTCAGGGTCACCGAGGACGCGAGCGACGACGATCTCCTGGAGATCGCCGAGCGGCCAGGGATGTGGCGTGTGCACCGAGCCGAGACCGCCGACCGGCCCCGAGAAATAGCCCTCGTTCGCTTCGCTCCAGGCGAAGTCGATCGTCGCCCGCCAGCGCGGGTCTTTCGCGGAACAGAATCCCCAGCCCGGAGCGAACACCGTCGGGAAGTCGTTCGCGTCGTGGTAGTGGCGTGCGCCGGCGGCGCGCGGCCCGCTCACCGCGTAGGCGAAGCGGGCTGCGTCCGTGAAATGCAGCAGGGTCGCGTCGCGGACGGCGTCGGCCTCCCGATGCGCGAAGGCCTGGAGCACGCGCCACAGAAGGACGTGACTCGAGAAGTGGTACGGCTGCGCCAGCGGGTCGTCCGCCGGCGTTTCGTCGGTCGCGATGAGCCCGAACGGGGTGCGCTTCTCCAGCAGCGCATCGATCCTCTCGCGGCAGATCGCGGCGTAGCGCGCGTCGACGCCCGCCTCGGCAAGACGCCCGGCGTCCGCAGCGAGCAGCAGGGGAAACAGCTGCTGGTCGAGCTGAAAGGCCGGGTCCTTGGCCTTCCCCGATGCCAGGGATGCGCGTGGCCACCAACCGTCGACGCGCTCAGCCACCTCGAACGTCCAGCGGATGAACTCCGTAACGACGGCCAGAAGCCTTCGGTCGCGCGCTCCGACCGCGAGCAGCGCGCGACAGACGTAATACGCGTCGCGTGTCCATACGAGCGGAAGGATCTCGTGATCGGCGAGCATCGCGGTGGCATCGCTGACGCGCGAGGCGGCGCAGTCGATCGCATATGAGACGGCGCGTCGCGCGGGTCGGGCGGCTTCGCCGACAAGATCGAGCCCGGACCAGAACCGTCGTCGCTCCGCCGTATCGCGACCCAGCAGCGCCTCACCATCACGCGCTAGGCGCCGAGCCTCCTCAATGGTCGGGTCCGCGGCCCGGCCCAGGGCGACCGCCAACACGATCGTCGCTTCGCCACCGATCGGCAGGTCGGGCGAAGCGGGGAACTGGACGAGCGCCGCGCACGCGTCGAGACGCGGATCCTCGATGAGGCTGACGGTCTCCCTGCCTCCGCCATAGGTGCGCATCGAGAAGCGGTTCTCGGTCGGCGCGGCTGGGAGTCGACCGCCGGGCGTGAGCTGGGTGTACTCGGCGCGGCCGAGCCGCATCACACCCGACCACCCGGGTCCGCCGATCGGTCGACGCGCGACGATCCGCACGACTTGTACCGCACCAGTCCGGCCAGATGGCGCGGCGGCCGTCCATTCCAGTCGCCCCTGCCGTGCCTCGACGATCCCAGACGGGAACGAGTCCTCGGTCATCCACGTTGACAATGGCTCTTGGTCGAGCAGCCTGATGCCGAACGACGGACGAGCGGGATCCGCGAGCGCTGCCCGATAGGCCCGTACGTCGTCGGGAGCGAAACGATCCCCCGCGAACGGGGCCATCGTCGTGAGGACGACCCGGCCGTGCACCGGGTGGGCCGTTCCGAGCGAGAGCCATCGTCCGTTCGGCGCGAGCGTCCCCGAGACGACGCCGTTGCCGACGTCGAGTGGCTTGTACGACCGCCGCGGATCGAGCGGGGTCAGCTCTCCACCGCGGAGCCCGAGCTCGCGTCCATCCATCGCAGCGTTGGTTCATTGAACCGCAGATGGACGATCTCGTCCGGCCGGACCGTGCTGTCGATCGGCGCCTGGACCTTGACCGGCGTCCTCCCCACAAGCGCCGTCACAAGCGTGTGCGAGCCAAGTGGCTCGACGACGAGGACCGTCGCGGGGACGCCCTCGGATCCGATGGCGATGTGCTCGGCACGCACGCCGAGCAGCATGTCCCGGCCATCCAGCCCCGCACGAGCTTTGGCGAGCGGCACGCTGAAGCCGTCGCCGGCGAACGCGCCTTCGCGCAACCTGCCGCGCAGGAAGTTCATCGGTGGCGAGCCGATGAACCCGCCGACGAACTGCGACGCGGGATTGTCGTAGATGTGCATCGGGGCGCCCATCTGCTCGATCTGGCCATCACGCATGAGCGCGATCCGGTCGCCCATGCTCATCGCCTCGACCTGGTCGTGGGTCACGTAGACCGTCGTCCGCTTGACCTCCTTGTGGAGTCGTTTGAGGTCGGCGCGCGCTTGCAGACGAAGCAGCGCGTCCAGGTTGGAGAGCGGCTCATCCATCTCGATCTCCGCGGGCGGACGGCGATGCATGCGCAGACCGAACCCGATGTTTCCCGCGACGGTCATGTGCGGGAACACGGCATAGCTCTGAAAGACCATCGCGATGTCGCGGGCACGCGGGGCCAGATCGGTCACGTCGCGTCCGCCGATGAGGATGCTTCCGCGATCGACGTGCTCCAGCCCGGCGATGCACCGGAGCAGCGTCGTCTTGCCGCAGCCCGACGGCCCGAGGAGCACCAGGAACTCGCCGTCGTGGACCTCGAGCGTGACGTCGCGGATCGCCGGAGTCTTTCCAAAGAGCTTGGTCAGCCCACGGACCTCGATCGCGGCCACGCTCAGCGGCCTCCCCAGAGATTGAGCAGATACCGCCGCATGAAGAAGATGAACGCGACCGCCGGCATCACCATGAAGAAGCCGCCCGCGAACTTGAAGTAGAGCGGCGACTGCTGAAGCGCGAAGAGCACCAGCGCCGGCAGTGTTCGCTGCCGCAGCGTGAGGATCGACGCGGCGAACACCTCATTCCATGAGATCACGAACGTGAAGATCGCGGCCGCCGCCAGGCCCGGGAGCGCAAGCGGGAGCGCGATGCGCAGAAATGCGGTGAACCGCGAGCAGCCCAGGGTCATCGCCGCCTCCTCGAGCTCGTTGGAGACTCCCGCGAAGACGCCGGCGGTCACGAGAATGACGAAGGGGAGCGCCATCGCGGTGTGGACCAGGGCGACGCCGGCGACGTTGTCGTACAGCCCGAT
>VBGS01000224.1 GCA_005889445.1 Chloroflexota bacterium
CGCCGAAGGCCGCCCCGACGAGTCGCATGGAAACGCGCGCATCTTCGCGGGACGCGTGTCGGACGCCTATCTCGTCCGGGGCGATGTCGGGCAACCGGGTTACACGATCGTGATCTGGAGGGGGAAGCACGTCGCGGACGCGACCGAGCTCAGCGAGCCGGACGCGACGACGTACTTCCGCGAGGTGCTCACGGTGGCCCGGGCGCTCGAGACGCATTACCACCCGGCGAAGCTCAACCTCGAGATGCTCGGCAACAGCGTCCCGCACCTGCACACGCACGTCATCCCGCGCTACGTCACCGACGACAGTCCCGGCGAGCCCGCGCGCCTGATGCGCGTCCCGGACACGCATCGGACCCCGATCGCCGAGTCGGTGTTCCATCGCGACGTCGCCGCACTGCGGGTCGCGCTCAGCCGCCGCCCGGAGCCGTCCACGCGATAGGCCGAGCGTATGCTTCGACCGCTCGCGTCACGGGCGCCCGCCCGTGTGGAGGAGGGACATCATGACCACACAAACCGCATCACTCGCGCTCGCGCCCGCGGATCTCGGCACACGCCTCATCGCCGTCGTCATCGACGGTCTCGTGCTTGGGCTCGTGTACCTGGTCCTCATCACGATCATCGCCGTGGGAGCCGTGGTCCAGGGAGACATCAACATCGTCGCGGCCGCCTCGCGGTCGGTCCTCTGGGCGCTCCTCAGCGCGGCCTACTTCGCGTATGGCTGGACGAAGTGGAAGGCGTCACCCGGACAGCGGGTGATGGGACTCCGAACCGTGAAGGCAGACGACGGCCAGGCCCTCAGCGGAATGCAGGCGCTGACACGGTGGGCATACCTGTTCGGCCCGTCAGCCTTCGCGTCGCTCTTCACGCAGCCGGAGCAGGTCGGCGGCTTCGTGTCGTTCGTCATCCAGCTGCTCGTGCTCGTCTACTACGTCTATCTGTACCGGACCGCCAGCGCCGATCCGCGCCGGCAGGGCTTCCACGACAAGCAGGTCGGATCGATCGTCGTGAAGGTCGCGGCCTAGGCAGGCCAGCCACTCGCGAGTCGCGAGCGCAGCTTCGCGCCCGCGAGGCCGCGGTGCGAGATACGGTGCTTCTCCTCCGCGGAGAGCTCCGCCATCGTGCGGCCGTCGCCTGCGATGACGAAGATGGGGTCGTAGCCGAAGCCTCCCTCGCCGCGCGGGGCCTCGGCCATCTCGCCGTGGACTTCGCCTTCGAAGAGCTCCACGTGGCCGTCGGGCGAGGCAAGCGCAGTGACGCAGACGAACCGCGCGGATCGGTCCTCCACTCCCTCGAGCATGGCGAGCAGCCGTTCGTTGCGCTCGTGCGCGGTCGCATCCTCGCCGAAGAACCGCCGGCTGCGTATCCCGGGCGCGCCGCGGAGCGCGTACACCTCGAGGCCCGAGTCATCGGCGATCGTCGCCAGCCCGCTTGCGAGCGAGTAGGCGCGCGCCTTCGCGGTCGCGTTCGCGGCGAAGGTATCCGCGTCCTCGCGCGGCTCGGGCGGGACCGGATCGAGCTCGGCCGGCGACACGAGCTCGACGTCCAGGCCCGCGAGGATCTCGCGGTACTCGCGGAGCTTTCCCGGATTCGCCGAGCCGATCAGGAAGCGGTGGCGGTCGGGCGGCTCGGCGGTCACATCACGCGTGATCGAGAGCCGAACGCTGCGCCGCGATGAGCCTGGCGATGCCGTCCATCGAGAGCGCGAGGACGCGATCGAAATCCGCTCGCGAGAAGGGCCGGCCCTCGGCGGTCCCCTGGACCTCGATGAGCTCGCCCTGGCTCGTCGCGACGACGTTCACGTCCGCGTCGGCGATCGAGTCCTCGGCGTACGCGAGGTCGAGCATGAGCTCGCCCTTCACGTAACCAGCCGAGACGGCCGCGACGCTCCGGACGATCGGCGAGGGGTTGATCTTGCGCACCGCGTGGGCCAGGGCAACGAAGCCGCCCGTGATCGCGGCCGTCCGGGTGCCGCCGTCGGCCTGCAGAACCTCGCAGTCGACGACGATGCTGCGCGACCCGAGCGCCTTGAGATCGATCGCGGCACGCAGCGCCCGGCCGACGAGCCGCTGGATCTCGAACGTGCGGCCGCCGGGACGGCCGGCGATGCTCTCGCGTTGGCTTCGCTCGGGCGTGCTCCGGGGAAGCATCGCGTACTCCGCGGTGATCCAACCGGTGCCCTTGCCTTCGAGGAACTTCGGCACGCTGTCCTGCAAGGTCGCGAGGCAGAGGACCTTCGTGTCGCCGAACGAGATCTCCGCGGATCCTTCGGCGAACTTCGAGACACCGATAGCGATCGTCA
>VBGS01000225.1 GCA_005889445.1 Chloroflexota bacterium
CGCTCGTCGATTCGTACAACGGCCTCGGCATGGCCAACACCGCGGAGAACCTCGGGCGGAGGTACGGGATCACGCGCGAGGCGGCCGACGAGTTCGCCTACCGCAGCCACACACTCGCGGCAAAGGCGCGCGAGTCGTGCCGCTTCAGCGAGGAGATCGTGCCGGTCACGGTGAAGACGAAGAAGGGCGAGGTCGTCGTCGACAAGGACGAGCACATCCGCCCGGACACCTCGGTCGAGGGCCTCGCCAAGCTGCAGG
This sequence comes from Chloroflexota bacterium, assembly GCA_005889445.1. GTDB lineage: Bacteria > Chloroflexota > Limnocylindria > P2-11E > P2-11E > 3-1-20CM-2-70-9. Next base: position 259 of record VBGS01000225.1, read on the forward strand.
CGCGCTTCGAGAAGAACGGCACCGTGACACCGGGCAACGCGTCGGGCATCAACGACGGCGCCGCGGCGGTGATCGTCGCCTCGGCGGACGCGGCGAAGAAGGCGGGGCTCCGGCCGATCGCGCGGATCGTGTCGGGCGGCGTCTGCGGGGTCGACCCGGACATCATGGGGATCGGGCCGGCGCCGTCGTCACGTCAGGCCCTGTCGCGCGCGGGGCTCAAGGTCGAGGACATGGACCTCGTCGAGATCAACGAGGCGTTCGCGACCCAGTACCTCGCCGTCGAGAAGGATCTTGGGCTCGACCGCGCGAAGACGAACGTGAACGGCGGCGCGATCGCGCTCGGGCACCCGCTCGGCGCCTCAGGCGCGCGCCTCGCGCTGACCCTCGCCTACGAGCTGCGCAAGCGCGACAAGCGGTACGGGCTCGCGTCGCTCTGCATCGGCGGCGGGCAGGGCATCGCGGCGATCATCGAGCGGGTGTAGATCAAAGGAACTCGCTCGCGAAGCGCTCGATCTCACCGATCTGGCGATCGTCGTAGCGACGCCCGATCACCAGGAGGTCGACGCCGGCCTTCTCCATCGCGCGGACCTGACCGTCCCAGAGCCGCTCGTCCTGCGAGGTCCAGACGCACGCGGCGAGGGGCGCGCCTGGACGGAGCGCGCGCAGCTTGCGGCCATACTCGGCGACGCGCTCGTGGGTCTGGAGCCAGACGAAGAGACCGGCATCGTGCTCGGCGGCGATGCGCACGGCGGCGTCGCCCTGGCCACCGATCCAGACCGGCAGACGCACGCCTTGCGGCGGCTGCGGGTGGACGCCGACCTCCGGGATCTTCACGAAGCGCCCGTCATAGCTGAAGGTCGGCCTCGACCACGCGAGCCGAAGGACGTCGAGGGTCTCTTCGAGGCGAGCCTGACGATGATCGGTCGGATGACCGAGGGCCCTGCCCTCCTCGAGGAGCCAGCCCGCTCCGACGCCGAGCTCGAAGCGCCCGTCCGAGAGCACATCGACGGTCGCGGCCTGCTTCGCGAGCGTCACCGGGTCGGTGATGATGAGCGGCACGACCGCGACCCCGAGGCGGACCCGTTCGGTCGCCGCGGCGACGAACCCGAGCGTCGTCATCGCGTCGGCCCAGGCGGTCCGCGCGTTCCATGACGGCATGCCGTCCTCGCTGAACGGGTACCGCGGCTTGAACGAGGCCGGCACCGCGGTGTGAGAGTTGGTCCAGACCGAGTCGTATCCGAGCCGCTCGGCCGCGCGCGCGACACCGAGGACCGTCTGGCGGGTCGGGCGGAGGTACGAGGGCAGCATCACGCCGATGCGCACGGCGGCGCAGTCTAGACACCGCGCCACTCCCCCGTTCGGGGTAGTACTCGGGTACGCCTGACGAACGGGGGCTAATCGCGGGCCTGATGGCGCGTTAGCAACGTATGCACAGGAGGTGCATATGTTCAGCTTGACGATCAGCCGCACCGCGCGAACGCTCGCGGCCGGCGCACTCATGTTCAGTCTTTCCGCGTCCTCGCTGGGCGGCAACGCGAACGCCGCCGACGACAAGACCAACGCTTGCAGCACGGCGGCGCACGATCGCAACGACGCCGTTCATCTGCTGCACGACGCGTACAAGACCTTCCGCGGTGACTTGAAGGATCTCACGCACAGCGCGCGCGACCTTCGCCACGAGTCACGGAAGACCGACGAAGAGAAGACGGAAGCCAGCGCGGCGAGCGACGCTCGCAGCCTCGTCTCCGCCGCTCAGAAGGACCTGACCGGGATCTGGGTCGCCGCGCACGCGGACATCCAGGACGCCGCCGATCTCAGCTCGTGCTCTGACAAGGACACGGACGAGGACTCGACGACCCCGGCGACGACGACGAACACGACCACGACGAACACGACGCTCCAGACGACCACGACGGCGCCCACGAGCACGACGAGCGCGACGCACACGTTCGACACCACCAAGCTCGCCGCGCAGACACCAAGTCGAAGCTCGCGCGTGCTGCGGAACGGGCCAAGGAAATGGCCGACCGCGCGGCAAGCAAGAAGGGCCGCGACGGCAGCCACGACTAGCGCACTCGAAACGAACATCCGAACAGCCCGCGGGACATCCCGCGGGCTGTTTCTTATCGGGGGAGGGTGTGCCCTGTGCCCGCGGTCACGACAAGGATCACGGCGAGCACGATGAAGCTGATCGCGAAGATCCCGAGGAGCAGGATCGCGAACACGACCTGATCGTCGTGCGAGGTGATGTCGACCGGTCGTTTCTCCACGGCGGCGAGTGTAGAGAGTCGCCTACGCACGGAGCGGCGCGCGTACTCGCTCGACGAGGACGCGCAAGCGCTCGAGATTCGCCGCGCGTCGCGCGTTGAAGCTTCGCTTGAGGCCAGCCATCCGCCAGCCCGAGAGCGCCGCGCCCGCGATGCTCAGCTCGTGGGTGCCGCTCGTCGTCACCAAAGAGCCGTGCTCATGCGGTGCGATCTCGAAGATTTCGGCGACCATGGCGTCGTTCACCAGCAGCTCGAGCACCAGGCGCTGGCCGGGCTCGAACGCGGCGACGCGAACGCGCGCCCGAAGGTCTCGCCCTTTGACGCGCACGGTCTGACGAAGCACGCTGCCGGCCCGGAGCAGACCTGGCGTCTCGTTCACGCATGACAGCACCGATTCGATCCACGCGGGCTGCGCCGAGACGTCGAACATCACCGCGGCGACCGAGTCGGGAGGAGCCGCGATCACAGCTTGCGCGCGGACCGGCACGATCCGGTGCGAGCGGGGCAGCCACCAGAGGACCCAGGCGATCGCGATCACAGTGAGCGCGCCGCCGATGAGCGGCGAGCCGATGAGCACGATGAGGATGAGGCAGACCACGCTCGCCGCGACGCACACCCGAGCGATCCGACCGCGCGACTCCAGGACGACGATGTCACGCGCGCGCAAGCCGGACGACTCGAGCAGCGCGGCCGCGAAGAGAAACCCGATCGCAAGACCGAAGAGCCCGACCCAGACAAAGAGGATCACGACGGCGCGAACCTACACTGCGGCCCCGTGACCGACTACTCCATCTCGAGCGACGAGAGGGACATCGATCGCGAACTGGTCTGGCGCTGGCTTCACGACGACTCGTATTGGGCCGCCGGCGTGCCCCGAGACGTCCAGGAGCGCGCCTTCGATGGGTCGCTCTGCTTCTCCGCGTTCGATCAGGGTCGCCGGCAGGTGGGTTTCGCGCGTGTCGTGACCGATCGCGCGACGTTCGCGTGGATCTGCGACGTGTTCGTGGTCGCGGAGCATCGGGGACAGGGTGTCGCCAGGCTGCTCATGGACGCCGTCATGGCGCATCCCGACCTCGCGCGCTGCCGGAACGTCATGCTCGCGACGCGAGACGCGCACGGCCTGTACGCGCGCTACGGGTTCGCGCCGCTCGCGGAGCCCGCGCGATGGATGGCGATCCGCCGACCCTACCGATCAGACGGGTAGATATCTTCGTAGACTCGGCGCGATGGACTTTGACCTCACTTCGGAGCAACAGGAGATCCGCAAGCTCGCGAAGGACTTCGCCGATCGCGAGATCGCCCCGGGTGCGCGCGAGCGCGACCGGAGCGAGACCTTTCCGAAGGACGTGCTCGCGAAGATGGCTCCCCTCGGGCTGCTCGGCGGTCCGGTGCCCGAGAAATACGGGGGCATCGGCATCGATTACGTCTCGCACGCCCTCGTCACCGAGGAGATCGGCCGCGTCGACTCGTCGGTGCGGACGACGCTCTCGGTCCAGATCTCGCTCGTCGAGCTCACGATCCTCAAGTTCGGCACCGAGGATCAGAAGCAGAAATGGCTTCCCGGGC
>VBGS01000230.1 GCA_005889445.1 Chloroflexota bacterium
GACCACGCGGCCGGTGCGCACTTCTTTGACCGGATGGTTCGCGCCGTGGTGACCGAACGGCAGGCGCGAGGTCGTCGCCCCGATCGCGCGGCCGACGAGCTGATGCCCGAGACAGATTCCCAGGATCGGCAACGGGCGCGAGGCGCCCCGCGAGATCGCCGCGTCGAGCAGCGTGCGGGTCGCCGCGGCGATGTGCGGGATCGCCGCCGGGTCGCCGGGCCCGTTCGAGATCACGATGCCGTCGGGCGCCCACGAGAGCACGTCACGGGCGCTCGCCGTAGCTGGGAACGTGCGCACCGTGGCGCCCCCGCGGACGAGGCAGCGGATCTGGTTCTCCTTCAGGCCGGTGTCGAGGAGCGCGACCTTGGGACCGCTGCCCGACTGCCGCGCGAGCCCGGTCGCTTCGACGACCAGCGGCTTCGCGCCGAGCGGCGGGATCGACTGCGCTTTCGCGACCGCCTCGCGCGCGACGTCCGGATCGCCTGACCGGTGCGGTGGCACCTGGAGGATCGCCCCGCGAAGGGTCCCCTTCGCGCGGAGCCGGCGGACGAGGGCCCGGGTGTCGATGCCCGCGAGACCCGGGACACCGTACGAACGCAGGTAGGCGTCGAGATCGACCGTGCCTTCGCGGCACGTGTCCACCAGCTCGCGCACGACAAGGGCCTCCACCCACGGCCTGCGGCTCTCGGCCGCCCGGGCGAACGTCCCGTAGTTGCCGATGAGCGGATACGTGAGCACGACGATCTGACCGTTGTAGGAGGCGTCGGACGCGATCTCCTGGTATCCGGTCATCGCGGTGTTGAACACGACCTCACCCGACGCGGGTGAGCCGTCACCGAAGGCCTCTCCCCACCACACCGAGCCGTCTTCCATCGCGAGGACCGCCGCTCTGGTCATTCGTGCATAACTATACGTTTGTGGTGCATAAAGATGCAATTGGCCTTCGAGCTCAACGACTGGCGAGCGTCTGCGCATCTTTGGCGACCTCTCGATCACGTCGCATTTCGACATCGGTGACCCGCCCCACGACGATTCGGCCCAGAAGCGGGGTGTTCTTCCCCTTCGACACGAGGTCGCGCGCGCTCACGGTCCATTCCGCCTCCGTGTCCATGACGATCCGATCGTCGGGCACATCGATCCCGAGGATGCCCGCCGGCCCGCTTGTCAGCGCGCGGAGTACGACATCGAGCGACGCCCAACCGGCGCGCACGCCGCCCAGCACGAGCGGCACCGCCGTCTCGAGCCCAGAGATCCCGAACGCGGCCCCGTCGTACTCGACGTCCTTCCGGACCGACGCGTGCGGCGCGTGGTCGGTGGCGATCGCGTCGACGGTGCCGTCGGCCAGTCCGCGCCACAGCGCGCGCACGTCGGCGAGCGAGCGCAGCGGCGGATTCACCTTCGTGGAGGAGTCGTACGGCGTCGCTCGCGCGTCGCTTCCCGGCACATTCCAGGCGAACGCACGCGATCCAGCGACCCACTCATCGGTCATCGCGAGGTGATGCGGGGTGACATCGCACGTGATTCGAGCGCCGTCGGCTTTGGCTCGGCGCACGAGCTCCACGGATCCCGCGGTCGACAGATGCGTGAGATGCAGGCGCGCGCCGACCAACCGCGCGAGCGCGATGTCGCGCGCCACCGCGGCCTCCTCCGCGGCTGCCGGGATACCGGAGAGACCGAGCCGTGCGGAGACGGCGCCCTCGTGCATCACGCCGTTCGTCGACAGCGCCGCGTCCTGCGCATGCTCGATGACGAGAAGGTCTCGCGCGCTTGCGTATTCGAGCGCATGCCGAAACAGCCGCGCGTCCTCGACCGGCGCGCCGTCGTCGGAGAAGGCGACCGCCCCAGCCGCGGCGAGCTCGACGAGATCGGCGAGCTCTTTGCCCCTACGCCCCCGTGTGATCGCGGCGATCGGCAGCACGCGCGCGCCGTCGGACGCCGCGGCGCGCGCGATGAGCTCCGCGACGAGCCCGGGCGAATCGATCGCCGGCTCCGTATTCGGCATCGCGCAGATCGTCGTGAAGCCGCCACGGAGCGCCGCGCGCGACCCGGTCGCGATCGTCTCCGATTCCTCGAAGCCGGGCTCGCGCAGGTGCGCGTGCAGATCGATGAATCCGAACGACTCGACGACCTTGGGCAGACTCACGCGCGCCCCGGCGCCATCGGGCTCGACGCGAGCAGGTACAGCAGCGCCATGCGCACGGCGACACCGTTGGTGACCTGCTGCTCGATCAGCGAGCGCGAGCCGTGCGCGACGGCCGCGTCGATCTCGACGCCCTCGTTCATGGGCCCGGGGTGCATGACCGGCGCATTCGGGCGCATGCGGGAGACGCGCGCCTCGGTGATGCCCCAGACGCGGCTGTACTCGCGGATCGACGGCAGCAGGCCCGTCTCCTGACGCTCGCGCTGCAGTC
>VBGS01000206.1 GCA_005889445.1 Chloroflexota bacterium
CCGTTCGCCGGTCCACTCGCCGTTCGGCTGCAGCTCTCGGGCATGCACAACGTTCGCAACGCGGCTGGCGCGCTCGCGGCGGCGGACGCGCTGGGTGTCCCGGCGACCGCGGCGGCTATGGCCTTCGCGTCCTTCACTGGGACGCAGCGCCGCCTCGAGGAGCTCGGGATCGCCGGCGGGGTGATCGTCGTCGACGACTACGCGCACCATCCGACCGAGATCCGCGCGTCGATCGACGCGGTCCGCGCACGCGCGTCGGGCCGCGTGATCGCGCTCTTCCAGCCGCACACCCCGAGCCGCCTGCGCGCCTTCTTCGAGGATTTCGCGGCGGCGTTGCGAACGGCCGACGACCGGATCGTCGCGGAGACGTTCGCGTCGGCGCGCGAGGCACCCGACGCCCGCGCCGGCGCGAAATCGCTCGCGGAACGCGCCGGCGGTACGTACGTGGCCGATATCGAGGAAGCGGTCCGCGTCCTGGCCGAGCGGGCCCGCCCCGGCGACGTCGTCCTCGTTCTCGGCGCCGGCGACATCCGGCCCGCCGGCGAACGCCTGCTCGAGCGTCTGCGCTCGCGAGCCGCGGTGTGACGATCGCTCCATTCGGCATCCGCGGAGAGCCGCTGGCCGCGCACACGTCGCTGCACATCGGCGGGCCGGCGGACTTCTTCGTGCGCGTCACGACGGAGACCGACCTTGTCGGCACCATCCGTGTCGCGAGACAGCACGAGCTCCCGGTCTTCATGCTCGGGGGCGGCACGAATCTTCTGGTGTCGGACAAGGGCATACGCGGCGTGGTCCTCCAGAACGCCTGGCGCGAGGCGACCGTGGACGGTCCGATCATCGAGGCGTCCTCCGGGACGGCCCTGGCGCACGTCGCGGCGCGCGCCGCGCAGGCCGGGATCGAGGGCCTCGAATGGATGGCCACGGTCCCCGGCACCGTGGGTGGCGCGGTGCACGGCAACGCGGGGGCGTTCGGGACCGAGACCGCGGACGTCGTCGTCGACGCCGAGCTGATGGATCTGAACGGCGACACCTGGCGCTCGCGCGTCGACGAGCTTGGGTACGCCTACCGCACGAGCTCGCTTCAGGGAACACCCATCGTCTGCGTCCGCGCGCGCTTTCGCGGCACCCTCGGCGACCGCGCGAGCGCGGTCCGGCGCATCAAGGAGATGGCCAACGAGCGCACCAACAAGCAGCCGCTGGCGCAGCCGAACACCGGGTCGATCTTCCGCAATCCGCCGGGGGACCATGCGGGCCGCCTGATCGAGGCGTCCGGTCTGAAGGGCCGATCCATCGGCGGCGCCCGGGTGAGCGAGAAGCACGCGAACTTCATCGTGAATACCGGCACGGCCAAGGCCGCCGACGTGAAGGCGCTGATGGAGCTCTGCCAGAGTGAGGTGCAGGAGCGCTTCGGCGTGCGCCTGGTGCCCGAGGTCGAGGTCGTCGGCGAGTGGTGAAGAAGCGGATCCGCGTCGGCGTCCTGACCGGGGGCGCGTCCGCCGAACGAGATATCTCGCTCGCCGCGGGAGCGCAGATCGCGTCGAGCCTGCCGAAGGACCGGTTCGAGGTCGTCCTGCTCGACCCGCTCGCCTTCATGCTCCGCAACCCGGCCATCACCGAGCAGCAGCGCGAGCAGGGCCGGCGCCTGGCCGCGGGCGGCGCGGTCCTCGAGCCGACCCACCAGCTGCCCCGGGGCCTCGAGTCGCAGATCGAGTCGGCGTCGCGGGCCCTCGTTCCCGCGACGCGGGTGATGGCGGGCGACGGTGAGCCGATCGACGTCGTCCTCCTCGCGGTCTTCGGCACCTGGGGCGAGGACGGCCGCATCCAGGGCCTCCTCGATACGCTCGGCGTCCCCTACACCGGCTCTGGGGTCCTCGCGTCCGCGCTCGCGATGGACAAGGTCATGGCCAAGGCGGTGCTCGCGGCGAACGGTCTAGACGTGCCGCGAGGGGCGACCGTGCGCTCGACCTCGCCGCATGACCTCGAGCGGGCGCGCGCGGTCGGGTTGCCGGCGTTCGTCAAGCCGGTCGCGAACGGCTCGAGCGTCGGCGCGTCGATCGTCGAGCGTGCCGATCAGCTCGAGACCGCGATCGCGAACGCGCTCCGGTACGAGCCGCCTGGACCGAACGCTCGGGTACTCGTCGAGGAGCGCGTGCCCGGGCGCGAGCTCACCGTCGCGGTGATCGGCAACGACGAGCCGCAGGCGCTGCCGGTGATCGAGATCAAGACGAAGCGCGCGTTCTTCGATTACAGCGCGAAGTACGACGCGGGCGAGAGCGAGGAGATCTGCCCGGCCGAGATCCCCGCCGAGGTCGCGACGCGCGCGCAGGACCTCGCCCGCCGCGCGCACGAGGCGCTCGGGTGCCGCGGCATGTCGCGCACCGACTTCATCTGGTCGGGCGATCGGATGGTCGTGCTGGAGGTGAACACGATCCCGGGCATGACGCAGAACAGTCTGCTGCCCAAGGCGGCGCGCGCGGCCGGGATCGACTTTGGCGACCTGCTCGCGCGCTTCGTGGACTGGGCCCTGGAGGACGCATCGCGAAAGCGCGCGCGCTGAGCTCTCGAGCTCGGGCTCGTCCGCGCCGCGCCCCCAGGGTGCCGAGCATCGCCGACCCCGCCCGCGCC
>VBGS01000207.1 GCA_005889445.1 Chloroflexota bacterium
TGGAGAAGGCGCGCGACGCGTGGATGCGCAAGGCCCGCGGCAAGGCGGTGATCGACTACGGGCTTCACATGATCATCCGCGATGTCAGCGACAAGGTCCTGAAAGAGATGGACACGATGGTCAAGGACGGAATCTCGTCGTTCAAGCTCTTCATGGCGTATCCCGGCGTGTTCATGGTCGACGACGCCGCCATCTTCAAGGCGCTCAGCCGGACCGCCGAGAACGGCGGGCTCATCTGCATGCACGCGGAGAACGGCGGCGTGATCGACGTTCTGGTCAAGCGCGCGCTCGCCGCGAGGAACACGGCTCCCAAATGGCACGCGCTGACCAGACCGCCCGAGGCAGAGGGCGAGGCGACGAACCGCGCGTTCCGCCTCGCCGAGATGGCCGGAGGGGTGCCGCTCTACATCGTCCACTTGTCGGCAGCGCAGGCGCTCGAGCAGGTCCGGCTGTTCCGCGACCGCGGTCTGCCCGCGTACGCCGAGACGTGCCCGCAGTACCTCTTCCTTTCGGTCGACAGCTACGACGAGCCTGGCTTCGCGGGCGCGAAGTATGTGATGAGCCCGCCCCTTCGCGAGCGCTGGCACCAAGAGGAGCTCTGGAAGGGGATCGCGCGCAACGACCTTCAGGTCGTCTCGACCGACCACTGTCCCTTCTGCATGAAGGAAGGCTTCCAGGGCCTGCCCAAACAGAAGGAGCTCGGCATCGGCGACTTCTCCAAGATCCCGAACGGCGCGCCCGGGGTGGAGACGCGCATGGTGCTCTTGTACGACGGCGGTGTCGTCGCGAAACGCATCACCCTGAACCGGTGGATCGAGATCACCTCGACGACGCCGGCGAAGCTCATGGGCATGTTCCCGCGAAAGGGCACGATCGCGGTCGGCAGCGATGCCGACATCGTGGTGTGGGATCCGCGCACGACCTCGACGATCTCCGCGAAGACGCACCACATGCGCGTCGACTACAACCCCTATGAAGGACGCAAGGTGAAGGGCAAGGCGAGCGTCGTGCTCTCGCGGGGCGAAGTCGTCGTCGAAAAGGACAAGTTCCTCGGTAGGAAGGGCCGCGGCAAGTTCATAAAGCGCGGCAGCCCGATCCTGCAACAGTGACGACGCCGGCGATGCTCCGTCAGCTGCGGCACGATGTCTGGGCGACCGAGACGCTCATCGCCGGATGCCGCAAGCTGACCCCGGCGCAGCTCGAGCTCACGGTGCCCGGTACGTACGGAACGATCCTGCGAACGCTGGCGCACATCGTCACCGCCGATGAGGGTTACCTGACGCGGCTGCTCGGCACCCTTCTGCACGACCCCCCGTTCCGCCTGGACCACGACGTCACGCTGGACGAGACCGCATCGCATGTTGCGCACGTGCGGGACGGCGTCGAGCGGCTCTTCGCCAAGGACGAGCTCGATGCCGATCGGCTGCTGCTCGATACGCCGCTCCGCCGGCGAGACGATCCGCGCTTCGAGATGAACGCCTGGGTCCCGCTCACGCAGTTCGTCCACCATGGAAGTGACCATCGCGCGCAGATCGGGACGATCCTCGGCGCGAACGGCCTCGCGGCGCCCGATCTGCAGGTGTGGTCCTATGCCGTGGAGCTCGGCGCCACCCGAGAAGCCAAGGAGGCCTGATGACGCCACCGATGCTTCGGCAGCTGCGCCACGACGTGTGGGCGACCGAGCGCCTCATCGAGCACTGTCGCGGTCTGGAGCCCGAACAGATCGAGCTCACGGTGCCCGGCACGTACGGAACGATCCGCCGGACGCTCGCGCACATCGTCGCGGCGGACGAGCGCTACCTGCGCCGTTTCCGTGCGATGCCCGAGCCGCTGGTCGACGACGACACGGGCACCAGCACGCTCGACGAGCTCGCCGTCCACCTTTCGAACGTGAAGGAGGCGGTCGAAAAGCTCTTCGCCGGCCAGGACTTTGACGCCGATCGCGTCGTCCGCGACGCGCGACGGCGTAATCCGGCCGATCCACCGCTGCTCATCACGAGCTGGGTGCTCCTCACGCAGTTCGCGCATCACGGCAGCGATCACCGCGCGCAGATCGGCACGATCCTGGGCGCGCATCAGCTTCCGGCACCCGATCTGGACGTCTGGGCATACGGCCGGGCAAACGACGCGGTAAAAGAAGAACGCAAGAGCACAATCTCGGGGTGATCCTCGACGTCGAGGGTGCCGGCGGACAGCGACTGGGTCGCGCGCCGTGGCTGATGCTGTCGCTCGCATCCGCGGCGGTCGCGGCCGCTCTGCTTCTCGGGGTGAACGCGGTTCCCCATGAGCAGCTCGCCCGCGTGCTCCGACCGACAGGCCCATCGATCCTCGCGCAGGCTTTCGCCCAGCCGGCCCCGCCCAGGCTCGCGCTCGACCTTCCACCGGAGACGGCCGTGCCGATCCCGCCCGGCCGCGTCGTCGTCGGCGACTACGGACCTGGTCGGCCGGCGCCGACGGTGCGCGCGTATCGGCTGCGGGGATGGAACGACACCGTCGTCA
>VBGS01000097.1 GCA_005889445.1 Chloroflexota bacterium
TCGCGCGTCGCGGCACCACGACCGAGCTCTTTCTCCATGACCCGGTAGGCGACGCTTCCGATCTGCACCGCCGAGCGCGCGATCACGAAGACGCCGGCCGCGATGCCCGCCCCGATCGCGAGCCAGATCAGGATGCTTGTCTCGACGGGCGTCACCGGATTGATATTGCGCCCCCTTAGACGCCCCTTAGACGCCCCGCCAACACGGGGGTGTACCGAAAACCAACTAGCGTCGTTCCCACCTCAGATGCCCCGGAGCCCGTAGATCGTCCCGGACGCCGGCATCACCGGCGAGACGGCCACAGGCAACGCGTCGCGTCGAGGTATCGACGCGGCGCTCGTCAAAGCCGCCCAAGCCGGCGATGCCTCCGCGTTCGGTGAGCTCTACGAGCGCTATCGCGACCCGGTCTATCGCTACTGCTTGGCGAGGTCCGGCGCGAGACACGAGGCGGAGGACCTGGTTGCCGACGTGTTCTTGCGGGCGATGGAAGCGCTGGACCGCTACGAGGACCGCGGCCTTCCTTTTGTCGCGTTCCTCTTCCGTGTCGCGCGCAACGCGGCGATCGACCGCTCGCGCCGCGCGCGCCCCGAAATGTCGGTCGACGATCTGGTGAACCATCCGCCCTCCGGGCAGAACGTCGAAGCCGACGCCGTGCGTTCGTTGGAGCGACAAGCTCTCGTCAGCGCGATGTCAAAGCTCAAGCCCGACTACCGCGACGTACTGCTCCTGCGTTTTGTCGAGGGGTATGGCGCCGCTGAGGTGGGCAAGATGACCGGACGAAGCGAAGGCGCGGTCCGCACGCTGCAGCACCGCGCGCTCGATCGCCTGCGCCGCGAGCTCGAGCGGACGGGCGAGCTCACCGTACTCGATCGCTGGAACGGCGCGGACGCGGCAGAATGACCGACGAGGCTCTCGTCCGCGCCCTGGGCTCCCTGCGCACGGCTCGCATGTCGGAGATCGCGTCCGACCGCGTGCGCGACGAGCTCGAGGCCGCGTGGCGCGAGCGAGACGCGCGCCCGCGGCGCCGCTTCACGCTCCCGCGCCTGGTCCGACCCGTGGTCATCGCTGCGTCGGCCGTGATGCTCGTGTACGCCGCGCTCCATGCCGGCGCCGACACGCCGCTCTATTCGGCGCGTGTCGCGATCGAGGACGCGCTCGTCGTACTGCAGGCCGATCCGGTCGCGTACGCGAGCGATCTTTACGACCAGCGGGTCGAGGAAGCCTCGCGCCTCGAGGCGGTCGGCAACGCGCTCGCCGCATCGCGCGCTCGCGCGGCCACGCAGGACGCGCTTCGTCTACTGAGCCAGGTCGCACCGAAGCAGGGCGACGGGGAACCGTCGCCGACCCCTGAGCCATCGGTCGCGGTGATCACCGTGCCGACGCCGACGCCCTTCGCGACTCAGACCGCCGAGACCCCGAGCCCGACGCCAGAGCCGACCGTGCGGCCGACCCCGCGTCCGACCGTCGCCCCCACGAAGACCCCGACTCCGAAGCCGGCGACGCCCTCATACATGACGGTCCACGCGATCGGTGGCGTGCTGTACTCCGATGGCTCGCCGGTCGACGGCGCGTGCGTCTCCACAGCGCTGGACGGCGCGTGTGCGACGACATCCGTGCGTGGCACCATCGACTTGCAGTTTCCGGCCAAGTCCGGCCAGACGATCACGCTCTACGTGAAGAAGGTCGACCCGCTGCATGGGGGGACCCTCCGCGGGAAGATCCAGGCGACCGTCACCGGCTCGACGCTCGTGCTCGGCACGATCACCCTCCGGCCCTCGACCATCTAGCGCCGTTCGGGGGAGGACCCTCGGGGGTGAACCCTTCTCGGTGACGCGGACGTTCCCCGATCGCGACATCCAGCACCTGAAAAGGGGAACGTGAAGTGTTTCATCAGCTCTTTCGCTTGGCCACGCTCGCGAAATTCGCGACAGCCGCCACGCTCATCGCCGGCGCGTACGGGACCGGAAACATCGACATGCCTGAGTCGCGCCCGCTCGACTCGTCGCTTCATGCCGAGAAGACGCCGGAGACCGCGGTCGTGCGGCAGCCCGAGCCCACAGCGAAGCCGGAGAAGACCGCGCAGCCCGCGACGGCGACGAAGCCCGTCACCAGCGAGCGCTACTCCTTCGAGAACCTGCTCAAGGAATGCGTGACACGCTACACGCAGCATCTCGACGACGCGAAGACGGTATGCGAGGCGGCGATCCGCGCGAGCGGCCTCGACACAGACTCGTTCTGGGCGAAGTACCGCGCGCAGTTCACGACGCAGCCACAGAAGACGCAGCCCGTCACGCCGACGTCCACCTTCGAAGCGCTCCTCAAGGAATGCGTTGCACGCTATGCGCGGGCCGCAAGCAACACGAAGGAAGCCTGCGAGGCGGCGATCCGCGCGAGCGGCCTCGACACGGACGCGTTCTGGGCGAAGTACCGCTCGCTGATGATCCCGCCCGCGAAGCCTTCCACCAAAGCGACGCCGACCAAGTCTCCGAAGCCCTCGAGCACCCCGAAGCCGGCCACGTCTGTCCAGCTGTCGCCCGACTGCGTCGCCAAGTACGAGGCCGCGAAGGCCGCGAAGAACGGACCGGCCGACGTGTTCGAGGCCGCGGTCCGATCGTTCAACCAGAGCTGCCGCACGTCGAGCGAGGTCCGCAGGTAAAGCGGATCCTGCTCAAACCGGACTAGACAACGCGGAGGATGACCTCCGGGGGGTGAACGCCACGGAGGCTCCAGCGCGTTGTCTGGTCATGAGACTTCTTCTTGCAGCCGCCACCATCGCGGTCGGATCCAGCTTCGCTCTCGGCGCGCTCAGCGGCGGCGATCAGGCCCTCGCCATGGCGACCGCGATGGCCGCGTTCGCCTCCGCCGCCGCGATGACCCGCGTGCTAAGTGACGCGCAGCTCGTCGACCACGTCAGACACGCCCGGCACGCGACCCGCGACGGCCACCGCGTTCTCGGCGTCCACCGCGTCCGCGACTTCCCCCTCTAGCGTCGCGACTGCGTCGGCGACGCTGACGCGGATGTCGAGATACGCCGTGCTCGCGTCGAGCGCGAGCTCCATGCGGATCGCGTCCTCGAGCGCACCGTCCGACGGCACGACGGCGGACGCGGCCGCCGCAGGCCGAATCTCGGGCACCTCGGCGCTGTCGAACCCGTTCGCGATCTCCACGCGTCCGCCGCGTCCGGTGCGCACGACTGGATCCGTGGGCGGGAAATATGGCTCACCCTCTTCAACAGCCTCGGTGGGATCTGTCTCGACCGGTTCCTCGAAGGGTTCGAGCTCCTGCAGGTCGCGCGTGTTCTTTTCATCCATGCGGCGCCCTGCCGCACGTCGTGTGCCGGATCAGCGACCCGCGAGGTATTCGAAGAACAGGGCCTCCGCGAGGGTCGAGCGCTCCACGTCGGCGAGATCGACGCTCTCGTCCTCCGAGTGCGCGTTCGAGAACGGGTCACCGGCGCCTGTGAGCAGCAGGGCGGCCTTGGGAAAGGCCTGGTTGAAATCGGCGACGAAGGGAATCGTGCCGCCCGCGCCCATATCGACCGGCGCGCGTCCAAAGGCCTCGGTCATCGCCTTTCGCATCGCGTCGTAGATCGGACCGTCGCCGGCGAGCTTGTAGGGCCTGCCGTGGCCGCGGGGCGTGAGCGTCACCTCCGCGCCCCAGGGAACGTGCCGCCGCAGGTGCTCGACGAGGGCTTTCATCGCGGCCTCGGCGTCCTGCCCGGGGGGGATGCGCATCGACACGCGCGCCTTCGCCGAGGGCACGAGCTGGTTCGTCGATTCCGTGAGCTTGGGCGCGTCGATGCCGAGGATCGAGACCGAGGGCTTCATCCACATCCGATCGGTGATGCCGCCCTCGCCGATCAGCTTCACACCGGGGCGCATACCGACCTGCTTGCGCAGCTCGTCCTCGGTCAGGTCGAGCGGATCCGCCTTGCCGCGCACGATCCCCGCGACCGCCACCTCGCCGCGATCGTCGTGCAGCGTGGCCAGCGTCTTCGCGAGCACCGTCAGCGCGTCCGGCACCGGTCCGCCGAATTCCCCGCTGTGGACCGCGTGGTCGAGCGTTCGCACCTCGATGTCGCACGCCACGATGCCGCGGAGCGACAGGGTGAGCCCGGGCTGCCCCGTCCGCCAGTTGCCCGAGTCCGCGAGGATCACCGCGTCCGCACGAAGATCGTCGGCGTAGCGGGAGAGGAACTTCGCGAGGTTCGGCGAGCCCCACTCCTCCTCGCCTTCGACGAACACGCGAACGCCGACCGGTGTTCGTCCTTCGTGCGCGCGGATCGCGCCCGCGTGCATGACGACGCCGCATTTGTCGTCAGAGGTCCCGCGTCCGTAGAGGCGGCCGTTCTTCTCGATAGGCTCGAACGGCTCGCTGTGCCAGAGGGTGCGCGCGCCGGTCGGCTGGACGTCGTGATGCGCGTACAGGAGCACGGTCGGGGCGCCGGCCGGCGCGGGAATGTGGCCGAGCACCGCGGGCACGCCCTCTATCTCGACGATCTTCGTTTCGCAGCCCGCGTCGCGCAGGATCCGCTCGGTCGCGCTCGCGGAGCGGCCGAGCTGGGAGGGATCGTGCCCTGGGTGGCTGATCGATGGGATGCGCACGAGCGTTTCGAGGTCCACGCGGAGCCCTGGCATGAGGTCGCGCACGCGCTCACGAATCGCCGACGGCGCCTGGGTCTTCATGGAAGAAAGCAGCCTACTCTCGGCTCTGGAAGCGTGCAGGGACACAACGCAGCAGGATCGATTCTGTTGCGGGTGCGCGCCGATACCCCCGCGACATTGACCTGAGCGCGCCTCCGAAATTGAATGCTCCGCATGAAGAACCCCACATGGCCAAAGGTCTTCGCGTACGTCGGTCTCGTCGTGTTCGGGCTCGTCCTCGCGTTCTACTCGACCGCGGTGGCGACCGCCGGCGTAGCCGGGCGCGCTCTCGGCACCGACCGCAACGGTGACACGCTCACCGTCGGGAGCGCGGTGCTCATCGCGGGCATCGCCGTCGCGGCGGTGTTCGCCTTCCTCGCCGCCGCGAACGCGCGCAACCTCATGCGTCGCGGCTAGAACACGCGAGAGGGCTCGGGTGCCGGGGCTCGATAGGACGCGACCTCCGGCGCCCAGAGCGCGATGGCTCCGACGCTCGCGAGCGTCGCGATTCCACCAGACACCACCGCGAACTCCGGCGATACCGCGGCTGCGACCACGCCCGACTCCACCTGTCCCAGATACGGCCCGCCGAGGAAGAACATCGAGCTGATCGCGACCAGCCGGCCGCGAAGCTCGTCCGGGACCACCGTCTGCAGGATCGTGCTACGGAAGATGGCGCTCACTGTGTCCGCGGCTTGCGCCAGCGCGACGAAGACGAGCGCTGCGACGAAGAGGCCGTCGTTCATCAAGCCGAACCCCACGATCGCGAGTCCCCACGCCGCCACCGAGATCAGGACTGCGACGCCTTGTCGCCGAACGCGCGGCACCCATCCCGAGGTCAGCGCGGCGACGAGCGAGCCGATCCCCGGCGCGGCGAACAGCAGACCGAGCCCTCCGGGCCCGACGGCGAACACCCGATCCGCGTAGTACGGAAAGAGCGCGCGCGGCGAGCCGAAGAAGGTCGCGAGAAAGTCCAGCAGCATCGTGCCCGAGAGAATGTGGTTGGCCCGAAAATACGAGAGCCCTTCACCGAGCGCTCGAATCACCGGCACGTGCGGCCGCGCATCACGTCTCGGTGCGACGACCAGCACAACCGCGACGATGGCCACGAGGAACGTGGCCGTATCGAGCCAGTACGCCCCCGCAAGACCGACCCCGAGGATGACTACGCCGGCGAGAGCCGGCCCCGCGATCGACGCCGTTTGGAAGAGCACCTGATTGAGCGCCATGGCCGCGGCGAGGCGCTCGCGTGCGACCAGATTCGGGACCAACGCGCCGCGAGCCGGGCCGTCGATCGCGGAGAACGCCGCCCCAATCGCTGTCAGCGCGTAGAGAAAGGGAACGTTCGCGATGCCGACCTGGGTGCCGATCGCGAGCGCGGCCGAACAGCCTGAGAGGCCGATCTGCGTGACGATCAGAAGCCGCCGCCGATCGACCGAGTCAGCGATCACCCCACCGAAGAGCGCGAGCGAGATGAGAGGGATCGCTTGAAAGAGACCGATGAGCCCAACGTCGAGCGACGAGCCGGTGAGGAGGTAGATCTGGTAGGGGATCGCGACGAGGCGCAGCTGCGTTCCGGTCAAGGAGATGAGCTGACCGAACCACACCAGCCGGAAGGACCGAAACTCGCGAAGCGGCGAGACGTCGATCATGCCTTGACGAACTCATCCCTCGTCTCATTCCAACGAAATAGCAGCCGCGCGGTCGGCCGACCCGCGTGGACCCCACCGATCTCGTGGATCGTCTCGACGACGCGACGCTGCGGGGTCTGCCAGGGCCCGATCGAGCGTAGGTAGACGACCAGCGAGATCTTGGCGGCGTCCGCGTCGGGCACGCGGCAGCCTCGACAGATGATGTCGAACGCGTCATCCGGATCGGGCGCATGCAGCGCCGCGGCGATCGCCGTGGTGTCGCGGATGCCGGCGAAGGCGCGGCGCACCGTACCGCCCCAGACGTAGCCCGGCGCGACCGCGTATTGGCTGATCTCGGGAACGTCGAGGTAGCCGCTCTGGGCACTGGCCAGAAGCGCTTCGACGTCGTCGCCGTCCTCACCGAGGGTGCGCACCGGCATGTGCGGGGGTCGCTCGGCGAGCATTGCCCTCTTTACCGTGCTCTTTCCGGCAAGACGTGGCACGGCCATCACCAGGAACGAACGGCGAGCGCGCACCGTCGACCGGAGGAGCGTGGCGATTTCGGCCGACATCGTCCGATTCGCGACGAGGTCGTCGAGGGTGAGCTCCGCTGCTATGTCGCCGATCCTAGTGGCTGGCACACGACATGCCTGTTGCGCAGAGCATGAAGCTGCTCGCCATTCCACTCCTTGCGCTCGCTGTCTTGACCGGTGCCAGCGGCTCAGGTCCGTTGAAGGACAACCTCACCGGGCTCTTCAGCTGGCGGGACGAGCTCGCGCGGGACCGCGCTGAGATCGCCGACCTTCGCCAGGGTCGAGGGGCGACGGCGCCGTCGTGGGTGGTGAGCTACGCCAACGCCATCTGCGAACACAACGCCGTCTTCGTGCACGAGCACACCGATGCCGCGCTCGGGATGACCCTCGAGCAGGTCACGACCCAGTTCGACACGATGCATTCGCAAGGGCTGGACTGCAGCTCGGTCCGGTATCTCGGTTCGGTCAACGAGAACAAATATGTCTTCGTGCTTCGTCAGGGCAAGAAGGACGTCTGGTACATCTTCACGCTCAGCGACGATGGCGCGAGCGTGGTGAACGTCGAGTAGCGCCGGCCGCTAGCCTGAGCGGGGTGGGCCCGATCGGTCCGATCCCGATTCCCCGTGCCGGCGAGCGCGCGACCGGCACCTTCACGTTCGCTGGCGACCCGGGTTTGGAGAAGTACGACTGGCCGTACATCGCCCTCGCCGGGCAGGTCGCCGGTCCGACTGTCCTGATCACGGCCGGGATCCACGCCGCCGAGTACACCGGTATCGAGGCGGCGATCCGGCTCGGTCGGACGATCCGGCCCGACTCAGTGCGCGGGACCGTGGTCATCATCCCCGTCCTCAACCGGCCCGGGTTCTACGAGCGCAGCATCTACGTCAATCCCGAGGATGGCGACAACCTCAATCGGCTTTTTCCGGGAAAGGCGGATGGCAGCTGGGGCGAGCGGTTCGCGCATCGTCTCCTCACCGAGATCGTCACGAGGTGCGACCACGCGATCGATCGCCACGCAGGCGACCTGGTGGAGGACCTCGTGCCGTTCGTCATCTACCGGGAGACCGGCGACCCGACGCGGGACGCGGTGATCGTTCGCATGGCGAACGCGTACGGTGCCGCGTGGGCGGTAAAGAGCGCGCCGACCGGCGAGCGCCCGGGGTCGCTCTACGCGGTCGCGACGCTCGCCGGCGTAGCGGCGATCCTCGCGGAGTCGGGTGGCCGTGGTCTTCTGATCGAGGAGGACGTCGAGCGCCACGTGCGCGGCGTGACGAACATCCTGAAGACGCTCGGCGTGCTCTCCGGCAGGGTTGACGCGAAAGCGCCGACCATCGTGAAGAGCTTCGATTGGGTGCGGTCTCCGGTCGCCGGCATGTTCCATTGCCGGGTGCGGGTCGGGCAGTCCGTGAAGGCGCGCGATCTCATCGGGGACGTCACCGATCTCGTTGGCGAGCCGATCGCGGCGATCACCGCACCGGTGAGCGGCGTCGTGCTCTTCACCGTGACGAGTCCGGCGATCAAGAAGGACGGTCTGCTGCTGGCGATCGGCGCGCTCTGATGTGACGCGCTCGCTCATCACCGCGGACGCGGTCATCGATGGGACCGGAGCCGCCGCGGTT
>VBGS01000098.1:0-9030 GCA_005889445.1 Chloroflexota bacterium
CGGGAAGATCGAACAGACGCGGTCGTTCGGGCCTGGTGGGGGCGGGCCACCCGCGCTGCGTTTCGCGGTCGGCGCCTGCGTCGCGGTCGAGACGCCGCACGCGCGGAAGAAGTAGGCCTGCGAGTCGAGCTTGCTGCCGAGCGCGCTCTGCGGGCCGGTCCGATTCGGGCGGTCGACGAACTCGTCGTAGTCGACGTTGCGCTCGCGGATGACGGTCCACGCGAAGAGCGCGCTGGGAAGGACGTCCGGTGACCAAAGCCCCGGAGCCTCGCCGGCGGGACCGCTGCCATCACGAATGTCGTTGAGGTTCGCCAAGGCGAGCACGAAAAGAAGCAGGCCGCGCACCAGCCACGGACGGCGGCCGCTCACTCCTCGACGGCGACGACGTAGGCGCAGACCGAACGGGCGCCCGCGGCGCGCGCGGCCGCGGCGGCGTCCCGCAGGGTCGCGCCGGTGGTGGTGACGTCGTCAACGAGCGCCACGCGGAGGCCGCGCAGCGACGCGGCCTCGGCGACGAAGGCGGCCCGGACGTTCTTCGCGCGGGCGATCCGATCAAGCTCGACCTGCGGTGTGCCCTGCCGGATGCGACGCAGTGCGGTCCGCACCGGCAACCCGGTTCGCCGGCCGATGGCCCCCGCGAGCAGCGACGCTTGGTCGTACCCGCGCGCGAGCGCGCGTGCGCGATGGAGCGGCACCGGAACGATCGCGTCGATCACGATCCCGGTCGCGAGGTCCCCCGCCAGCACACGGGCGACGAGCGCACCGAGGTCGTCGGCGAGGGCTGGCTCCTTGCCGTACTTGAGGCGGTGCACCGCGGCCCGGAGCGGACCCTCGTGCGCCCCGGCCGCGCGGACGGCGATCGGCCCTCGCTGCGTCACGGGCTCGCACGAGTCGCGACAGGCAAGACAGAACCACGCGCCGGGCTCGGCGCAGCCGGCACAGCGCGGAGCGAGGAGGACGTCGCGGACCGCGTCGATCACCGCTGGGCGGGCTCGGACATGAGTTCGTCACCGGCTTGCGTGCCGGCGCGCGCGGCCGTACCGGCGGGCAGCTCGATGACGCTGGCGGCCCCCGGTGCGAAGATCGCCGGGAGCCATGGCCGGAGCCGCTCGACGACCCGCACGACCCGCCACGCTCTGTCGATGAACACCGCGTCGATCGCGAAGCGCATGAACAGCATCGTGATCGAGTTCGTCGACGGAATCAGCAGGCCCTCGCCCTCGCTCAGATGAGAGCGCGGGATGAGCCCGAGTCCCTGCGTGAGGAGATTGCTCGCCACGTCGCAGCGGTCGGCCAGCACGGTGCCGCGGGTGCGGTTGCGGACGAGGAGCGGGCCGCGGGTCGTGATCGAGCTAGACGGAACCGCAGGACTTCATCGCGGACAGAGCGGCGGGCGCGAGGATGACGATGAAGAGCGAGGGGAAGATGCAGCCGACCGTCGGCAGCATGATGAGGATCGGGGCGCGAGCCGCCTTCTCCTCGGCGCGCTGCCGGCGCTCGGTCCGCAGCGTCTCCGACTGGATCCGCAGCACTTTCGACATCGACACGCCGAGCTGGTCCGCCTGGATGATCGCCGAGATGAAGTTCTGGAGCTCCTTCACGTCGACGCGATCGTTGATCCCGCGGAGCGCCTCCTGGCGTGATTTGCCGACGCGCTGCTCCGCCGCCGCGCGCTTGAACTCCTCCGTGAGCGGCCCCTTCATCTTCTCGGTGACCTTGATGATCGCGGCGTCGAACCCGAGGCCAGCCTCGACCGAGATCGTAAGAAGGTCGAGTGCGTCGGGAAGCTCCGCGAGGATCGCGTTGCCGCGGCCGTTGGCGCGGTTGTTGAGATAGAAGTCGGGCGCGACGAACCCGAGGATCGCGCCGCCTGCGACGCCGCCGAGCGTGAAGAGCGCGTCAGCGGTCAGGAGGTTCACCAGCGAGGACGCGCCGATCGCGACGACGATGGCGACGAATGCCTTCACACCGAGGAAGAACTCGACGCTGGTCGTCTCCATGGCCGCACGCTTCAGCTTGATCTGCAGTGAGCGCGCGGTGTTCGCTGGATAGAGACGCGCGACGATCGACGCGAGCCCTTGCACGATCGGCTTGATGGTTCGTTCCGTGATCGGCCGTTGCAGCTCGAGCTCTTCGAGGGTCCGGGGGCGCACCGAGATCTGCTGCAACCGAGCCTGGACGGGATCGAGCTGCTGTCCGATCAGGAACGACGCGAACACCAGGAAGACGCCGAGACCGATGACGATCGGGAGGATGAGAAGGAAAAGGTCCACGCTCAGACCTTGATGTCCGTGATCTTGCGGATCGCGGTGAAGCCGATGAACATCATGACCGCGCCGGTCGCCAGAAGGATCTGGCCGATGAGCTCGGTGAAGAGCGGCTGCATGAACTCCGGGTTGATGAAGTTCAGCGTGACCGCGATGCCGATTGGCAGGAACGCGACGAGGTAACCGGAGTAGCGTCCCTGCGCCGTAAGCGTGCGGATCTCACCCTTGATGCGAACACGCTCACGGATGGTGAACGCGATCGTGTCCAAGATCTCCGCGAGATTTCCACCGACCTGCTGCTGGACCCCGATGGCCGTGACCATCAGGTCAAGGTCGTCGCTCTTGATGCGACGGACCATGTTCGAGAGCGCCTCCTCCATGCCCAGGCCGAGGTTGACCTCGCGCACGACGCGACCCATCTCTGGGCCCATCGGCGCGGGGGACTCGCGCGAGACCAGCTCCACCGACTGGAGGAAGCTGGAGCCCGCGCGAAGGGAGTTCGACAGCAGGGTGATCGTGTCCGGGAGCTGTTTGTTGAAGGCGTTGAGTCGGCCCCCGATGCGTCGACTGACCCAGATGCGCGGCGCGAAGTACCCGATGATCGCGCCGACCAGGGCGGACAGTGGATCGCGAAGCAGGAAGAGGACGAATCCCAGCCCTGCCGCGAGCCCGACGCGGATGTAGTAGTACTCCGCGACGCGCAAGCGCAGGTCCGCGCGCGCCAGATCGCGCTGCACCCGCGAGGCGAACTTCTTGTCGGCGACGTCGCTCGACAGCGTCGCGAATGGGTCGATCTCGCGGCGGGTCTTCTTCTCCTGTTTCTTCTCGACCGCCTGGGTCTGCGGACCGCCGGCGTAGCGCGCCATCCGCGACTCGAGGGTCTCCGGTCCGGCCCCGCCCATCATCGACGAGACCCCCCAGAAGATCAGAAGGACCCCGAGGAAGAGGGTCGCGGGCAGGAGATATTCGAGAGGGATCACCGGAGGCTGGCGTTGAGGTCGCCGAAGGTGTTCTGCGGCAGCTTGATGCCGGCGGCCTCGAACTTCTCCGAGAACTTCGGACGGATACCGGTCGGACGAAGACGCCCTTGCACCTTGCCGTCCACGTAACCGGTCTGCTCGAACACGAAGACGTCCTGCAGCACGATCGTCTCGCCTTCCATCCCCTGGACCTCGGTGATGTTCGTGATCTTGCGCGACCCGTCCTTGAGGCGGCTGATCTGGATGATGAGGTCGAGCGCGCTCGCGATCTGCTCGCGGATGGCGCGCGCCGGTAGGTCGACGCCGGCCATGAGGCACATCGTCTCGAGGCGCGCGAGGATGTCCCGCGGCGAGTTCGCGTGACCCGTCGACAGCGAGCCATCGTGGCCGGTGTTCATCGCCTGGAGCATCGAGAGCGCCTCGCCACCACGCGTCTCACCGACGACGATGCGCTCCGGCCGCATACGGAGGGAGTTCTTGACGAGATCCATGATCGTGACCGCGCCCTTGCCCTCGATGTTCGCGGCTCGCGACTCGAGGCGGACGACGTGGTCCTGGACGAGCTTGAGCTCGGCGGCGTCCTCGATCGTGATGATCCGCTCGTCCTCGGGGATGAAGCCGGACAGGATGTTGAGGAGCGTCGTCTTACCTGAGCCGGTGCCCCCCGAGATGAACATGTTCAGCCGGGCTTCAACACATGCGCGCAGGAACTCCATCATCTCTGCCGTCGCGGTCCCGAACTTGATGTAGTCCTCGACGGTGATGCGGTACTTGGGGAACTTTCGGATCGTCACGACCGGCCCGTTCAGGGCGAGCGGCGGAATGATGATGTTCACGCGCGAGCCGTCCGGCAGACGCGCGTCCTCGTAGGGCTTCGCCTCGTCGACGCGCCGGCCGATCGGAGCGATGATTCGCTCGATCACGCGCATGACGTGCTCGTCGCTGACGAAGGTCACGTCCGACATCTGCAGCTTTCCCTTGCGCTCGACATACGTCCGGAACGGCCCGTTGACCATGACTTCGGTGATGGTGTCGTCGTTCAGCAGAGGCTGGATCGGACCGAACCCGAGGATCTCGTCCATGATCTGCTCGAGCATCCGTTGACGCTCGACACGCGTGACGACGATGCCTTCCTCGTCGATGAACTTGTTGAACATCTCCTCGATCGACGACTTGACCGCCTTCGCGTCGGACAGGTCGAGCCGCGGATCGAGGTTGTTGATGATCTTGGTCTGCAGGCGGACACGCACATCGCGCTGCGCGTCGCGTGCGGGCGCCTGGCTCTGCGAGAGCGGGCCCTCAGCCGGCGGCTTCGGCGGCTGCTGAGGAGATCCGGGCTGCTGGGGCTGTTCTGGCTGGCCACTCGGACGTTGGCCTTCGATACGTCTCAGAAGCGACATGTGTGCCTGTTTAACCCTGCCTTCCGGCTCCCGTTATCGGGTGCCTGCTCCCTCGGCGACGGAGTGTACGGTCGGACTACACGCGTTCGGGACATCAACGCGGGATCAGAAGTGGTCGAGAAACTAGCGCGCGAAAAGACGCATGCCGCCCGCACGCGCCGGTGTCTTTTGGGCACCAGCCGCGGCGGCCTCAGGCTCCCCGGCGGTCAGCCGTTGGGCGAGTGTGAAGATGTCCTTTGCGACCTGGCTCTCGCGGTGGCTGATCACGAAGGGCACCCCGCGATTCACCGCGAGGACGAGCGTGCGGCCATCGGACACGATCGTGTGCGGGATCTTCCGGCCGAGGCTCGCTTCGACATCGGAGGCTTTGATGCCGCCCGAGCTGTCGTTGCGGTTCGCGACAAGCTGCAGCTTGTGGTCGTCGTAGCCGAGCTTCTCGGCGATCTCCATGAAGACACGGACGTTCTTGAGACTCGTGATCTCGAGGGTCATCAGGGTGAGCACGACGTCGGCGACATCGAGCATCGTGATGACCTGCTCCTGGAACGACGGCCACGTGTCAACGACGATGTAGGCATAGCGCTCGCGCAGCAGCTCGAGCACATGCTTCACGTTCGCGCCGGTGATGAGCTCGGCCGACTCCGGCGTCGGCGGGGCGAGCAGGACCTTGATGCCCGTCGAGTGCGCGACGAGCACGCTCTCGAGGACGTCCGAGTCGGTGTTGTCGAAGCTTCCGACGAGGTCGGCGATGGTCTTCGCCTTGGGGCTCATGTTGAGGATCACCGCGATGTCCCCGAAGGGCAGGCTCCCGTCGACGAGCACGACCGGCTTCTGCGTCGTCTGGTGGAGCGCGACCGCGAGGTTGGTGGCGATCGTGGTCCTGCCAACGCCGCCCTTGGGCGAGAAGAACGTGATGATCTTGCCCGTGTCGCGGGCCGCCGGCGCCGCGGCAAGAGCTCCAGCCGGCGCGGCCGCGGCGGGGGCCGCCTGCGCATAGCGCGCGCGCTTCACTTTCTCGAGCTCGTGGACGTGGCGGATGGCATTGATGAGCTCGTCCGCCGAGAACGGCTTCACCAGGAACTCGCGCGCTCCGGCGAGCATCGAGCGACGCAGGTAATCCTGCTCGCCCTGGACGCTCATCATGATGATCGGCGACTCGGGGACGGTGTTCGAGATGATCTCGGTGGCCGTGATGCCGTCCATGTCCGGCATGTTGATGTCCATGAGGATCACGTGGGGCCGATGCTGCTTGGCCATGTTGACGGCTTCTTGCCCGCCGCCAGCCGTGCCGGCGACCTCCATTCGCCTACCCCGCCCGCTTTGGAATATACAGGCAAGAGGTCGATTGACGTGACACCTGTCGCTCGGGCTGTCACGCACCTGCTCCCGGTATCCGCCCCGCGAGCTCCATCCCGAGCGCCACGAGCGTGCCGAGGCCGAGCGCGACGCCGTACGGGATCCACGTCTTCATGACGGTGCCCAACGAAGCGTCGGCGGTCCGCATTCGTCGCACCGCGAGGAAGCCCAGCGCGATGAGCCCACCGAGGAGCGCCCCGTACACGGCGCCGTACAGAAGGAGCCCGACGCCGCGCAGCGAACCGACGGCCATCAGGTATTTGCCGTCGCCCGCTTTGAGCCCGCCCGCCGCGTAGAAGGGGTAGGCCACGGCGAATCCGATGACCAGACCCGCGACATGGTCCGCGAGCCCCCGCTCGAAGACGCCACCGGGGATCGCCTCGAGGGCGCCGCACAAAAGACCGATGGCCATCACGGGAAAGGTCAGCGCGTTGGGGATCCGATGAAACCGCCAGTCGGTGTAGATGATCGCGACCACGAAAAGCACGAGGACGATGTCTTCGATCGTTCGCAGGTTATTCGTGATCACGTTCCCCTTGGAAACGGACCGGGCGGCGTTTGTGCGCCGCCCGGTCGCGTGTATTGCGATTGTTCCGCGTGCGCTAGGTGAGGTTGTTGCCGATGTTGCTGAAGATGTTCTGGATCTGGCCGCGGAGGAAGATCATCGCGACGATCACGGCGATGGCGATGACTGCGATGATGAGTGCGTACTCGACCAGGCCCTGGCCTTCGTCGTCGCGGAGAAATGCCAGCATTCGGGGCCCCCTTTCTTTGTCGTTCTAGGACGCCAGCCTGCCCGTCTGGCGGCGGTTGGACAACTAGGAAGGTCGTACCTCCGCCGTTTGGGCTAGGCGTATTCTGCCCGGCCCGACAAGCCTTATCGGCCGATTTCCCTAGATATCCCACGCGACGCCGGCCGCATCGGCCCCGAATCGATACACCTCACCTGAGCAGGGAGAGCAGCGGCGGGCCCAGGAAGATCGCGAGCAGGGCCGGCAAGATGCAAAACGGCAGGGGAAACAGCATGAGGATGGGAAGGCGACGCGCTTGCGCTTCGGCGCGACGCCGATCACTCGTCCGAAGCGCGTCGGCCTGGGTCACGAGCAGCTCGGAGAGCGGCGATCCGAAGCGGGTCGCCGCGACGACGAGCGCGCCGACTCTGGCCTCGGTGGGCCCGGCCGCACCGAACGCCGCGAACGACTCTTTGGGCCCTCTGCCGAGCGCAAGATCCGCGAGCAGGCGCCGCGCCTCCGGAAGACGGCCGACCTGCGGGGCACGCGCGACGAGGGAGGCGAGCGCGAGCTCGAATGTGAGGCCGGCATCGAGCCCGACGACGACCGCATCCAGGAGCGACGCGAGGTCCGCGCCGGGGCTGGTGATGCGGAGGATCTGCGCGAGCCACACGGAGCCGGCGACCTCGAGCGCGATCGCCACGATCAACAGCCAGCGTCCCCGATCGAACAGCACTGCCACGTACTCGGGCGTCATGACAGCGAAGAACAGACCTCCGAGCGGAGCGAGGGCGACGAGCACGATTGCCGAGGCGCGGCCCTGAGCGGTCAGTGCGGCACGCTCGTCCTCAAGCGCGATACGGCCGCGCAGGAGCGTCGAGACGCGACCGAGGCTCCGACCGATCTTCCCGCCGCTTCGCGCGAACGCTCCGAGAACGATCGCGAAGGGCGCCAAATCCTGCGGGGCGATCACGCTGTCGAATGACCGCATCGCTTCGTCGATCGGTTTGCCGAGCGCCAGTCCCGCCGCGGCGTGTTGCGTCGGCAGCCCGAGCGATCGCGGCAGCGTCGGTGCGATCTCGCTGAACGCGAGCTGCACCGATAGCCCGCTGGCGAGCGCCGCCGCCACCGCGTCGACGAGGCCAGGCAGCGCGAGCCGACGCTCGCGCGCGCGCCCGTGCGATCGCGGGTCGAGCCGTCGCGCCAGCGGAGCGGCCGCCCTGAGGCGCGCGTGATCGGCGAAGGCCATGACGAGCAGGACCAGAGCCGCCACCGCCAGCAGCGCGGTCACCGGACGACGGGCGTGAGCTCATATGGTGCGCCGCGGTCAGCGGCAAGCTCGGCGATCTCGACCACACGACGCACGCCGGTCTCGTCCCGCTCCTGATGGACGACGATCTCGATCGCGCGCCGGATCTGCTCCCTGATCGCCTCGAGCGGCAGATCGATACCGCCCATGAGGGCCATCGTCTCGATCCGCATGAGCGCGTGTCTTGCGCTGTTCGCGTGCGCCGTCGTCAGCGAGCCACGATGGCCGGTGTTCATTGCCTGCAGCATGTCGAGCGCTTCGCCACCGCGAACCTCGCCGACGACGATGCGATCCGGTCGCATCCGGAGCGCGGCCCGGAGGAGCGCCCGAACGTCGATCGCGCCGACGCCTTCGACGCTCGGCGGCCTCGTCTCCAGCGCGACGAGATTCGGCTGAGGGAGGCGGAGCTCGGCCGCATCCTCGATCGTCACGATGCGCTCGCGGTCGCTGATCGCGAAGGCGAGCGCGTTCAGGGTGGTCGTCTTCCCGCTCGACGTTCCGCCCGAGACGAGCACGGTCCGCCGATCGCGGACGGCCTGGACCAGATAGTCCATCGCTTCGTGGGACAACGTGCCGGTGCGTACGAGATCGTCCGGCGACAGGGGTCGCGTGGCGAAGCGCCGGATCGTGAGCGCGGGGCCCACGAGCGAGATAGGCGGGATGACGGCATGCACCCGCGATCCGTCCGGGAGGCGACCGTCGACGAGCGGACTCGCGAGATCGATCCGCCGACCCAGAGGCGCCACGAGTCGCTCGATCAGTACGAGGATCTCCTCTGAATCCGCAAAGCGAATACCCGTGTCCTCGAGGCGACCGTCACGCTCGACCCAGACGCCCCTGTGCCCGTTCACCATCACCTCGGTCACCCGTTCGTCGCGCAGCAGCGGCGCAAGCTCACCGAGACCGAACAGCCGATCCTCGAACCAGCGCTCGAGCTGGCGGAGCTCTCCGGCAGGGACCACGAGCCGCAGCTCAGTGAGCGTCTCG
>VBGS01000098.1:9065-17872 GCA_005889445.1 Chloroflexota bacterium
CATGACGCGTCGATCACGAGAAGCTCAGCGAGCTCGTCGTAGGCCGCTCCCAACCGGCCGCCGACCGCGCGCGGTCCGGATGCCGCCGCGGCGACCTCATGCTCGGCTCGGGGCAGCGCCCGGAAGACCTCGTGCCCGCCGATCGCGGTCGCCTGCGACTGCGACGCGATGACCCAGGCGTCCTGTGGAATCTCCGCACCGGTCAGCGCCGCGGCCGAAAACGGATCGTCGTAGCTGACGATGAGGACACGATCGACGAGCCCGGCCAGCTCGCGGGTACGATGCTCGGCCACGCTGGCGCCGTCGATGACCACGAATTCCACGAGCTCGAGCGCGGCACGTACGGCGGCCCGACACACCGCAACGCTCGGCGCCGTAGGCGGACCGCCCGCGATGCGCAGGCCGGGAGCGGCCTCGAGCGCGACGACCGCGAGATGCTCCGCCGTGAGCTCGTCAGCGAGGTCTTCGAGGTCGTGCCAGCCGCCCGCGGTCGCGCCGAGCCACCACGACAGACCAACCCCGCCGCTCGTATCCAGACCGAGCGTCGATCGCACGGGCGCGAGCCGGCGACAGAGGTTCGCGGCGAGCAGAGAGCATCCGCTGCCTCCACGCACGCTGGTGATGAGGACCGAGCGCGTCGCCCTTCGCCGCGAGGGTGGCAGCGCAGCCGCGATCAACGGCCCGAGGATCGCTGGCTCACACGTGGCCGCGGCCAGCCCGGCGCGAATGCCGAGGGCGGCAACGACGTCGCGTTGCGCATCGGCGATCACCGCGACGCGGGCGAGCTCGCGGGGCAGCAGCGCCGCTTGAGCGATGGCACCGGCGTCGCGTAGATCGATGAGCGCGAGATCCGCCGTGGACGCGTCTGCAGCGATGATGCCGAGAGCGACCGCGCTGCTGCGCAGCTCCTCGCCGCCGCAGACCACGGCGCGGACCTTCATCGGGTCGATCGAAGGAGCGGGACCAGCTGCAAGCTCGATGCGTGCGCACTCGCGATCGCTGAGGCGGAGTCCTCATCCACTTCGAAGATGACGGAGCGGTCGTCGACATCCATCACCAGGAGGTCCGCGGCAAGCGGGATCGCGAGCGGCCTGTCGCCGGAGCGGACCGCGATCAGGTCGACGCTGTCGCCCCTCCGAACCTCTGGGACCGGCGCTTCCAGCCAGCTCAGCGGAACCGCCAGCGCCCACGTCGACGGCGCGAGCCGATCGCGCAGGAGCTTTTCTCGTGGCCCATCGCCGGTCGTTTGCGGGCTCGCGAGCACGCTCGCACCGATCGAAGCCAGAAGGAGCACCCCTCCGGCAGTGCCGACGACAAGCCGTCTGGCAGGGAGGCGCCGGACGCGAAATGTCAGCGACGGGAGCATTCGGGCGCCGGAAAGCCGGCATGGTGCGGAAACCCCTGCAGGATGAGCCAGACCTCGACCCGGCCGTTGCCGCAGGTGGTCGAGAGCGACTCGACACGACCGGCACCGTTCTCGCGTGCCAGCCCGTCCGCGGCGATGCGCGCGGACTCGATCACTTCAGGCCGCGAGATGAGACCTGGCACGTCGGCGGTCGCGCGGGGTCCGTCGGATCCCCGCGCTCGGAGCGACGACAGATGCGCGACATATGCGTCCGCGAGAGATGCGGCCGCCGCTTCGACCGCGGCCTCACCGGCCCGATGCGACACCGTATTCGCGATCAGACGACTCTGAGCCTCGCGCAGGCCGACGACAGCGACGACCGCGATGGCCATGAGCAGGGCGGTGATCACGAGGGTCTGGCCGCGGTCGTCGGCGGTCAGGGCGCCCACTCGATCCGACGCGCCGCGGCACCTTCCACCACGAACTGCGGCAGACCGATGAACGCCAGCGGGATGGGGATCGGATAACGCAGGCGAACGCGGATCAGCGAGCCGCGGGGGGTGCTCGTCCGCGGTGGATCGCCCTGTCGCGGCTCGATCGCGACGCTGACGTGCGACGAGTCGAGCGGGGCGACGGCCGCCGCGACCGTCCCGCGAATGACGGAGTCGTCGTTGGTCAGCGCGCCGGCGCGAGCCGCTTCGGCGGCGGCGTGCTCGAGGGCAAGCCGAGCCACGCCGATCTCAGCGACGAGCATCACCGCGAGCAGCAGGACCAGGATCAGCGGCAGCACGAGGGCGAATTCGACGATCGCCTGTGCGCGATCGCCTCTTAGCGCCCGCGTCGCCGCAGATCCGCGCGACACCACGCGATCGCGCGGTCGATCGGCGACCTGACCAAAGGCAGCACCCGCGCCACCGCGATGACGAGTGTCACCAGCACACACGTCAGAACGACCGTCCGCCAGAGATCGCTCACGAGCGGCCAGACGATCGGCACGAGCGTCCTAGTGATCGGATCCCGGTTGTCCGGCGGGATCCGGTGCTCGCGGACGGTCTGGCCGACGAGCTGGACGACCGCCTTGCTGGTCAAGCTTCCTCCGTGACCGTCGATGGCTTCGCCCGGACTTCCGGGAAGAAAGACACGCTGCGGAACTCCGGGATCGCGCGCGTCGGCTTGACTGACGAACCCATCCGTCGCGAGCCCGGTATCGAGGCGAAGCACGCTGCGGGGTGGCGCGACCGGCCGGAAGGTGGCCAGATCGCGCGCCGCGCGCGACTCGGGATCGGGCCCCGCGACCGTCATCGCGACGTCGCGAACGATGTCCTTGACCCCGCCGATCAGTGGGAAGGTTTCGGTAGGTACGGCCGCAAAGAACGCGCCACTGTGTGGCCCGGTGATCGCGATATCGGTCGCGACACCGTCACCTGCGCCGAGCCCCTTATCGAAGGCGCGGTCGACAACGGCGCCGCCCATCGAATGCGAGACGATGTTCACGGCCGAGTACCCTGGACCGAGGGCCCGGATCTCGTCGATCAACGCATCTGCGCTCCGGTCGATCGCGTCATACGTGTCGTAGCGGAACGGGGGATCAGCCCCGAAGCGCACGACGTCGTAGTGGCCATCCGCGAATTCGTTCTTCAGCTGATCGAACGCACCGTCGCCGGCGCTCGAGCCATATCCGCCGACGAAGATGACGAGCTCCTTCTTCGGCAGCACCGCGGCGCCGGGCATGTCGACGGACGTCGGTGCCTTGGTGGAGGCCGGGTGGATCGCACTCGGCCGGAGCTCGCTGCGCGGGACCGGAATGGGAGACGGAGGATGGCCGGTCGCATCTGGCGGCCGGCCATCGTCCGCCAGTGCTGTGAGCGCTCCACCGGCCGGAAGGAGGGCCAGCGCGAGGATCGCCGCGCGTAGGAACGCTCGGAGGGGCATGCGCGCGAGTCAAACTTCGACGGACCGTCAAGCGAACAGGACGACGGGCTGGTACCGGAGTACCAGTCCGCCGATCAGGGCCGCGCTCGCGCCACCCCGATCGCCTGTTCTCGCGCCGCGAGCTCGTCGCGGTCGTCCAGTGGATCGACCTTCACGTCACCGTGCCGGCGTGCGAGCGCCCAGATCAAGAGCTGGTCGGCGATCCACGGGTTCTTCGGAAGACAGGAGCCGTGCAGGTAGCAGCCGATGACCTTGCCCTGTATCGCCCCTTCGGTCTTGTCTTCACCGTTGTTGCCGTTGCCCACGACGACCGTGCCAAGGGCCTTTGCTGACGTTCCAAGGAACGTTCGCCCAGAATGGTTCTCGAACCCGATGAGCTGACCATCGGTCGAATCCGCGAGCAGGTTTCCAACGAAGCGTTTCTTCCCGGCGCGCGTCGTGACGTCGAGGATCCCGACACCCGGAATCGCGGGACCGACCTCGGGTACGTACTCGTGGCCCAGAAGCTGGTAGCCCCCGCAGACCGAGAAGATCGCGGCACCGCCCTCAACCGATCTCCGCAGGCCAGCACCGTTCTTTCCCGCCAGATCGGCCCCCACGATGTCCTGCCCTTGGTCCTGACCCCCACCGAAAAACCAGACATCCGGCCAATCGGGATCGGCCCACTGGCCGACGGAGTACGGGCGAACCTCGGCCTCGATACCGCGCCATCGCGCACGCTGGCTGAGCGCGATCACGTTTCCTCTGTCGCCGTAGATGTTCATGAGGTCGGGATACAGATGGGCGATGTGAAGGTCCATCTCGCTCAATCCTCCCAGAACGGACTCACCATGCCAGCCCGTGCCAGTGCCGCGCGAAGCTCGAGCATCGCCGTATAGGTCGCGACAACGGCGACCTCACAGCCTTCGGGCGCGAGCGCGACCGCGCGATCGATCGCAGCGCCCGACGAGTCCACGACCTCCATGCGGTCTTCCGCGAGACCCGCGTACTTGAAACGCAAAGCGAGGTCGCGCGAGCGAACGCCGGTGATGACCGCGTGCTCGACCGATGGCGCGAGCGCCTCGAAGTCCGCGTCCCAGATCCAGCTGACGTCACGGCCGTCGGCGTCGCGGTCGTTGAGTGCGGCCAGGATCCGGGGATTGCGTCCGGTTTCGAGCAATGCGCCGATCGCGGCGTTGAATCCGGCGGGATTCTTTACGAGTACGAGCCGCAGCGTCCGTCCTTTGACCTGGACTGTCTCATGGCGGCCGAACGCGGGCCGGAAATTCACGAGGGCGCGCGTTGCCTCGGCGAGGCCGATGCCAAGCGCGCCGGCGGCGGCCACCGCGGCGAGAGCGTTGTAGGCGTTGTAGAGACCGGGGATCGGCACGCGGAGCGGCTCAAAGATGCCGCCCACCGTCCCAGCGAGGACGATCTCCGAACCGGATGGCCCGAGCACGATCTTCGCCGCCGCGACGTCGCGCGCCGGTCGGGTGAGCCCGCAGTTCGAGCAGGACCACTCGCCGACGTGCGCGAGGATCACGCGGTCGTAGTGGAGCGGCGAGCTGCATCGCGGGCAACGCGTCGCGTCGCTGATCGCCTGCGGAACGACTCCTCCGACGCTCGGATCATCGACCCCGAAGTAAATGGTTTTCGCATCGCGGCGAAGGGCAAGGCTCGCAACGAGGGGATCGTCCGAGTTGAGGATGAGCGTCGTCTCGCGGGGCAGGCCCGCGAGCGCCTCTCCGATCCGCTTCGCCAGGGCATCGAGCTCGAAGTAGCGGTCCATCTGGTCGCGGAAGAGATTTGTCACCACGACGACGCGCGGTCGAAGCCGTCCGACCACGCCGGGGAGCGACGCCTCATCGATCTCGAAGAGCCCGACGTTGCCACGTGGTTCCGCGGACCACGTCGCGTCCGCGAGCAGCGCCGAAGCGACGCCGCGGTCCAGATTCGAGCCCGACCGGTTGTGGATCGCCTCCCATCCCGAGGACCGCAGGATGTCCGAAAGCATCCGCGCGGTCGTGGTTTTTCCGTTCGTGCCGGAAACGCACACCACACCATGGGGAAGTCCGCCGGCGAGGGCCGAGATGAAGTCAGGGTCGAGCGTCAGGGCGATCAGTCCCGGCAGCGCGGTGCCGCCGCGGCCGGCCAAACGGAGGCCCTCGAGAGTCAATTTGCCTGCTGCGGTGGCGACGAGAGCGAGCGCGTCGGGCACGTTCGAAGCGTAAGGGGGCTAGACAGCGACGGGCTGCACCTCGCGCAGGAGGAGCTCGAGCTCGTCGATCGCCCTGCTCAGGCGGAGCGCGACCGCCTTTGCCGTGTCGCCGTTCGCATGAGCGCCATCGAGCGCCCCCTGGGTGTCGAGCCGGGTCAGGACAGCGACAGCCCGTCGCAGCCGGGCGATCGTGAGCGAAGCCGGAAGCGAGCGACGGAGCTCGGAAAGGCGGCTTTCCATCCGCTCGAGCCTTGCCCGAAGCTCATTCTCGAGGTCGTCGGCGGGCATCTCGTCGAGCCGCTTGGCCTCGGCCTGGAGCGCCGACATCTCGCGCTGGACGATCTGCGCGGCTTTTTCGAGGGAGTGCCCCTTTTCGAGCGCCTGGCGGATCCGAATCACCTTCTCCATCGCGTAGACGTCGTAGTCGTGGTCACCGTCCGCCGACGGCTTCACGAGACCCTTCTTTGTCCAATAGATGAGCTGACGCGGCGTCACATTGCAGACTCGGGCGGCCTCGGCGGCGGAAAGCCGGAGTCGCGACAGCACCTCGCCGTCGTTCGCGATCAAAACTTGCGCGAGCGCGTCACGCGAGTCGGACTCCGCCACCGCCCTTATTTCTCCCCGGGGCCAGCTAGGCGGGATCGATGTTGTAGAGGGGTGCATCACGTGTCAATGACCCGAACAGATATCGAGACCCGCCCGACAGTCTGCTAGCGCGCTCTCCGAGCTGACGTCCGCTGGCCCTCTCGGTAGGCGACCTTCACTGAGGCATGGAAGCGCGACAACTTCGTGCCGTCGACCTCCGCCCAGAGGCGGCCAACCTCGACGCCGAGCGGGTCTTTCACCTTTGACGCTTTCAGCGCCGCGATCACGGCCGCATCCCAGCTCCGGTGCGACTCGCCGCTGGCCTCGATGAGACGAACGACCGCCGGTCCCGCTGTCGCTGGCTTAGCTTTCCGAGCGGGCACTCGAACCGTGCGATCGCTTCGCGCGCGACGCGTCGCCGCCGTTCGCAGAAGCGCGTCGCTCTTCGATCGGCGGCAGGGCCGCGATCTCAAGGAGCTGATTCGCCATCACTCGCGCCTTCTCGACCAGCATGCGTCGTGTTTCGAGGCCGGGACGCGGCGCGAAGAGCGTTCCCGCGACGAATCCGATCACGAAGAAGCGAAGCGAGGTACGCATGAACGAGAACATCAGGCGGCCCTCCCCTTGGGTGGATACCCTTCGAGGGCGTACTCCTTGATCTTCGCGTACAACAGCCGCCGATAAATACCCAGCATTTCGGCCGCTTTTGAGCGGTTCCCGTTCGCGTCGCGGAGGGCCTTCATGATGAGGTCCTTCTCGAACTGGCTGACGGATTTCTTGAAGAAGCTCTTCTCGGCCGAGACCTCTTCGCCTTCCTCGCCATGCTCGTCGGCATCGTGGTCCCCAAAAGGAAGCTCGCGGCTGGTGATGATCTGGCCACGTGACAGGACGACCGCACGCTCGACGACGTTCTCAAGCTCACGGACGTTGCCGGGCCAGTCGTACTCCATGAGGCGTTTCAGGGCTTCCTCGCTGATCGCCGCGGGCTGCGCGGTCGCGCTGTAGCGGTGCTTCGCGAGGAAGTGCTCCACGAGCGCCGGGATGTCCTCCTTGCGCTCGCGAAGCGGTGGCATGTTGATATTGATGACGTTGAGCCGGTAGAAGAGGTCATCGCGGAATTTCTGCTGCTCGACCTGCTTTGCGAGATCCTTGTTGGTCGCGCACACGATCCGGATGTCGACCTTGATGGGGAGCGACGAGCCGACCCGCTCGATCTTTCGTTCCTGCAACACACGGAGAAGCTTCGTCTGCATCGGCAAGCTCATCTCGCCGATCTCATCAAGGAAGATGGTGCCCTTATCGGCGAGCTCGAAGCGACCCCGCCGCTGCGTCATCGCGCCGGTGAACGAGCCCTTCTCATGGCCGAAGAGCTCGGCCTCGAGGAGCGTCTCCGGCAGGGCGGCGCACGACACCTTCACCATCGGGCCCGAGCGGCGGTTGGAGTTGTAGTGGAGCGCCTCCGCGACCAGCTCCTTGCCGGTGCCGCTCTCGCCGGTCACGAGAACGGTCGCATCCGACTTCGCGACCTTGCCGACCGTCTTGTAGACCTCCTGCATCGGCGGGGAGTTGCCCACGATGCGCTCGGTCTGGACGAGCGAGCTGATCTCGTCGCGAAGGACCTGCACCTCGCTAGTGAGATCGCGGTACTCGATCACGCGTTTCACGGTGTGACTGATCTTGTCGAGCTCGAAAGGCTTCGTGATGTAGTCGAACGCGCCAAGCTCCATTGCCCGGATCGCGTTATTGCTCGAGCCGAACGCGGTCATGATGAGCACGCTGGTCTTGGGGGAGCTCACCTTCAGCTTTGAGAGCGCCTCGATGCCGTCGAGCTCCGGCATCCGGACGTCCATGATCACCAGGTCGGGATTGACGTCCTTGACCTTATCGACGACCTCCGTCCCAGTGGTGGCCTCGACGACGGCGTAACCCTCGTCGGACAGCAGCTGCTTGAGCAGGGAGCGTATTGAGGAGTCGTCGTCGGCAATAAGGATGGTGCGTTGAGCCACTTTCCGTACGCTTCCTTCACACTAGGTCGCCCAGGAGCACTCCAAACCGCCCTCCTGGGTGCGCCTGGCCAATTTTCTGTGGCAGAAGCGTACATGTCAAACCCGCGGGGTCGATGCCGTTCATCCGTACGTTCCGCGGTCAGTGTCTAGGCGACCTCGTAGACCGCGCGGATTCGTGACCCAATCAGTGCGGTTGTGAGAGTGACTGCTCCGGCGATCCCGATCAGCACCGCCGGCCCGTAGACATCCGCGAGCGCGCCGCTCAGGAAGATGAGCGGGAGCCAACTGAGATTCGTGAGTGCGATGCGAGCCCCAAAGACTCGTGCTCGCGTTGCCGAGGAAGTTCCTTCTTGGAGGATCGTTACGGTTGGTACAAAGAACAGCACGTTGGCGAAACCAAGGAATGCGAATAACCCCAATGCGACCGAAAACGATTGAGCGATCGAGATGAGAATGACTGTCAAACCCCAAGCCGCAAAGCCGAGCACAAGAAGTCGGCCCTTGCGCAACTGACCCACATAACGAGGAAGCACAACGCTTCCGATCACGGCACCGACCGCGATTGCCGCTTCAGAGACCCCGAACTCAGCGGCTCCGAGGCTCGGATCGTTCTCCGCGAAGCGTTGAATCACGAATGCTGGGGTCAGGCCATTGATGACCGGGAGCGAGAGTTGAGCAATTAGCGAGAACACTGTGTTCGTCCAGAGAATCGCGGAGCGGCGCAATAGAAGGAAGCCCTCTC
>VBGS01000099.1 GCA_005889445.1 Chloroflexota bacterium
GGCGGGGACTCCGGTGCCGCAGGCTCGGGCTCGGCGAAGGCGCTGAAGCGCTCCGCCATCGCCGCGTCGAGGTCGGGGCGGCGCTCGCTCCGCGGCTCCGCCTGATCGGACGAGGACGGGGCTTCGGACACGGCGGGTTGCTCCGTTGCTTCTGGCGCGGCTGTCTCTGGAGTGGGCGAGGTCGCTTCCCACCACTTCTCCGCGGGCTCCTCCTCGCGGATCGGCTCCGTTGGCGCGGCGGGCTCGGGCGGTGGCGGCGCGGCCTCAGCGACCGGCGCCGGCTCAGGCTCACGCGCGACCTCCTGCTTTGGGGCGTACGCGGTCTGCGGAGCGACAGCCTCGATGACGCCGTCTCGCACCAGGCCCGCCAGAAGGGTCAGGGTGTCCATGCGTCCCACGCGTAGCTGATCCGCGATCGCGGCGACGTCGCGCTCGCCGTTCACCGCGAGGAGCGCGCGCCAGCGTTCTGGCGTGAACGTGACCGCGCCCTGATCGGCGGCCCTCTCGGACAGCCTGAACCGAAGGCTGTCGCTCGGGATCTGCTCGCGGATCGAGGCGAGGCGATCGCGTGACTCGGCGGCGCGCCTCAGGACCGAGACGAGGTCACCCGATTCCAGATTCGCATCGGGTGCTGACGCCCACGGGGTGAACTCGAAATCGGCCTCGCCGATCCCGAAGATCGCGCCGAGCGCGTTCTCACCGGCTTCGCTCTCCATGACCGCGGCGACGAGCCGACCGCTTGCGAATCCAAGCGCGCCCACCTGTGACCCGCTCCGTATCTGCAGCTCTCCGGTCTTGGAGGTCCCCGCGAGCAGTCCGATGACAGATTCGAGCGGAAAATCGCTCGTCGACCCCCGAAGGGTCGTCACCGTAACGCGGCCTCGGTCTGTTTGTCGAAGACGTGCAGCTTCCGCAGGTTGAACCCGACGCGCAGCGTCTGCCCCGGTCGCGTCTGCGTGTCCGTGCCGACTCGCGCGACGAACGTCTGCGAGTCAGCGGCGAGGATGAGCTGGAGCTCGTTCCCCAGGAACTCCACGACGTCGACACGCGCCTCGACCGGAAGCTGTCCGTCCTGCCGTGCATGCGCGAGATCGACGATGTCCTCGGGGCGCACGCCGAGGATCACGTCCTTGCCCACGGCATCGGCGGCCTTGCCCGACACCGGCGCCTTGAAGAACCCGGCGTCGGCAACCGCCTGGCCCTGCGAGCTCGCAACTTTCGCCGGGAAGAAGTTCATCGACGGCGATCCGATAAAGCCTGCGACGAAGAGGTTCGCGGGACGCTCATGCAGACTCTCGGGCGTGTCCAGCTGCTGGAGCTGCCCGGCGTTCATCACGGCGATGCGGTCGCCCATCGTCATCGCTTCGACCTGGTCGTGCGTCACGTAGATCGTGGTGCGCTTGATGCGCTGGTGGAGCTTCTGCAGCATCGCTCGTGTCTGGATGCGAAGCTTCGCATCGAGATTGGAAAGCGGCTCGTCCATCAGGAACACCGCGGGCTCGCGCGCGATCGCTCGGCCGACGGCGACACGCTGCCGCTGCCCACCCGAGAGCTCCTTCGGCTTGCGCTTGAGGAGCTGTCCGATGCCGAGCATCCCGCCGACCTCGTTCACGCGTCGCTCGATCTCCTGTTTGGGCACGTTCCGCAGCTTGAGTCCGAAGGCGATGTTGTCGTACACGCTCATGTGCGGATAGAGCGCGTAGTTCTGGAAGACCATGGCGATATCGCGATCCTTCGGGGCGACGTCATTGACGACACGCTCGCCGATGAGGATGTTGCCGCTCGTTTGCTCCTCGAGTCCGGCGAGCATGCGCAGCGCGGTGGTCTTGCCGCAGCCCGACGGTCCGACGAGGACGAGGAACTCGCCGTCGCGCACGGCGATGTTCAGGTCGTTCACCGCGGTGACATCGCCGAACTTCTTGAAGACGTGGTCGTAGGTGACGGTCGCCATCTCTGTCGCAAGTATCCCTCACCGTGG
Organism: Chloroflexota bacterium; assembly: GCA_005889445.1. Taxonomy (GTDB): domain Bacteria; phylum Chloroflexota; class Limnocylindria; order P2-11E; family P2-11E; genus 3-1-20CM-2-70-9. The sequence goes on from VBGS01000099.1 coordinate 1,979, forward strand.
TCCGGGGGGCATTGCTAGCCTTTGCCGATGGTCCGGCGCCCTTGTCCAGGCCCACTCTCGCGCCTGGTCCCCGCGTCACACCGCCGATGAGGACGTATCGCATCGCGTGCCTGCCCGGCGACGGCGTTGGCCGCGAGGTGCTGCCGATCGGAGTCGATGCGGTCCGCCGCGCCGGCGAGATCACCGGCGGCTTCTCGCTCGCGACGACCGACCTCGACTGGTCGTGCGAACGGTTTCTCGAGACCGGCGCGATGATGCCCGACGACGGCCTTCGCATCCTCGAGCAGCACGATGCGATCTTCCTCGGGGCGGTCGGTTTCCCGGGTGTCCCGGATCACATAAGCCTCTGGGGCCTGCTCCTTCCGGTGCGCCAGGCCTTCGACCTGTACGTGAACCTCAGACCGATCCGCGTGCTCGACGGGATCACCTCGCCGCTTCGGAACGGCTCTCCCACGACCGTCGACATGCTCTGCGTGCGCGAGAACACCGAGGGCGAGTACGCCGGTGTCGGAGGCTTCGCGCACCGCGGCACTGCCGATGAGGTCGCGCTCCAGACGGCTGTCTACACGCGTCGCGGCGTCGAGCGCATCGCGCGCTACGCGTTCGAGCGCGCGCGAACGCGGCGCAAGCAGATCGCGTCGGCTACGAAGTCGAACGCGCAGCAGTACTCGAGCGTCTTGTGGGACGAGGTCGTCGACGGTGTGGCGAAGGATTTCCCCGACGTGCGCTGCACGCGCTATCTCGTCGACGCGCTCGCCGCGCGGTTCGTGACCGCGCCGCAGTCCCTTGATGTCATCGTCGCGAGCAACCTCTTCGGCGACATCCTCACCGACCTCGGCGCCGCGCTCCAGGGCTCGCTCGGACTCGCGGCGAGCGCGAATCTCGATCCCACACGACGTCACCCGTCGCTCTTCGAGCCGGTCCACGGATCGGCGCCCGACATCGCCGGACGCGGGCTTGCCAATCCCCTCGCGACGATCTGGGCCGGCGTCCTGATGCTTGAGCACCTCGGCGAGGCCGACGCCGCCGCGCTGGTGATGCGCGCGATCGAAGCCGTGGCACGCGCCGGACCGAAGACGCCGGACATCGGCGGCCGCGCGACGACGAAGGAGGTCGGCGCCGCGGTCCTGAGCGCGATCGCCCCCGACTAGGGTGCCCGGCGCGCTCGCGATCCGTCCCGCGCGCGAGGAGGACATCGCGGACCTCGTCGACGTGCACATCGCCTCGTGGCGAGCGGCGTATCGCGGCCAGGTACCCGACGAGGTCCTGGACGGCCTGGATGCGACGCGCGGGCGTCGCGACCGGATCTGGCGCGAGATGCTCGCCGACGATCGTCAACGCGCCCTCGTCGCGGAGCGCGACGGCAAGGTCGTGGGCTTCGTCAACCTGGGTCCGGCGCATCCGCCGGTGGATCCGGCGATCGGCGAGCTCCACGCGATCTACCTCCATCCGGCGGCATGGGACCAAGGGGTCGGCCGCGCGCTCTTCCGTCAGGGAGAGGACGCGCTTCGCTCGCTCGGCTACCGCTCGGCGATCCTCTGGGTCCTCGAGACGAACCGCCGCGCGCGCGACTTCTACGAGGCGGCCGGATGGCGCGCCGACGGCGAGACCAAGATCGAGCAGCGGGAACGCTGGACCCTCCACGAGGTGCGCTACTCGCGGACGTGGCCGGCCTCGTAGCACACTGGGGCCGACGATGTGCAAGTACTTCGAGGCCGACGACGCGCTCGCGGTCGAGACAACGCGAGACATGGATCCCGACCATCCGGGAAGGCGCGTGCTGCCCGGGCTCATGAAAGCGTTCCTCACCGTGTACGAGCCGGGCGACGATCCGCATCCGTCGCTTCCGACGCTTCGCGAATTCCTCGCGACGCTGACCGACCCGGCGACAGGCCTCGTGTCGTACGACCTGCTCGGCCCGGCGCTCTCGATCGATCCGGCGCCGCTGCGTGCCCTTCCGCCGGAATACCTCGACTACCGCGTCAGCCTTGGCGCGAGCTTCGTCACCGACGAGGCGATCGATCGCACAAACGTGCGCAACCGGCCGAACTAGCCGCCCGAGCCGAGCGCGCGCGTCGGACGTACTCTGCCAGCCGTGAGCTTCGAACCCGCGCGCGAAGACCGCTTCAGCGCGGGGCTCTGGTGCACCGCGTTCCGCGGCCGCGAGGTCTTCGGCCGCGAGGTGCGCGGAGAGCTCGATCCGCTCGATAACATCCGCGGCCTCGCGAAGATCGGGTGCTTCGGATTCAATTTCCACGACGACGACCTCGTCCCGTTCGGGTCCTCCGCCGCGGACACCACGCGCATCCTGAAGGATGCCCGCCGCGTCATGAACGAGACCGGGGCGTTCTGCGGGATGGCGACCTGCAACATGTTCGAGCACCCGGTCTTCAAGGACGGCGCGCTCACATCGAACGATGCGCGCGTGCGCGCCTACGCACGGCAGAAAGCGATGCGCGCGATCGACATGGGCGCCGAGCTCGGGGCGTCCGTGTTCGTGATGTGGGGAGGACGCGAGGGGCTCGAGGTCGAGGCGTCAAAGGATCCGATCGAGGCGATCGAGCGCTACCGAGAAGGGGTCGAGTTCCTGGCGAACTACATCCACGGCTCGGCGTACCAGATGCGCATCGCGATCGAGCCGAAGCCGAACGAGCCTCGGGGCGACATCTTCCTTGCGACCGCGGGCCACGTGCTCGCGTTCGTCGCGACGCTCGACCCATCCGTACGCGAGATGGTCGGAGTCAATCCTGAGATCCAGCACTCGCGCATGGCGGGCATGAACTCGGTGCACGAGATCGCGCAGTGCATCGAGGCGGGCAAGCTCTACCACATCGATCTTGGCGCACAGAAGCCCTCGCGGTTCGACCAGGACCTCCGCTTCGGATCCGAGGACATCAAGGAGACGTTCTTCGTCGTGAAGCTCCTCGAGGAGAGCGGTTGGGACGGCACGCGCAACTTCGATGTCAAGCCTTACCGGACCGACGTGGGCGATGAGGTCTTCGATCTCATCGCGGGATGCATGCGGAGCTACCTCGTGCTCCGCGACAAGGCGCGCCGCTACGGGAAGGATCGAGAGATCCAGCAGCTCGTGGCGCAGCTCCGCATCGAGGATCCCGAGCTCGCGGACCTCTCGGAATGGTCACGCGACAACGCGAAGGCCTTGAAGGAGCGGCGCTTCGATCTGGGCGCCATGAGCGAGCGCCGGCTCGGATATCAAAAGCTCGATCAGCTCGTCTTCGATCTGTTGACCGGAGCGCGATGAGGCGCGCGTTCTTGGGCATCGACTGCGGGACGCAGTCGACCAAGGTCGTGCTCGTCGACGCGAAATCGCTCCAGCCGAAGGTCATCGGACAGGCGCCGCACCAGCTGATCGAGCGCGACGACGGCACCCGCGAGCAGGAGCCGACGGAGTGGATCGGCGCGCTGATCGCCGCGGCTCGGGCGATTCCGCGCGACGTTGAGGTCGCCGGCATCGGCGTCTCCGGGCAGCAGCACGGTCTGGTCTGCCTCGATGCGGATGGCGACCCGGTGCGCCCGGCGAAGCTCTGGAACGACACGACCACCGCAGCCGAGTGCGTCGCCTTGACCGAGCGGCTCGGAGGACCAGGGCGAGTTCTCGCGCTCACCGGGAACACGTTCCTCCCCGGATACACCGCTCCCAAGGTCGAGTGGCTGCGGACACACGAGCCCGAGCGATACGCGCGCACGAAGCGCATGTGCCTACCGCACGACTACCTCAACCTCTGGCTGACCGGCGAGTACGTGACCGAGCCGGGCGACGCCTCGGGAACCGCGTACTTCGATGTCCGCTCGCGCGAGTACAGCGGGGCCGTGCTCGGAGCGATCGATGACGTTCGCGACTGGCACGCGACGCTGCCGCCGGTGGGCCGCTCGCTGTCGGTGATCGGCGGCCTCCGCGAGAAAGCGGCCGAAGCCCTCGGCCTGCGCGCGGGCATCCCGGTGAGCGCCGGCGGCGGCGACAACATGTGCGCCGCCATCGGGATAGGACTGACCGCGGAGGGCGCCGTGGGTGTGAGCCTCGGGACCTCCGGGACCGCGTTCGCCTACCGTGCCGCGCCAGCGCTGGATCCGAAGGGCGAGGCCTCGGCGTTCTGCGATTCCACCGCCGGCTGGCTCCCGCTCGTCGCGACCCTCAACTGCGGCGGGGTCGTCAACTGGGTGCTCGCGCTGTTCGGCGTCGGCACCGGCGATCTCCGCACGGCGCTGCGCTCCTCACCGCCAGGCGCGAACGGACTCGCCTTCCTCCCTTATCTCGACGGCGAGCGGACGCCGAACCTTCCGAACGGCACCGGTTCGTTCGCCGGCGTTCGCTCGTCACATCGCCGAGACGACTTCATCCGCGCCGCGGTCGAAGGCGTGACGTTCGGTCTCCACTACGCATTCGGTGCGCTGCGGCGGGCGGGGGTGCACGACGAGGCCATCTGTCTGGTGGGCGGCGGGTCACAGTCGGACGAGTGGGCACAGCTCGTGGCCGACGTGATCGGGCTGCCGGTGCGACGCGGCATCGCTGAAGCCGCGGGCACGGGCGCAGCCCTCCAGGCGCGCTGGGTGATCGACGGCGAGGAGCCGATCGTGACCACCGACGGCGGATGGCAGCCGCGGCCCGACCCCGCCCTCGAGGAGGCACGCGAGCGCGTCGCGCGTCTGCGCGACCTCGCGATCGGCGGCGCGCTGTGATCGTCCGGAGTCGCCGACCGCGCCCTGAACAACGCGGGCCGCGGGTGGCGCGGGAGAGCCGGTTCTCCGCGCGACGCGCGGGTTCCCAAGGGGCCCCGCGCCGCCCGAACAACGCGGGATTCGGACGGCGGCGGGCGGCTGCGGGGAGGGTGCGCGGAAGCGCGGAGGGCCGGCTCTCCCGAGACAGGACCCGCGGCCCGCGTTGACCAGGCGCGTTCACGGAAGAAGCCGCGTTTCGGCGTAGGTGATCGATCGCGGCACGATCGCGAAGCCTGAGACGCGGACAGCGTCAACGGTGGAGACGAGATCCGGGGCGCGAAGCCGCGCGAGGACGCGCACGCGATAGGCGATCGCGCCCGGAGGCGGGTCCAGCGCCACCTCGATGGTCGAGCCGTCCCCGAACCGGACCGCCCGCGCGTCGGTGAGCGCGATCTGCCGCGGCCGACCCGATGCCCGGTCGTACCACGCGATGCGGACGAACGCTTCGCGAACCGAGGCGTCGCGAACCTCGATCGTCGCCCGCACCGCCGCTGGACCGTCGGGCAGCGGACGGAGCTCGCTCTCGACGCCCCATGCCCGGCCGCCCGGCACCCCGACGAGGAGCAACGCGCCGTCGCGGCCGAACGAGCCTCGCGGCGTCGTCCGGTGGTACTGCGGCCCATCGTCAGCCGACGCAACGCCGGCCAGAGCGAGCAGCGAGGACGCGACGAGCAGCGCGGCGATCGACCTCGGCATGGCCGGACCGTACCGGACCGGACGCGTGGCGTGGTGTCGTCATTTCTTGCGTGGCCTGTCGCACGTTCGTGCGAGCGAGGTATCAGGCGAGCCGCACCAGCCAGGTCCCGATCTCGTATGGCTGGAGCCGGACGGTCGCGGCATCGCCATCGGCATCGAGCGGCGCCGCGGTCCGCACGACGTCGAGACCGATGTGTCCGAGGTCAGGCTCGCCCTCCCGAAGGTCAACCGATCGCGCTGAAGCGATCTGCCGTGCGAAACGGAGCGTCGCGACCGCCTCGTCCTGGGTCGGGTTCGCGATACGGACGACCAGGGAGCCGTCCGGACCGGCGCGAAGGCTGGTCATCGTCAGCGCCGTCGGAGGGCGCGCGAACGCGACGAGCATGCGCGGGGTGCCGTCGCCGCGAACGAGCAGTGGCGGAGAGAGCCACTCACGGATCGACCGCGACGCGGCCGCGAGGTCGACGTGGTCGTCGAGCGGCACCACGCAGTAGCGGTAGGTGCGCTCGCCGATGCACTGCGCCGACGGCGTCTCCAGCTCGGGGCCGGCATGCCCGCGCCGCTCGGGCAGGTCGCCTCGCGAGAGGAATCCGACCGCGCGAAGCAGCGTGATCGCGATCGTGGCGCCGTCGTGGAGCACCGCGTATTCGCGCAGCCCGTCGACGCCAACGGCGAGGCCGCGCGTCGGGCCGGAGACCGCGACCATGTCGTGGAGGCAGGCGTCGGCGGTCGCGGGCTCGATCCACTTGCGACGTATCGGAAGCCGGTTCTGACGCTCGAGGACCGCGAAGGCCGCGCCGGCGACGTGAGTGAGCGTGCGCGTGCCGGTCTCGAAGAGCACGCGGAGGCGATGGTCGCGCGCTTCGTTGCGGAGGACGAGCGCGACGTCGACCCGGCGGGCACCCGCATCGAGCGAGACCGCGACGTGCACGGGACAAGCAACGAGCTCGGGCGAGCGAGCGAGGCGGTCGCCGCGAAGGCCCTGTGGAAGACGCAGATCGAACTCGACGATGACCGTCGCGCGGTCGCCGACGACCGCCGCGCGGCGCCGTCCGGCGGTCCCCTCCGAGCCGACGGTGGGGCCCGCGTATGAATAGGTGTACTCGTCGCCACGGTCGCCCTCCGACAGCAGCGTGTTCATGCGCCCGCTCCGCGCGCCGCTCGCCTTCGTCGTCACGAAGAAACTTCCGTCGGTCTCGACGTCGACTCGCAGGTGCTCGTTCTCGATCGTGCCCTCG
>VBGS01000100.1:0-8769 GCA_005889445.1 Chloroflexota bacterium
ATGTCCGCGGGATGGAGCAGCGCGAGCTTCTGATGCGGGATCGTGAGACGCACCGCGGCCGGCTGCGTCTGCGTCAACGCCGTCTCGAGCGGCTCGACGAGGTGCCACGGGATGATCCCGCGCGGGAGCTTGCGTCCGGCCAGACCGGCCACCCGCTCGGCGACGCCTTCGGCGCCGACGCGCCGCAGCAGCCCACGAAGGCCCACGTCCGCGCCCACCAGACGGAGCTGCCCGTCCACCTCGGAAAGCTGAAGATCGTTCACGCGGACGACCTTCGCGCCGTGCGTGTCGACGATCTGCTTGTCGAGCAGGTCGCGCGCGAGTCGCAGCGCCTCCGGCGGCAGCGTCGCGGTTGGTGTGCTGTCGAGACGGCTCCGGAGGCGGAAGTGACCGATCTCAGGGGCGAGCTCGGCCCATCTGATGGTCTTCTCGCCGGCGGGTGTCGCCAGGATCGCCCACTGGGCGGCGGGAAACTGGCCCTGCGGCACCAGGGCGACATCCGCGAGCTTCCCCACCTCGTTGCCGTTCGGTTCGATGATCCTGCGGTGCTGGATTTCCGACAGGTACGGCACGAGCCGAAAGCCTAACCGGTACAATTCCTACATCCCAGATCGCCCGCTCCGGGCGTACCCTCGCGCGCTGGAGGAAGTCCGTGCCACCGAAGACCGAGATCGGCGTTCGCGCGCGCGCACTCGCGGATCAAGCCACCGCGGCGGCTCTCGAAGCCGACTGGCCGCGCGCCGTCGAGCTGAACCAGAAGATCCTCGAAGGCGCTCCCGACGACGTCGAGGCGCGCAACCGGCTTGGCCGCGCGTTCATCGAGCAGTCCCGTCTCGAAGAGGCCAGGGCCTGCTTCGCCGAGGTCCTCAAGGCCGAGCCCTACAACTCGATCGCCATACGCAATCAGGGGCGCGTTGCCGCGCTCCTCGAGCACAAGGCCAAGCCGAACACCACCACCACGCGAACGCAGCCACGCCTCTTCATCGAGGATATGGGCAAGACCGGCATCCTCCGGCTCATCAACCCGGCGCCGACCCACGTCCTCGCCAAGTTCAGCCCTGGCGCCGAGCTTGACCTGCGCGAGCAAGAAGGGCTCCTCGCGGTCCACGCGCGCGACGGCGATCTCGTCGGGTTCCTCGAGCCGAAGGTCGGACGGCGGCTCATCGATCTGATCCGCACCGGCAATCAGTACGTCGCGGCGATCGTGAGCACCGATCCGCAGAACGCGCGTGTCGCCATCCGCGAGGTGTTCCAGAGCGCCGAGAACGCGAGCCGCATCTCGTTCCCCGGCCACCACCGCGTCGCCGAGACGAAGGAGCGCGCCTACGTGCGCGGGACCTTCTTCCGTTACGGACACGACGTGGACGACGAGGAGGCCGAAGAGATCGAGGAGGCGGAGACGCCCGTCGCCGAGGAGACGCTCGACGAGGTGGAGACCAGCGAGGAACCGCTCGCGGTCGACACCGAGGACGATGAAGATCAGGAGGACGAAGCCGAAGAGTGAGCGGCGCTTCGGTGCGCCGCATCCTCGCGCTCGTCCTCGCCCTCGCGTTTGTCGCCTCCTGCACGGAACCCGCGGTGACAAAGCCGGCGATCTCGCCGCGCGACGCGGACGCGGCCGCGAAGCTGGCGCGCGACGCCGGCGCGATCCTCCTGCAGTACTCGGCATACAACTATGGCGTCGCCGGCGCGCTCGCCGCCGAGAAGACGCGCACGGTCACCCCGTCGCGATACGGCGCCGTCGCCCGCGACAACGCCAGGGCGATCGCGGCGTTCTCGGGCAACGTCCTCACCGCGACCGTCGACCGAGCCGGTCCCCTGCGCGACAAGCTCGTCCCGCTGGCCGACGGGCTCGCCGACCTGAGCAAGGACGGCGTCGCATACGCCGATGGCGGCGATCCGGCGAGCTTCGCGCGTGTCCTGGCGGACGTGACCGCGGGATGGCAGCGGCTCCGCGAGCTGACCGCCGCGCTGCCCAAGGACGACGGCCTGGACGGGACGATCGCGCGCGGTGTCTCCTACGTGGTCGCGGCCAAATCCGAAAAGCGCTCCATCGTGACCGCCGGTCCATTCGGGACGGTCGCCGACGCGCAGCAGGCGGTGCGCGCGATGGGCTCGCCGCCAAACGCGACGATCACGCAGGTCGCCCCGTACGTGATCCGGCTCGGACCGTACACGGACCGGCCGGCGGCTGACGCGCTCTCGGCGCTCCTCACAAAGCAGGGCATGACCTCCGTCGTGACCGAGGAGCCGTCGTACTCGTTCGCCCGAAGCGGGCCAGCCCCCGATATCGAGCTCTGGCGCGAGCCCTCCCGCGTCCAGGAGACGCACGGCACCTCCCGTCGGCTCGCGCTGAGCCCCGACGGCACGTGGATCGTCACCGGTGGCGACGACGGGTACGCCGCCCTCTTCGGTCCGACCGGAACCCTTCGGGCGCTCCCGCAGTCCTTCGCGGGCATGAGCGTGCTCGGCTTCTCGGACGACACCAGGTTCTTCGCGGTCGGCGGCCAGGTCGTGAACTTCCTCGCGGTGCCGTCGGGCCAGCTCGTCGGCTCGGGCATGCGGTTCACCAGCGCCGCGACCCAGCTGCTCTTCGTGCCCGGCTCGCGGCTGTTCGTCGCGGGATCGAAGGGACCGACCGGCGACGTGTCCGGCGGGCCCGGCGTCATCGGTGGCCGCGCGCCTGACGGCTCGCCGCTCGGCGCGCCCTTCCCGATCGTGACCCCCGCGGCGGGCTCGCAGATCGCCGCGAGCGACATCGGCGACGTGTACGTCGGAACGACCAGCGGCGGCGCCTACGACGTCGAGGTGTTCCGGCCGGGGATCGACGCGGATCTTCGCGCGGTCGCGCGCATCCCCGGCGTGGGGCGCGCGCTGGTCGTCGATCACGCCGGCAAGTTCGCCGCGGCGATCACCGATCAGGGCACGTTCCGCTTCGCGATCGCCGATCCGAAGACGCTTGCGCGGCTCGCCGGGCCGGTCCGCGAGTTCGCGTTCTCGCCCGACGGGACGCTGTACCTGCTCGAGCCGACGTCGCTCACCGCGATCGGTGGCGACGGCATGACGAAGTGGAAGACCCCCCTTCTGGACGGGCGCCGCCTGGTCGGCGCGAAGCGCGCGGTCGTGCTCGACGGCACCGATCGGCTCCTCGCGTTCGCGCCCGCCGATGGGACGGCCGAAGAGCTTGGCGCTGGCGGGACGATGCAGGACCTCACGATGTCGAGCGACAGCCGTGTCGTCGGGGCGCTCGTGGACGCCAGGAGGGCCGTACTCTTCACCCTGCCTTGAGCCAGCCCGAGCGCGTCCGCTCCATGGTCCCGCTCGAGACGTTCCCTCTCCCTCGTCCCCTCGACCGTTTCGGCACCGCGTTCCCCGCCGCGCTCGGCGAGGTCTACGCGGCGGCCTACACGCCGCGCCGCGGCGTCGTCCTCGACCCGCTCGCGTATCCCTGGTCCGCTGCCGACGCGGCCGAGCGCGCAGACCGGCGTGGCGTCGCGCATTCGCGTGATCCGCTTGGGGAATGGGCGCGCTCGGTGGTCGCGCTCGCGCCGTCGAGCGACGACATCCTCGCCGCGCTCGATCGTGTCGGCGAGAGCGTCCTCGTTGGCACGCCGCATCGCGTCGCGATGCGCGAGCTCTACGGATCGACGTGCGCGACGTGCCGCGGCCCGGTCATCGTCGAGGCGTTCCTCTGGGAGCGGGACGCGTCGACGCCGACGAAGAAGGCCTTCCGGTGCGGCATCTGCGCGCGGGAAGGCCGCGCTCTGCTCATCGAGCCGACGAACGAGGATGACGAGCGCTCCAGCCAGCGGCTCGAGCAGCGCGGCATGGCCTACTGGCAGTTCGTCGAGCGATTCGGCGGCGATGCGGCGGCGCAGGCCCTCGGCGAGAGCACCGCGGCGCTCTACACGCCACGGAACATCACCGCACTCATGGCGACGCTGCGCGCGATCGAAACGGCGCTCACCCAAGGGCCCGCGCGAGACGTCCTCGTGCTCGCCCTCGTCGAGGTCGTCGTCGCCGGAAGCCGGATGAACGCGCTCGCTGGCCGGGGCACGCCGCTGCGAATCGAGAAGGGGCGGGCGCGGCGATCGCAGGCCGCGCAGTCGCGTGAAGTGAACGTCTGGCTCGAATTCGAGCGTACCGTCCGTGAGCTCGTGAGCTGGCTCGCCGACCATCCCTCTCCCGCGCGCAGTCGAGCGACCGCGCTGGGACTCGATGCCGGTGACGCCGATCTGGTGATCTGCCAGGCGCCGCTCGAGGACGGCCTGGGCGGATGGTCGGCAGTCGCGGCGGTCCTGCTTCTGGGAGCGCGCAGCGCGAAGCTCGCTGACGCCGGCGAGAGCCGGGTGATCGCCCGGGAGCGTTTGCTGCGCACCATGCGCGCGGCCCTCCTCGACGCGCATCGCGGCTCGCGACCCGAGGCGCCCGCCGTCGTGTACGTGCCGCATGCGGATCTGGAGCGGATGGCCGCGGTCGCTCTCGCCGGAGCGAGCGCCGGGTATCGGCTGCGCGGCATCACCTACCAGCGCGACGGGCTCCCCAACACGAGCGCCACCGGCGCCGTCGCGATATGCGACTTCGATCGCGACGTCCCGCTCCTGCGCGACCAGCCTGGCGCCGACCCAGCGGCGATCGAGGACGCCATTCGGGAGGGGGTCCGCGAGGCGATCAGCATCCGCGGCGAACCGATCGGGACCGACCGAGCGGGCGCGGTCACGCTCGAAGCGCTGGCGAAACGGAAGCTGCTCGCGCCGCTCACGCTCTCGCGGGCCGGCGGGGTGTCAGACCTCGAGGTGTTCCTCGACCACTTCCGGTCGGCGCTGGCGGACGCGCGACGCTCGGGAATCGAGAAGATCGACCTCGATGGCGCCGCCGCGGAGCACGCCCACGACACGACCCTCTACACGCTGACACAGCCGACGGACGTGACGCCCCTCGACGACCGCCTCGAGTGGGGGATCTGGGGGCTGCTCGCGGCTTCGAAGGAGGTCGACACGCGCACCCTGCTGCGACGCGCGTACGGCCTCTTCCGCGATGTCGAAACGCCGGACCGCGAGCTTGTCGAGCGCTGCATCGCCGCGTACGGGCAGCAGGCTGATGACGGGCGATGGCGTCTACGGGACAGCGACGCGCTGGCGCGTCGCCAAGCGGATCAGACGCTGCTCGCGGTGCAGCTCGTCGATGCTGGCCACCGGTTCGGCTTCAAGGTCCACGTCGGTCGCGATCTGCAGCGGCGCGTTCTCCCCGAAGCCCAGGCACACCGCGGCACGGTGCTCGCGGACGTCATGACCGAGCTCGAGCGTTCAAATCCGGTATCGCGGCTGTCGGGGCTCCATGCCGACGTCCTCGAGTCCGTGGATGTCCTCTGGTACGAGCGCGGCAAGATGGTCTTCATCTGGCAGCTCGACTGGACGGCCAGGCTGCACCGCAGCGTCGTAGCCATCGGCGAATCGGTGCCCGACGAGGACCGTGTCTTTCGCTTTCTGGCGATCGCCGACGAACGGCGGCCCCTGGCGGAGTTCAAGCTTCGCCGTTCCCCGGCCGTTTCGGACCTTGTTCGGCGGCGCGGCTGGCGGTTCGTAAAGTGGGCGCCTTTACGAGGATGGGCGACGGGGCCAGACTCCTCACTGGACGGCCTCGAGGCTGTCCTGGGCCTTGAACCTGCAGTGGAACAAATGGGCCAGCAGCTCGCGTTTAGGTGGTAAGACCGCAAGCTGCGGCCGAAGAAGTTAGGAGCGATACAAATGGGTAAGCCGCAAGTGACGAGCGACCAGAGCTTCGAGGCGGACGTGATCAAGTCCGATACGCCCGTGCTCGTGGATTTCTGGGCGACGTGGTGCGGCCCCTGCCGCATGGTCGCGCCGGTGCTCGAGGAGATCGCGACCGAGCAGAACGGTCGGGTCAAGATCGCCAAGCTCGACGTCGACGAGAACCCCATCACCGCTGGTCGGTTCGGCGTCCGCGCGATCCCGACGATGATCCTGTTCAAGAACGGCAAGGAAGCGCAGCGCTTCGTGGGCTACATGCCCAAGGAGAAGCTGATGCAGCAGCTGCAGCCGCACATCGGAGCCGTCGTCTAACCGACAGCCTGGCGCCCATACACCAATGGTGAGATTTCTCACCATATGGTAAGTTTTCTACCCATGGATTTTGGCCAGCCGCTCAACGCCATCCTCGGCGGCCGAACGCGCGTGGCGGTGGTCCGGGCCCTCTGCGAGATGCCAGCCGGATACGCTGCGACCGGCCGAGAGATCGCGCGCCGCGCAGCGATCAACCATCCCCTGGAGCTTGCTGTGCTCAGCGACCTCGCCGACCACGGTCTGGTCCGGCGGGCACGGGTCGGCCGCGCGGACACATACGAGCTCAATCGGTCGCACGTCTTGAGCGAGACTCTCTGTAGTCTCTTTCGCCATGAAGCTGCCGCTCGAAGCGACCTGTTGTCGTTCCTCGGAAATCAGATCTCCGCGCATGCGCCGTCGGCGGCGGATGCTTACCTTTTCGGAAGCGTCGCCGAAGATGGCGGCACCGCTGCCAGCGACATAGACATTGCTCTCGTTTGGCCCGGTGCGTCCGATCGTCAGATCGAGCAGGCGAGCGAATCGATTTCGGAGGCGGTCCGCCTTCGCTATGGCAACAAGGCTCAGGTCTTGGTTCGGACCACACCGATCCCAGAGCGCGAACTACGCGGGGCATGGAAGAGCGTCATCGGTCACGGAATTCGTCTCGTGTCGAAGCGTTCGGGACGCGAGCGTGGGTAAGACCACGAAGATCGAACGATCCGAAGCGGCGAGCTACCTTCGCAAGGCGATGCAATTTCTCGCCGAAGCCGACACAGCAGCGACGGCCAATCGACCAGATGCTGCGATGCTTTGCGCCATCCACGCTGCGATCAGCGCAGCTGACGCGGTCACGATCGGTCTGTCACAGCTTCGCTCGACCGATCCCAACCACGCAGCGGCAGCCGAGCTGCTCCGGTCTGCGGGGCGGGGCGCCGAGGAATTCGAAGCGCGGGCCAAGCAGCTGAGCGCGCTCATACAGAAAAAGAATCTTGTCGAGTACGAAGGTCGCGGCGCGAGGGTCTCGGATGCCGAGGATGCGTGCAAGCGCGCCCGCCGAATCGTGGAGTGGTCTGCGACAACCCTTAAGGACAGCGCTACCCGATGACGATCGTTCTGCGCCCGCGCGCTTCGCTCTACCATGCCGAAGGCGGCTGGTTCAGCGCCAACTGGCACTTCAGCTTCGATCAGTACTCGGACGAGCACAACATGGGGATCGGCGACCTCCGCGTTTTCAACGACGATCGCCTCGTCCCGGGCGCAGCCTGGCCGATGCATCCGCACCGCGACATCGAGGGCATCACCTACGTCGCCGAAGGCACCTTCGAGCACGCCGACTCACGAGGGAACGGCGGAGTCCTACCGCCAGGCTCAGTGCAGCGCGCGACCCTCGGATCCGGGATGCAGCACTCCGAGCGCAACGGCTCCAAGACCGAGCCGATGCGCTTCATCCAGATGTGGATCATGCCGTCGCGCCGCAACCTCGAGCCGTCGATCGAGCAGCGTTCCTTTAGCGCCGCGTCGCGCCGGAACGTTCTGAAGCTCGTGCTCGTTCCCGCGGCCGGTTACGGCCAGGACGGCGCCCCAAGCGCGGCCGACGCGGTGACCGTCCATCAGGACGCCGCGGTCTACGCCGGGCTGCTCGATCCGAGCGCAAACGTCCGGCACACCTTCCGCCAGGGGTTCGGCGGATACCTCTTCGTCGTCCACGGGTCACTCGAGCGCCCGGTTCTCGATGAGGGCGGTGCGGCCAAGATCTCGGGTGAGCGCGAGATCGATCTGCAGGCCGGCTCCACCGGCGCGGAAATCCTGCTCGTCGAGACGCGCGTCCGCTAAAGACCCCAGGACGTCACGCTCTCGATGCGCAGGGCAATGACCTCAGCGAACTCCTCGTCGCGGTATTGCTCGAACTTCCGGCGCAGCAACACGCGTGCGCGCTTCAGCTCGCTCCCGCCGCGGACGACCCTGGCGCGCGCGAGCGCGACCAGCCCTCGCAACCGATCCCAGTCTTCGAAATAGTCGTCGCACTCGATCGAGGCGCGGTGCCGCCCGCGAAGGTTCTTCGCCGTCAACCCCGAGGTCGCCACGTAGGCAGTCCGGGTCGCCGGATCGAAGGCGTGACAGAGCGGTGCGACGTGGGGCTGACCCTGGCGATCGACGGAACCCACGCGACAAACGCGCGCTCGGGCAATGAAGCGCTTCTCGACTTGCGATAACCGTGAACGCATCACTGGTCACCTCCACATTTGCGCAAGAATGGCGGCGTGGGCAGCCCTCGGAATACCGCCGGTCACGCGGTGGTCCGGAACTGGAAATGGCTCGATCCGTTCGCGGACTTCTTCGGCGCGATCGTCACCGGTTTCTACAAGATCCCCGGAACCCATCCGATCAAGACGCTGCTCCACGGCACCTGGCCGCTGCATCACCCGCTCCATCCGGCGGTCACCGACCTCACTATCGGCGGCTACACCGCTACGGCCGCCGTCGATGTTCTGTTCCTGCTGACGCGCGAGCCAGGGCTTCTGCGAGCTGCCGACTTCCTACTCATCGGGTCCTTCGCGACGTCGCTCGTCTCGATCGTCTCGGGTCTGACCGACTGGAACGCGACCTACGGCGAGGAGCGGCGGACCGGGATGCTCCACGGGCTGCTCATGGTCGGCGCCTCGATCTTCTTCGTGGTCTCGCTTTGGCTGCGGATCGGCGGGGGCCC
>VBGS01000100.1:8788-12964 GCA_005889445.1 Chloroflexota bacterium
GGTACGGGACCGAGGTGAACCGTCAGGCATGGTCACAGGCGCCGACGAAATGGGCGAATCTCGGGGTAGCCGAGAAGGCGCTCGAGGATCGCAAGCCGGTCGTCGCCAAGACGAAATCTGGCTTCGACGTTTTCATCACCCGATTGGACGGCGCGATCTACGCGATGGGCAACACCTGCACGCATGCGGGCGGTCCGCTCAACGAGGGAACCTGGGTGGGACGCGATCGCTGCGAGATCCAGTGCCCCTGGCACGCATCACGGTTCTGCGTCAAGGATGCGGAAGTGCACGGCGGACCGGCCACGTTCGGTGAGCCCGCGTTCGAGGTGCGGACCGCGGCCGACGGGACGATCGAGGTGCGCGCTCGGCCCTAGGGCGCCAGGTCAGGCGGGCTCTCGTTCGCGGAGCGGCGGCGTCTCGACCGCGTGGGTCGAGCGGCCGGTCGCGACGAACGAGCCGAGCACGATCATCACGAAACCGATCGCGATCCCGACCGTCAGCGTCTCATGGAGGACCAGTACCCCGAGCGCGATCGCCACCGCCGGATTGAAGTAGGTGATGACCGTGGCGCGATTCGGGCCGACCTCCCCGACAAGCGCGAAATACACGATGAAGCCCAGCGCCGTGCAGATCACCCCCAGGCCGATCACCGCGGCGATCGCCTGCGGCGATGGAGCGTGAGTGGGGAGCTGCGTCAGGCCGAACGGCGCATAGACCGCGGCGGTGATCGCAAGCGACGCGACGATCACGCTGACCGAAGGAAGGTCGCGCATGCGGACGATGATGATCGTGCCGAGCGCGTACCCGATGACGACGAGGCCGACCTCGACGACGGCGAGGAGATCGTCCGCCGAGACGTCCAGACCCACGAGAGCCGCGACGCCGGCGAACCCGAGCAGAAGGCCGAGGATGCGCCGCAGGTCTGGCCGGTCGCTCCAGCCCAAGACCCACAGCACCAGCGCGCTGACCAGCGGCACACCCGCGATGAGCAGACCGCTGAGCGAGCTCGAAAGCCGCGTCTCGGCGTGCGAGAGGAGCACCCACGGGATCGCGACTTCGACCGAGGTGTACAGAAGGAGGATCGGCCAGCGAGCGAGCAGCGGCCGGAACCCGCCGCGGGCGAGCGCGAGCGGCAGCAGCAGGAGCGCACCGAGCGCGGTGCGTGCGAAGACGAGTGTGATGGGACTGATCTCCGCGACGGCGATCTTGATGAGCAGATAGGGGATGCCCCAGATGAACGCCATCGCCACGAAGAGCAGCCACCCACGGCGGCTCACCACGTGACAGTAGGGGCACGGCGCTCGGCGCGTCGCGCAGTGTTAGAAAAATTGCGCTGATGTTCTCGCCGGAGGAGCGCGAGGGGCTTCGTGACGATCTCCTCGCCGCCGCGTCGCGCGATCCGCGCATCAGCGGTGGCGCGATCACGGGGTCCGCCGCGCTCGACAACCTCGATCGCTGGTCGGACATCGATCTCGCATTCGGGGTCACAGACGCTGCGCAGATCACAGGTGTGGTCGGAGACTGGACCGAGCGCATGTACCGCGAGCACGGCGCGCAGCACCACATGGATGTGACCGCCGGATCGTGGATCTATCGGGTGTTCCTCCTGAGGAACACGCTGCAGGTCGATCTCGCCTTCGCGCCGGCGGCCGAGTTCGGCGCGCGGGCGCCGAGCTTTCGGCTCATCTTCGGGGCCGCCGTCGAGCTGCCGTACGGCGCGCCGCCGACGGCGGAGTCGCTCATCGGATGGGCGTGGCTCTACGCGCTGCACGCGAGATCGTCGATCGCGCGCGGCAGGCTGTGGCAGGCCGAGTACATGGTGAGCGCGATGCGGGACCAGGTGCTCGCCCTCGCGTGCCTTCGTCATGGTCTGCCTGCGCGCGAAGGCCGCGGGATGGATCAACTCCCCGCGGCGGTGACGCGTCCGCTCGAAGAAGCGCTCGTTCGCAGGCTCGATCGTGAGGAGCTTCAGCGCGCTTTCGCCGCTGTGGCTCGAAGCTTCGCGGCCGAGATCGTTCGGGCCGATGTCGCATTGGGAGAGCGGCTCGGCGCGGTGCTCAACGAGCTTGTCGAGTCCGCGCATGAATGACCCTTCATTGCGTGCGACGGGATACTGATGATGTGAGTCGAGCACTCGGCGCCTTCGCGCTCGTCCTCACTGCCGTCGCCGGAGCATGTACCACGAAGCCGCCGGCCGTAACGCACACCATCTATCAGTACAGCCTCGCTGGGCCGACCGAGGATCTCCGAGCAGGGCAAGCCGTGGAACGCTCGGATGAGAAGGCTCGGCTCTGCGCCGCCCTCGTCGGGCCGTTCCCAACAGTCGCGGACGTGAAGTCATCCACGGCCTCAGCGCGGACCTGTCCGGTAAGCGTCCCGGGCACCGTCGTCGCAACCGGAGTGGCCGAGGCCGACATGCTCATCGGCAGACCCATCGATCAGCAGTTGCTGGTACCGCCCTCAGCCGCTTCGGGCTACTACCAGCTGATCAGCGTTGTCGCGTTTGGCTTAGCGGACACCGGTAATTCCATGTCCGGCGCTGGCATCGTGCACGTCACAGCACCGTGATGAAGACCGCCGCGCCGCTGGTCTTTGTACCGGGAAGCGGATTCCGGCCGATCGTTGATTCTCCGCGAGCCGGTCCCTGGAATCTGCGAGTCGATCTCCCCGCGTAACGCGCCGACACGCTTGACGCCCAATCCACTATTCCGCCGTGTCCGTGCGGGCCGTGGGGAAGGGCCAGCGCGCTTGGGGCGATGTGCTGCTTGGCCGTCCCTGGCTGCTCGTGGCGCTCACCGCTCTGCTCATCGCACTGCCGCTGCTCGTCCTGGGCCAAGCATCTGAGAACGACACTCGGGCGCGCCTTCAGGCCGCACAGCAGGAGAGCGCGTCGCGCGGCGCGGATGTTGTAGCCAGCAATCTACGCGATCGTCTCGGACTCATCCGTTCGACCCTCGTCACGCTGACCCAAAACCCGCGGCCCGATGTGAGTCCGATCGCTCTCGCGGTCCAGCGAAGCGACCTCGCGACGCTGCAAGCGCTCAGCGACGCGGTGCAGCGCCTTTACGTGCGCAACGTGGCCCGCGCGTACATCGCTGTCCGTGGGCAGGCGGACTCGATCGTCGCCGCCCCGATCGTGGTGGCATCGCCCGCCGACACAGGACTTGTCGGGCGCCGGATCTCCGATCTGGCCGATCACCCGGCGGTGAGCCCGGTCTTCGGCGTCCTTGGCACGGGCGCTCTGAGCGAGGTCTACGCCGACAGCCCCGCCGTCCCGACGGGAGCGCGCATCAGCGCTTCGGTCCAGGCCCCGATCCCCGGAGACCCGCAGACCGCGTCGACACTCGCGTCCGCGATGATCGTCGCGGAGCTCGACTTCGCCCGCACGTTTGCCGATGCCGCCGCGGCATATCTGACGCCCGGCGACGATGCCTACATCATCGATCGGGAGCGGCGGCTGGTTGGCAGGGCGCGCGCGCCGATCTCGCTGCCGCTGCTCGATCTGAGCGGCGATCCATTCGTGCAGCTTGTCGGTCCGGCTTCGCCCGCGGTCGCACGGTCGGGGGCCGTCGATCCGGTGGCGGGCGGAACGAGGCTCATCGCCAGCGCACCGGTCTCCGGAACGAGCTGGTCGGTCATCCTGGTCCGGGACACCTCAACGGTCGACCGCGAGATCGACGGAGTTCTCGGGCAGCTCGCGGTGGCGCGATACGTTCTCGTCGCGGTGCTCGTCGTCGGCGCGTTCCTCATCGCGCGCGCCGTCGAGGCGCAGACGCGACAGCGCCGGGCGCTCGCCCAGGCAAACCGGCAGATCGAGGCGGCGAGCCTCCACAAGAGCGCGTTCCTCTCGAATATGAGCCACGAGCTTCGCACCCCGCTGAACTCCATCAACGGCTTCTCTGATGTCCTCCTCGGAGGGATGGCGGGCACCCTGAGCGACAAGCAGCGCGAGTACCTGAGCGACATCCGAGGATCAGGCGAGCATCTCCTTCGTCTGGTGAACGACATCCTGGATCTGTCGAAGGTCGAGGCCGGCAGGATGGAGCTCCAACCGAGTGAGTTCGATCTGCGCGAAACGCTCGAGAGCGTCCACCGCACGGTCGCGCCGCTCGCGCACGAGAAATCGCAGACGCTCCGGCTAGCGGATGACGCTGGAGGGATCGTGCGCCTCGACGA